>CAZKFN010000044.1:0-16931 GCA_964552035.1 uncultured Flavobacteriales bacterium
ATTTGGTGCTATAAATGAGACTTTGTTGTTATCTATTTTTTTGAAAGTAACTTTATATTTAACTCCACTAGCCAAATCTATTAGTTGTATCTTTTTCACTTTTCTCTTGGGTGCCTGAAAATACACTTTTGAATTAATTTGCGTAGGATTTGGAAAAAGCTTTATTCCAGATTTCTTTTTCAAATAATCTAAAAGTGGTTTAGGATTAATTTTTCCTCTTAATTGTGAAGTGTCAAAACTTTCTATAATTGCATATAAAGTATCATTTATGTTAGTTGTAACATATTCAAGTAAACTTCCATCATTATTAATTCCATCAATAAATGAATAATCACTTATAATAGTTACTTTATTATAAATTAAACCTCCTATTGGATATGTATAATTGCTAATTGAGTTATCGTCATTATTAATTATCCAGATCTTACGATTATTAGCTGTCAAAAAATGTTCCGGTTGATTTTGAACATCTGGTGGCATATTAGAACCGTCAACTAATCCACCATCACCCCCACCACAATCATCTGTACAGTCAATCACTTGAGAACCAGACAAATCCTTGCAGCATGCATTGTGCCATCTACCGTGATATTTAAGTCTAGTAATTTCAACACACCTTCCATTGATACATGCTTGCAGAATACCAGCATCATTATTATCACCATTATTAGGATCATTACCAACCACTGCATAAGTATTTGAATTAATCTTAATTGAAATATGACTAAAATCAGGATTATTAAAAACATTATTATCAATTGAAGCTATAAAAGCAGAATCAGTAACATTTTTTTGTTTTTGATTTCCTTCACTATCAAAAACCCACAACTTGTTGCCGTTTAGCATATTAAATGTCGACGGAAGAGAACTGAAATCTTTATTTTCATATCCATCTTCCTCACCATCATCACTGTCCCCACAGTCATCAGTACAATCAAAAGTAGATTTATCATAATCAAAATCCGAACAACATGCATCTTTCCAATCGCCATTGGTTGGTTTCACTCTTGAATATTCAATACAATCTCCATCATCATTACAAATTACTGCTAAATCAGTGTTTTGAGCTGACAAATGACTTATCAAAATTGAGATTCCAATTAAAATTTTTGTTACACTTTTCATAATTAAAATCCTAGTTAATAATTCATATTTTTAATGAATATAATGATTTTTTATACTTATCAAACCACAAGGCGCTGATTTAAAATCATGTCTCTCTTTTTAAAGGCTCCAATAACTCCTCCAATCCATTCAACTTTATCTCATAAATGGTTTGCATTAACATTCCGAGTTTTCCTTTTGGAAATCCTTTTTGTCTGTACCAAACCAAATATGGCTCAGGCAAGTTGCAGATTGTCCTACCTTTGTATTTGCCAAAAGGCATTCTCATGCTAACCAATTGTTTGAGGACTTGCTGTTGTTCGTTCATTATGCAAAGTTGCCATAATAAAGTTAATGGAGTTTATTATTTTTGATTATCAGTTTTAACTTATCGGTTATGTCAAATTTTGATAAAGCTAAATTGGCGTTAGCTGTTTTTTTAATACTAATCACAGTTAACTTTGTTGGTGAGGTTGCCGTGAAATGTTTTGAGTTTGGTTGGACAACAAATATGGTGTAGTATGAAAGAATGTATTCCCCTTTCGTTTTTTCTTTATTATTTTTCTTTATAATATTGATTAGAAGTAACTTGATCTATGTGTTACCTGCCTTCTATTTAATTGTAGTTATATTATTAGTTGCGGTATTTAAATTCGAAGTCGCATACTTGGTGTATTTGATTAATTTCTCACTTTCTTACATGATAGACGCAATCGATTTTATTCTTCACCGGTTGAATCTCAAAACTACTGCGGTTGTTGTAATAATTCATACAATAGGAATGTTACTATACCCAATCGGAGTGATTAAAATAGCACATTTGATAATTAAAATCAAATAGATGAGCAATTGTAATGCTAAATCTCGATCTATACTCAGTCATGTTGGTTTTGTTAAGTCAGGAACATTGGGTCATGTATTTGAAGCGATAAGAGCTATTAAAGGTGCTAATATAAGAGTTGAAAATGATCCGGGAATAGGCAATATTCGGTTTGATTATTCAGGACAAAGTCAAATGTGGTCGCAAAATGCTATCCATGATTTAATAGGAATTGACCGTTTTAGATCAACTGCTGAAAATTCATTCCAAATAACCCGTTAAAAAATAATAATGCTAATGACAAAAACAGTAACGTTAATATTGGCAATTTTTTTTCTATGCTCATGCGGAACAGTATTGAGCATAAGAAAATCAAAAGTTAATTATTTTAACGCTCAATTATCTGGAACTTTTGATAACATTGCATTTAAAGTAAATGGGCGTAGGTATGGTTCTCCTACTTTGCTTGACTTGTTTGAAATTTACAATATAAGAACAGATAGTGTATCGGTAAAATTTAATGGTTCAGAAGAGTTAGAGTTATCTTACAAAGACAATGAAGAGAAATTTAAAAAGGAATCATTTAAAGGAACTTTTACAAAGAAAGGATATTATGAAGTGTTTTTAAGGAATGATAAAAAAGAAATTCCCCCACTTTTTCCAATCATTTATGGCAAGTATAATGTTAACAGAATAAGAATAGCCCTTACAATTCAGGGAGATTTGATTATAGATAATAAATGGAATAAGAGCGGTAACATTTTATTCTTAGGTGTTGGAGATAAAGGAAGGCGACAAAGTTTTTTCAATAAGAAGATTTAAAAATACAGCCCCGCAAGTTCGGGGTTTTTTTCTGCCCTTTTTTGTCCGTTTTCCCCTTTCCTATCTTTGCTCCAAGAAATTGAAAAAATAAAATACTTTTCTTTATATTTGTCTGTAATGAAGTCTTTTATCAACAGCAATATTCCTCATTCTCGACAATGGAAGTTTTATTCCCGAAGTTGATAAAGTCGGTGCTTTTTCCTTAAAACGTATAGATCAACAAGCACTCGCAATCAAAAACCCAATCATCCTATGATAATACTCCCAAAATATAGAACGATGTGAAAGTTTACAATTCTTGTAACTTTAACTTTATGGATATGGAAAGAAAGGGAATTTTTCTCAAAATTAAAAGCAGAAGTATACTCTTGAAGCTACCAAAGAACGACAAGATTTATAAAGTATACCCTTGACTTTGTGAATTATTATCTTAATAAAAGAGCATATCAATTAATATACACCCGTATAATTATAAGGAGTTATCTTTTTTAATTCCTTTTTAATTTCATCTGAAACATCAAGATTATCGATAAACTCAGCAATTGATTGTTCTGTGATGAGGACATTTTTTCTAGTGAGATTTTTAAGTGCTTCGTAAGGGTTTGGAAAATTCTCTCTTCTTAAAACCGTTTGAATTGCTTCAGCTACTACTGCCCAATGTTGCTCTAAATCGTCAGCTATTACGGCTTCATTTATCAACAATTTCCCTAAGCCTTTTTGTAAGGAATTTAAAGCCAATAAACTATGTGCAATGGGAACGCCAATGTTTCTTAATACAGTGGAGTCGGTTAAATCCCTTTGTAATCTTGAGATAGGGAGTTTTGCAGCTAGATGTTCGTAAAGGGCATTGGCAAGTCCAAGGTTTCCTTCAGAATTTTCAAAATCTATAGGATTTACTTTGTGAGGCATAGCAGAAGAACCAACTTCCCCTTCTTTAATTTTTTGCTTGAAATAATCCATAGAAATATAGGTCCACATATCTCTATCTAAATCTATTAGAATATTATTAATGCGTTTTAAAACATCAAATAATCTTGCTAAATTGTCGTAGTGTTCAATTTGAGTAGTAATTTGAGAGCGGTCTAATCCCAGAATATTATTGACAAAATTATTCGCGAAATCAATCCAATTTTTTTCTGGAAAGGCAACATGGTGGGCGTTAAAATTTCCTGTAGCGCCACCAAATTTCGCAGAATATGGAACTTGATTTAAACATTCTAATTGTACTTCTAGTCGTTCGATAAAGACTTGAATTTCCTTTCCTAGCTTGGTTGGAGATGCTGCTTGACCATGTGTTCTAGCTAGCATTGGGATGTTTTTCCAATTTTGAGCTAAATTTTTTAGTTGGCTAATAGTTTCTTTTAAAGAAGGAATATACACTTGCTGCATAGCTTCTTTTAAAGATAAAGGAACAGCAGTATTATTGATGTCTTGAGAAGTTAAACCAAAATGAATAAACTCCAAATTTTGAACTAAGCTAGTATCTTTTAATTGATCTTTAATAAAATACTCTACTGCTTTAACATCGTGGTTAGTTACTTTCTCTATTTCTTTTACTTGAAGTGCATCTTTCGCATTAAAATTAAGGTATAAATCACGTAGTTGATTAATTTCCTCAGTACTGAGCTTAGTCAATTGAGGCAAAGAAAATTCATGAAGTGCAATAAAATATTCTACTTCGATTTTAACCCTATATCGTATTAATGCCGATTCTGAAAAATATTGACGTAGGGTTTTAGTTCTTCCTACATATCTACCGTCAATAGGTGAAATTGCATTTAAGGCTGCGTTTTCCATTTTATTAATCAATTAAGTAATTCTGAAATTCACTGTAAACGAATTCCATTAATTCTGCAACATATTCTTTTGAAAAATCAAATTTAATACCTGCAGTTTCATACACTTCATGGATGGATCTAGTATATCCCAATGAAAGTGCATCTTTATATTGTTGTATGGTTTTGCTTGGATTTTCCTTATAATTTTTCCAAATTGCAACAGCTCCTAATTGAGCCATACCATATTCTATGTAGTAAAAAGGCACTTCATATAAATGAAGTTGTTTTTGCCAGTTAATGGCTTTAAAATTTTCTAAACCATTCCAATCAAGAAGCTCTGAGCCAAAGGTATGCATTAACTTTAACCATTCAGCCTCCCTTTCTTCATGGCTGTGATTTTTATGTGTATAAATCCAATGCTGGAATTTATCTATGGTAGCCACCCAAGGTAAAACAGTGAGTACATCTAAAAGTTGATCTCTTTTAGCTCTTTTTAAGTCTTCTTTTTCATCAAAAAACACATGCCAATTGTCCATGCTAATTAACTCCATGCTCATAGAAGCCAATTCTGCAATTTCTGAAGGCATACTTTTAAATTCCACCAACTCTAAAGGATGAGTTAACACCGAATGAATAGCATGTCCTCCTTCGTGGATCATGGTGGTAACATCTCTCATGGCACCTACTGCATTCATAAATATAAAAGGATAACCGGATTCGTATAAAGGGTAATTAAATCCACCAGGAGCTTTTCCTTTCTTAGACTCTAAATCCAGGTGTTTCTTTTCTTTCATTTGCTTTAGACAATCCCCAAAAAACGGGTCAATTAAATCAAAGCAAGCTATAGTTTTACGCAACAATTCCTCTCCATCTTTAAAAGGATGTAATGGTTTTTTCCCCTCAAAGTCAACTGCTACATCCCACGGACGTAAATTATGAACACCTAACTTTTCTTTGCGAATTTTATCGATATTTTCTGTGAGAGGAACGACTTTTTCAGCTATAGCTTCATGAAATTTAAAGCAATCTTCAGGAGTGTAATCGTAGCGCTCCATAGCTTTAAACATATAGTCTCTATAGTTATCAAAACCAGCATTATCAGCAACTTGCTGCCTTAAATCTAGGAGTTGATCAAAAAGTTGGTGGAGGTTTTCTCTATCTTCAAGTCGGCGATTTTGAATGAGTGTATAAACCTTTTCTCTAACCGATCTATCTGTGTTTTTTAGAAGGTTCGAAGCTTGCTGAAGAGTGTGCTCTTTTCCATCAATTTCAACGGTCATTTTAGCAGCAATGGCACCATATTTTTGAGACTCTTCTTCTAACTTTGTTTGAAGCGGAATATTTTCTTCACGGAAAAGCTCGATGTTGGTTTGTATTCTTTTAAGAGGAATTTTAAAATCTGGATTTTTCTCTAATTCACTTTTAAATCTTGAATCATTGAGTTTCCTATTTAATAAATCATCATAGGGAGCCAAATGAGGGTTTATATTTTGAATAAAATATTGGAAATCCTTTTGAAACTTTTCATGAGTAGTATCAATACTCATGCGAATATACCTCCAACCTAACTCCTCCGAGAGAACCTCATTTAACTCACTTCTATCTTTCATCCACTTTTGCAAATCGGATAGATTATTAATAGGTCTATTTTTTAAATTATCCAGATAGGGTTGGATGTTCTCCCATTTAAATTCAATTTGTGGACTTACAAAATTTCGTTTTTTAGGTTTTATGCTTTGCATATTAAAATTTGACTTTCTAGCTAAAGGTTATTCCTCTTCCTCTTGGGTTTTTTTCTCAGTTTTTTGGGCAGTTGTTTCTTCCTTTTTAGGATCTTCTTTTTCTTCCTTACTTTCTTCTAGTAATCCCTTTTCTAAAAGAAGATTATACCATTGAAATACCTTTTTAATATCGGAATTATATACTTGTCCTTCATCGTAATTTGGCAAAATTTGTTTGAATACCTCGTTAAGTTCTTTTGCTGAAGATTTATGAGATAAGGATTCTTTACCCTTATAAAACTCTTTCATCTTTTGAAAAACTTCGGAAAGCAACACATCTTCTTCATAGGTGTAAATGCTTATGTCTTCTAGGGAGCTAACTCTTTCAGCACCGTGAATATGAGTTCGACTGCCGTTAATTAGGGATTCTACAATAATTCCTTTTCTACTTTGTGAAACAATTTTCGATAATCCAGGTTTACCTGAAATTGAAATTATAGCTGATAGATTCATATTTTATGCTTAATAAATTTAAAAGGGTTCAAAAATAATCAATTTGTATAAGGATTTTATAGCTTTCATCATTAACTTACATTGAAGTTGTTTTAAAAGTTATAGTTCTAATATTTTAAATTCAGTACGTCTGTTTTGTGCTCTACCTTCAGAAGTATTGTTGTCAGCAATAGGCATGGTTTTACCATAGCCTTCAGCTATAATTCTATGCGGCTCAATGCCTTTGCTTTTTAGATATTCTACGACAGAATTGGCGCGATTTTGTGATAAAATTTGATTGTCTTTATCTCCACCAACACTATCCGTATGTCCACTAACTTCAATTTTAACAGAAGTGTTCTTTTTTAAAAAATGAACCACCTTATTTAATTCTACCATAGATTCATCTTTTAGGGCATATTTTGCTGTTTCAAAGAAAATGTTTTTCAAAATAATTTTTTCTCCAACTTTTATAGGACTTAGAGGTACATCTTTATGATAGGGTTCATTACTGATATTAGCACTCATAGAAAAGTTTTCAGAAAAGAAGAGGTATCCATCATGTTCAACATTCAAAGCATAATCTTTACCTATGGGTAGGGCAATTAAGAATTCCCCATCAGGGTTGGAATAAGATTGAACAGTGGTTTTTCCATTTTTTAAATCAATTAACTCAAAGCGTGCAGAAAGAGTTCTCTTGCTTTCTTTGTCATAAACTCTACCGGCAAAATAATTCACAGGCTCAGCTTGAAGCTCTTTAGTTAATTCAAAAGTATATAAATCTAAATCTCCATATCCACCTTCTCTATCAGAAGCAAAATAGGCTATTCTCCCATCGGGAGAAACGATTAAACTATTTTCATCTTTATGAGTATTAATAGGGTATCCAAGATTTATGGGAGTGCTCCAATTTCCTTCTTGATCTTTTTTACTGACAAAGATATCTAGCCCACCCATTCCCGGGTGTCCGTCAGAAGAAAAATATAGAGTTTTCCCGTCGGGGTGTATAAAAACAGACTCTTCATTTCCGGGAGTATTTATAACGTTACTAAGTGGTTTTGGTTTGCTCCAGCCTTCATCCGTTAAAATACTGGTATAGATATCTCCATTTTGCTTTCCGCTTCTATCTCTCATTCCTCTCACAAAGTAAAGCGTTTTTCCATCGGAGGAGAATGAAGGTTGAGTTTCCCAATGGTTTGTATTGATAGGGGGGCCTAAGTTTTGTGGTTCAGACCATTTGTTGTTTTTCCCTTTAGCTGTTATAAAAATATCACAACTTCCATAGCCGGTTCTTTTTCCGCCATAATCACCATACAATTCGCAGGCCGTAAAAAATAGAATATTCCCATCGGCTGATAAACTCGGAGCTCCTTCATTAAGGGCCGTGTTGATAGGTTGACCTATGTTTTTAGCTCTTTCCCACTCTCCTTTTTCATTTTTATGGGCAATGTAAAAATCTTCGTTATATCCAATAGGAGATTCTTGACTAGAGAGCTGTCTTGTAAACAAGATGGTTTTCCCATCTACTGTAAAAGAAGGAAAATATTCAGGATGTTCACTGTTTATTGCTGGGCCCATATTTTTAGGTTCAAAAGGTTGTGGGTGAGCCATAGCTGCTTCAGCAAACTTTATGTTATTTAGTTGTTTTTCTACCCACTTGATTTGTTCATTATGTCTTGGATTTGTTTGTAAAAAGGCTTTGAAAGCTCGTTCAGATTCTTCATAATTCCCATTATCCATTTCCATTTCTCCTAAGATAAATAGATTTTGGGGAATTGCTGTGGGATTAATGTTAACCGCCTTTTTAAATTGACTTCTAGCTTCTGCAAAATTCTTTTGTTCTATGTAGATGTATGCTAAAAGTGTATGGGCTTCAATAAAGTTAGCTTCAATAGCTATAGCTTTTTTTACTGTTGATTCTGCTGTTTTACTATCCCCTTGGTTAAATAGTTGTTCAGCCTTTTGAAATTGTTTAACAGCTTTTTTATTGTCAATTGTAAAGTTTTGTGCTAGAATACACAGGGAAAATAGAGAGAAGAATAAAAAAAATAGAGTAGATTTTAGGGAATATCTAAATACTTGTGAGATTGTATGCTTAATTGCCATTTTGGGTTTTGTTTAATATATTTTATTATTTGAGGTGAAATCTTTTTTCTAACACTCCATTCTGCTTGTAAATATAACTTGCATTTTTCATTAACTTTAGTTGCTTGTTCTTCTGCCCATAAAAAGTCATGTTGATTATATATGATGACTTTCAATTCATTGGCTTTTTTATAAAACTCAGCTTTTGGGTGTTTTAGCTTTTTAGGAGATAAGCAAATCCAATGCCAATCTCCGCTTAAGGGGTGGGCTCCAGAGGTTTCTATAGCTAAATAAAATCCTGCTTCTATTAGTTTTTTACATAAGTAATCCAGTTGATACATCACAGGCTCTCCACCGGTAATAACTGCAAATCTACTTTCTTGAGCTTGAGCATTAGCTACTATTTCTTCTACGGTAAGAACTGGGTGATTTCCTACCTCCCAACTTTCTTTAACATCACACCAATGACAACCTACGTCGCAACCGCCAAGGCGAATAAAATAAGCAGCTTTTCCACTGTGATAGCCCTCTCCTTGTAAGGTGTAAAAGTTTTCCATAATAGGTAGGCTACTACCGGTTTTAATTGCTTCGTTTTGTTCTTTAGTCATTTGTTGTAAAGTTAAGAAATGCTTTTCAGCTTATACGCTTTTCATCTGATTCCAAGCAAGGATACCGCCTGCTAAGTTTGTTGCAGTCAATCCTAGACTTTCCATAAATTCGCAGGCTGTTGCGCTTCTGCCACCACTTCTACAATACACATAGTAGTGCTTGGTTTTATCTAAACTTTTGACCTTCTCTATAAATGAGGGGTTCATTATATTCAAGCAGATAGCATTTTCTATTTTCCCTTCTACTTCCTCTTGGGGAGTTCTAACGTCGATAATAACTGCTTGCTTATCTTTGCTTATACTTTCTTCAAACTCTTTTGCATTAAGATTCTTCATTTTCAATTCCTTTGTAATTTAAAAACATATTGGCCCAAATTATTTTAGACATACCATAATAAAATGGAGTTACAGCCAATAAGGTAAGAGCCACAAAAATAACTAACGTCCAATATTTCACTTCAATCCCTAAAACCATTTGTGCTACCCATAAAGTAATTGCATGTGCAACTCCCATTGCATAAGAAACATACATGGCTCCATAATAAAAACCAGGTTCTATATATAACCTTCTATTGCATTTAAGGCAAACATCAAAGCTTGCAGAAGGACTTTTAAAGTTATAGAAATTATTATTTTTAAAGAAATCCCCTTCATGGCAGTGAGGACATTTTAAGTTGATAATGCTGTATAACTTTGTTCCTTTTTTTATTTGTCTCATTCTTCTTTATAAGCTAACAATAAGATAAAAACATACAATTAAGCTGAGGTATTGTTTTAATAAATAATGCTGATCAAGTTTAAATAATTAGTTTGCAGATTGGCTTTTTAAATCTGAACCCGTTAGTTCTTCATGAATTTCTAAGTCAAATTTATCAACAACTGCAAATAAATGATCAAATATATCGGACATTACATTCTCATATATAACCCAAGTTGTACTTTTTGTAAAACAATACAATTCTATAGGAAGTCCTTTAGAACCCGCTTGTAATTGTCTAACCATTAATGATAAATTGTGATTGAGATTGTGATTGTTTTTTAAATAATACTCTATATATCTTCTAAATAGTCCAATATTAGTAGGGCGTCTAGCATTAATTTGATATTCGTCATCCAGATGATTTTCTTTATTGTATTCTTTAATTTCTTTTTGCTGCTCCAATACAAAGTCAGAGAATAACTTAACTTTTGATAGCTTTTCAATTAGTTCTTTATCTGCAAACTTAATGGAGTCTATTTTTATATTTACAGAGCGTTTAATTCTTCTCCCACCAGAC
Source organism: uncultured Flavobacteriales bacterium (assembly GCA_964552035.1). Taxonomy (GTDB): domain Bacteria; phylum Bacteroidota; class Bacteroidia; order Flavobacteriales_E; family Vicingaceae; genus CAZKFN01. The sequence goes on from CAZKFN010000044.1 coordinate 10,708, forward strand.
TCAAACATTCCCCTCCAATTTTTAAAACTATCGGATATAAAGTTATAAGTTGGAATGGTTGTTATTGTTTTGTCAAAGTTTTGAACTTTAACCGTTGTAAGGTTAATTTCAAGTACAGTTCCATCGGCACCAAACTTCTCCATAGTTATCCAATCCCCAATTCTCAATATATCGTTGGCAGAGATTAAGATACTTCCTACAAATCCTAATATAGTGTCCTTAAATACCAATAAAATAATAGCAGTCATCGCCCCTAAAGAGGTTAAAAAGAAAAGTGGCGACTGCTTAGTAATAACAGATAAAAGAATAATAACAAAGGCAATGGTAATTGCCAATTTTACCGTTTGAGTATAAGCACCAATAGGTTTATCTTTAAGTAAAGGTTTGTTTTCTAATATTACATTTAAAGCATTTAATAGCCTTCGAATACTTACTAAAATAGCTAGAATAAATAAAACTTCATTGAGGCGAATAAGATAGTCAAGTACGTTGGGGTAAGAGAAAAATACAATTGAATAAAAGTTGTTCATTAAAAGTAGAGTGGGAATAATGGCTAAAGCTTTAAAAAACTTTTTCTCTACCAGAAGATCATAAAATGCAGTTTTACTTTTTTTAGAAATGCTTTTTGTAATAACTAACATTAATTGTCGTGCTGAAAACCAGACAAATATTAAAATAGCAGACATTCCAGCAAAGAGCAATAACATCCACAAAAATTCATGACTTTGATAAGCCGGGTTATTAATTAACTCTTCTAATGGTGCAGATTTATCTATGGAATAAAACTCTTTAATCCAATTAATAATAAAATTTTTCATTGTTTTAGTGCTTTTAGGCAAAAATACCAAAGCTAAAGTTGATAAGATAGTATTTGGAGAAGCTTACAACAACTCATTAGCTAGATTGGCCAACTTGGAACGTTCTCCCTTTTCTAGGTTGATGTGGGCATAAATTTCATTTCCCTTTACTCGGTCAACTAAGTAGGATAAACCGTTACTGTGTTCATCCAAATAAGGAGTGTCGATTTGAAATATATCTCCTGTAAAAATAATTTTTGTGTTTTCTCCAGCACGACTGATAATGGTTTTTATTTCATGAGGGGTTAAATTTTGAGCCTCATCTACAATAAAAATAACATCTGAAAAACTTCTTCCCCTGATGTAAGCTAAAGGGGTGATAATTATTTTTTCATTTTTTTGCATATCCAAAATCTGCTTGTTTTTAGCATCCATTTCACTGTATTGATTCCTAATGAATTTTAGGTTATCCCATAAAGGGTCCATGTAGGGATTGATTTTGTCATGAATGTCTCCTGGTAAATAACCAATGTCTTTATTGCTCAGTGGAACTATAGGTCTTGCTAAAATAATTTGTTTAAAGTCTCTCCTTTGTTCTATTGCACTAGCTAAGGCTAAAAGCGTTTTTCCAGTTCCAGCGACTCCCAAAATGGTGACTAACTTTATCTCAGGACGAAGCAAAGCATGTAAAGCAAAAGTTTGCTCTGCATTTCTGGGTTTAATTCCATAAGCGGTTAGCTTTGAAATAAGTTCCATTCTATTTTCTAAGGCGTTGTAAAATGTTAATGCAGAAGCATCTGAAGATTTGAGAATATAATATCCATTAACTTCAGCTTCTGTTTTTAGGAAACTCAAATCTTCAATAAAACCCTTTTCATATATTTTTTGAATTAATTCTTTAGGTACATTTTCTATCGTTGATTTATTTATATGTAAGTCACTTACATCTTTTACTATTCCAGTGTTGTAGTCCTCAGCAGACAATTGAAGTGCTTTCGCTTTTATTCTTAAATTAATATCTTTGGTAACTAGAATAACCTTTTTATCCTTTTCTTTTTCCTGTAAACTTAAGGTTGCATTTAAAATTTGGTGGTCTGCTTTTTTTTCACCAAAAGCCTTGTTGGCATCTAATTGTATATTATTTGTATGGATAATGATTTTGAATTTGGATTTCTTTTTTTCATTTAAAGAAGTCCAATTTTGTAAATCTTTGTCTTCAGACAAGCGATCGATAATTCGTATAAATTCTCTTGCTTCAAAGTTTCTTGTGCCGTGTCCTCTTTTAAAGTTGTCTAATTCTTCTAATACAGTTATGGGAATTGCAATGTCATTATCTTCAAAATTTAAAAAAGAATTATGGTCGTGGAGGATAACCGATGTATCTAAAACATATATTTTTTTGTTGCCATAGGAGTAGTTCATAAATACTAATAAGTAAATATAACTTTCATCTTGAGTAGAAAGTTTGTTTTAATAAAAAGAAATTAACGAAGGCTTGTTTGAAGTTGGTTTAGTTGTTGGGAAAGATAAATAAGTAGATTAAGTTGAAACGCTTAGAAATTCAGATTATAAAATAGCACTTTACCAAAAAATTGTTCTTAATTCACAGTTTGTAAATTCAAAATGTTTGAAGGAATAATAAGAGGATGTGATAGTTAATCTATTTCTTGATAAAACTTCTTGATCTTTTAACATGAGTGAAAAACTATAATTATTTTTAAAAAAAGTTAATAATTAAATATTTTGTTGTATATTTGAAAGGCAGTTTCATTTGAAATGAAAACTGCAGCATTGAGGAACAATTTTTTTAATCCTTAATTAATCCAAATCAAGCTTGTTTTCACTTGATAAAAAACCAATGAAAACTCCAGTAAAACTTTTCCTTACATAAAGAATTTGAGCAATATTGCAAGTTTTATAGCCTCTAAGAATACTTGTAAAACGATAACTCATTTTAAAAACTAAAACGATGAAAAAATTAATTAAACAAATTTCGTTTTTATTCCTAACAACTACTTTAATAGTGGGTTGTGAGTCAGAAGAAGATATTCATTCTAAACAAATGCTTAAAAAATCTCAGTCAACTAAAGTAAAACAAAATTTCGAAAAAAAATCTTATGACCTTAAATGGAATGTTTCAGCTGAAGATTTGGAAGCTGAGGTTACTCTTTTAACTGAAGATTATGCGGATAACCCTGAGTATGAGAATGCTGCTCTTATAATAGAACCAATAGCACAAAGCAACGACTATAAGTTTACTTTGTACATAGACGGTGTAAGTAGTAAGTAGTAATCCAAATTTACCACCTTCATCGGAAATAATTGACTCTGAAGGAAAAGGTCTCCCATTTGCAAAATGTGTAGCCAATTGGTTAGAAGAAAACCCAACGAAGTGCCTGCTAATTTGCAGTAATAGTAATGGAGGGTTTACAGCTGATGATGAGAATTGTTAATTTCGTTATATTTAACCAGTAGCGGTTATTTAAGAATTATCTTCTTAAATAACCGCTATTTTTTGTGCTTCAAATTCGCTTTAAACGGAAAGTGAAAACATTATAAGTTTTAATTATGGTTTTGTTGCTGTTGGCATAAAATATTTTGGCAGGTTGTCCTCTTGCATTGTAACTTATAGCTGTCTAGGCATATTCACTTATAACAATTTGTGATTTTGTTTCAAGCGCTTAGAACATGATTGTGCTTAGAAAAATGTTTTTAGATTTTATGAAAGATACGATTATAAATAAGTGCTGTAGCTCCTGCATTTTTAACAACATACTTTTTGGCTTTATCACTTGCTTCCATTCGTTGGGTATTATTTTCTAAATAGGTTTTAAGCATTTGTAAAAAATCACTTTCATTGTGAATAACTTTTGCTGCACCAATTTGAATTAAATCGAGAGCCTCTTGAAAACGCTGATAGTTGGGTCCAAATAATAGAGGGCAACCATAAACCGCAGCTTCAAGAGCATTGTGTATCCCTGCTCCAAATCCACCACCAATAAGGGCTACTTTCCCATAGCGATAAACTTTTGAAAGCAAGCCTATTTTATCGATAATGAGAACTTGAAAGGAAGATAAATCATCAGTATTAGAAGTTTCCGACCATAAAATCGCATTTTGAAAAGAAGCTTTTAATTGTTGCATTTTTTCAGGAGATATTTCATGAGGGGCAATGATAATCTTTTCAGAATGAAAATTTTTAGAAGCAATTTTAGCGAGTTCATCCTCCTTCTCCCAACTGCTCCCAAATATAATTGCTGTGTTTTTGGGCGAAAACGTGCTTAATCGTTTGTCTTTAATGGGCTCTTTCGATAACTCTATAACTCTATCAAATCTACTATCGCCGCTAATGCTGATATTTTGATATCCAATGCCTTGCAAAAGTAGCTTTGAGGTTTTGTTTTGTACAAAAAAGTGATTAAAAGCAGAAAGTTGTTTGGCAAACCACCGTCCATAGAATTTAAAAAAATGTTGTTGTGGCCAAAATATTCCTGAAGCCAAGTAGGTAGGAATATTTTTCTTTTTTAAGCTATTCAGAAAGTTAAACCAAAATTCATACTTAATAAAAATGGCATAATCTGGCTGGACAACCTCCAGGAATTTTCTAGCGGTTTTTGGATAATCAAAAGGAAGGTAAGAGACAATGTCCACACCATTATAATTTTTCTGAATCTTGTAACCAGAAGGAGAAAAGAAAGTTAAGAGAACCCTTTTGTTGGGCTGTTGTTTTTTTATTTGTTCTAACAATGGACGAGCCTGTTCAAATTCACCTAAAGAAGCACAGTGTATCCAAATTGTTTTTTTCTTTTCAGTAAACTTTTCCTCGAGAAGTGGGAGCAGATTTTTTCTACCTTTAATAGCATCTTTAGCTTTAGGGTGAAATAAAGAAGCAATCTGAATTCCAGTATGGTATAGAAAAATGGAAAAAGTATAAAGCAATCTCATTCATTGAAGATTAATAAATATAAAACTCTTCAGATTCTCTACTTCTAAAAGGAATCATCCAACCCACTCTAATGCCATAAAGAAAATCAAATTTACTACCAGTATCATAAGATTTAGTGTCGTAATTGTATTTCCTTCTATTCTTTGTAAAAGCTTGTTTAAATTCTAATCCAGCATAAAAATTGACGATGTTATTATTCCCAAAATACTTATATCCGATGAATTGTTTGGTGGCAAAACCTGTATGCAGCCTATCGTAGCCTTTTAGGCGTTCATCGCTAAATTGATAAACTTTTCCATCTCTCCAATCCACTTTAATTCTATGTTGTAAATACCCTGCACCTACTTGGAGAAGCAAACCAGAATTTTTTTGTTTTTGATTTAAGGGGATAATTTTTCCAGCAGTAGCAAAAAAGGATAATCCTCTTAATTCATAGGTAATTCTTACAAGCTCACCGTCAGAGTCTGTTGCATCTCCAGCCTTGTTAAGCACATCATCTAGTAAGCCTTGTGTTTTAACTTGTTTGGTAAAGTGATAGCCTCCTTCAATTTCAAATAGCCAATTTTTAATTGTTTTAAAGCCGAATGCTCCTCCAACTTCATTACTGTTGCCATATCTTGCTTCAAAATCTCCAGCTGGGGCATGATAAGAATATTGGAATCTAACAAAAGGGATGTTTTCAACTGAGTAAGCTTTTTTATCTTCAACTTGAGCAAAAAGCAGAAGCTGTGCAAAAAGCATAAGGGCAAGGGAGAAAATTATCTGTTTAAATGAAATCATTGCTGCAAAATTACAAACAATATTTAATCAAAATCTTATCAAAAAAATATTAACTTCGCCATCCTTAAAGAAATTCAGTATGCAAGACATTCAAATGGTTGACTTAAAGGGTCAATACAGAAACATTAAGATGGAAATAGATAATGGCATTCAAGAAGTTATAGAAAGTGCAGCTTTTATCAATGGACCAGAAGTGAAGGCTTTTCAACAAGAGTTGGAAGTTTATTTAAATGTGAAACACGTTATTCCATGTGCAAATGGAACAGATGCCCTGCAAATTGCCTTAATGGCTTTAAATTTAAAGCCGGGAGATGAGGTGATTACAACTACCTTTACATTTGTTGCAACTGCAGAAGTTATTGCCTTATTAGGTTTAAAGCCGGTTTTGGTTGATGTGGATCCAGATTCCTTTTTGATTAATTTAAAGGAGGTAAAAGAAGCGATAACTCCTCAAACTAAAGCAATAATTCCAGTGCATTTATTTGGACAGTGTGCGAATATGGAAGCTATTCTAGAACTAGCTCAAAAACATTCTTTAAAAGTAGTTGAAGATGCTGCACAATCCATTGGATCAGAATTTAAATTTTCAGATGGGAAAGTAGCTAAGTCGGGTACTATGGGCGATTTTGGTTGTACTTCATTTTTCCCTTCCAAAAATTTAGGATGTTATGGAGATGGAGGTGCGATTTTCACCAATGATG
>CAZKFN010000045.1:0-16282 GCA_964552035.1 uncultured Flavobacteriales bacterium
AGATGGTAATGGTATCGCTCCCATTGTGTGCACGCATTTCATAAGTTCCTGTTTGGGAAGAATCCAACAATACAAAATCTTTTATTTCAATGAGTTTAGACTCTGTAAATTCACCCAAAGTATCTGTTTGTATAGGAGTTGGCAAAGTTGAATTGGAAATTTTAAACAAGCTATCTATATGAAATTCTGTTAAACCAAAGTTTTGCTTTACCTCTCCTCTTAGCATTAAAGAATCTCCTTCTTCAATTTGGAATGAATTATTACTGTATACATGAATCCCCTCTTGTTTGGTTGTAGCCATATCAACTAATGTAAAACTTAATCCATTTGTAGGGTGTAAATTTTCTCCTACAACAATTCCAGAGGTCCAAGCATCCACACCAATAGAATCGGCAATTCCACTAAGATTATCAACTCCATTAATTTCATAAACAGCATAATAAGGAATATCCTTAGTTAAAAAACTATGAGGACCAGACCATAAAGAGGTATCTCCCACAGCGCACACTTCTCTTACATATAAGTTATAGCAAGCTTCTGTTTGAAGTCCACTAAATTTTACACTGTCTGAGGTAGTTGATATAAGATTTACATTTGATGGATTCACTCCACACCGCACTAGGGTGTATTCTATTGTATTTCCCACATCACTTTTTGTAAAATATGCTATTACACTCGATTTTTCAATGCTATCTAATTTTACAATTGGAGAGGTGCAAGCAGCTGGGAAAAACTCATCTGCGCCAATATCCACATAAGTGGCGTGAGCACTTGGTCGTGATTCATTGTCAATATCTATAGTTACGCCTACAGAATTATCCCCCTTTTCGTCTGGATAAGACCCAATGATATGCAAATCTGCAGGGACAGCAATACTTTTAAAATGAGGATTTCCCTGCAAGGAATTGATATTTAAAGTTGGAATAGCACGCTGGTATTCCATAAGGTTAATATATTCTTCTCCATTAACTCTAAGTAGTGCTCTACCATTATCGTTATATTTATGGTAAATGTTATAATTCATTTTACCGTATAAAGCTGTATCGACAATTGCTCCCGTTTGCCTTGTAAAAGCAAAGCCATTTTCTGCGGTAAAAATATTATTCCTAATATCGTAATCACCTATTTGCATCCCAGAGTTCCCTATAGATATCCCCGATGCTTGACCTTTGGCATATATGGAGTTATGCCAAAAACTTACAGCATTTACTCCGTATAAAAACACGGCAGAATTCACACTACTTCCCCCTCCAACTACCATGTTATTTTCAATGACATTTCCTCGTTCTACTGATGCATAAAGCGATTGATTACTAATCTCTAAAGCGCGTTGATTGGCTTGAATAGAGTTTTGTTTTAGGTGTACATTTGAAGCGTTAGTAATTTTCACTCCTTCTGTTCCAATAAAGTCAACTGCATTAATACTGTTTCCAACAATATCAAGAGAATCTTGGCTTGATGCAGAAATCCCTAGAGACGAAGCTGAGTCAATTTGGTTGTTGTATATTTTATTATTAATACTAAAAGCAGTGCTTAAACCTGCCATTCTAAGTCCAATATACCCGCCGGTCACTTTGCTGTTCTCTATTAAAATATTATGATTTGATCCTGCTGAGGCAGAAGCCGTTGAGCCTCCAAAAAATATTCCATACAAATCCATAGGTGGGTTATCAGTAGAAACTTGAACAACACTGTTGCTCAAGGTGTCATTTTCTGCATTAACAAAAGAGACTGCTCTACCTCCCTGCATTCCAGTATAAATAAAACTCATTCCATGAACTCTAAGGTGTTTTGTTTCTTCAAAAACCAAAGTAGATCTTGAGCTACTTCCGTCGTGCGTAACGGTAATCATAGATGAATCTTTTCCTCGGATTAATACATGGTTGATTGCCGATGCACCTGGAATTTCCTTGAAGTGAACAAACTCATTATAAGTGCCTGCAAAAACATCTATTACCGTTGGTCCGCAAACTCCAACCTCATTGAGCCATCCTGCCATAGAAGTAAGAGAAGTAAAATTGCTATCGTTAGCTAAACCTGTTTTATTGACCGTATAATTTCCACTCAATGAAGGTCGAACTACTCTTATTAAAGTGTCATTAGCATTTTTATTATCGCTAACTCCATTAGGTTGATGGGTATAAACTTTAACTTCTAACGCTTTGTCGAAGTAGTAAGTTCCTAAAAATACAGTTGCTGTTGAAGGGGAAGAGCCATTAACTGTATCCAATAAGTTTCTATGTTTTATATGTCCTTCTAATCTTCCTTCAACTTCCCAAAATATATCTACCGAATCAACTTGATTGGTCCCAAAATTTTTTATGCTTGCATAAACATCATATACTCCATCTTTACAGTAAACAGCAGGACTATCTATAGCCAAAACGCCAACATCATCTGAAACTTTCCCATCTATCAAATCAAAACCAAAAGAATAAGAAGATCCCGTTCCAGAAACTGTAGAACTTTGGTGAGGTCCATAAATTTGAGTTATAGCATTGGCATTAGAAGGGTTAAAAGGCACTCCACTTGCTTCTAGATATACTCCCCCATTCACTCTACTTTGATCCACCTCAACAATTAAAGGAAGGTTGGGATTATACGGAAAAGGGTTGTCTAATTCAATTTTTATCCAATCGTTAGCTACTAAATTCCTTATTAAAAAGGTAGAATCAAACTTAACTGTATCAAGAGCAGTTACCCATGTATTACTATCTAAAGTTGTTAGGGTATCTTGCTTTAAAGCAACCATTAAATCTATTAAGTCTGTATTTTGAACCCTTGAGACTTTAAAATAAATACTACTTATATCTTTATTTGTTGGAAAAGTTGTCCTAAAATCATCAGGGAAATAAAGCCATTGAGAACGTAAATTGGTGTTGTTGTTAACTTGGGATCCTGCCATTGGAATAAAAGAGGGCAAAGGTCGAGCTGAATTTACGCTATAAGAATATTGAGGTTGTTGAGCGGTAAGCTGTAGAAACAATAAACTTAAAACAATTGCTATAAAGTAAGCTTTAAATGAGCTTAATCGATTTAAAATAAAATGCATAACTATTGGCTTTATTGTATATATAACAAAGGTAAATATTTTATTTTTCTAAAAAATGAGAAACTATATATTGAGATAATATTTAGGGTTTAAATTATTTAGAACATTATGTAATACTGTGCTTCAGCTCATTGATAAGAATACAGAAAGGAGTATATTCTTATGGATTTCTCTTTATAATCTCGCTCTACAACAGAAGTTGGTAAATTATTTTTATCGTATATAAAAACTCTTCTTTTTCTTCTTTCTCCTTCCTCAAATAGCTGAGCTTCCTGTATTAACTCTTTCTCATATGCATATTCCCAAAAAGCTTCCTTTCTCTTATCAAAATGACTGATATAAATATATTTCAACAATACACCCGCCTCATAAATGTATTTTTTTTCCGTAAAACTTAAATTAAACACATGGCTGATATGTTGCCCGATTAAAGTATCATTTCTAAACTCTTTAATCTCTTTAAGATAAGGTTTTCCTGAATTATTTAAGGTGTTAATTATCAAGCTTCCACCTTGCTTTCTACTTTCCAATTTGCGATTATACAAGGTATCTTCAGGGGTTTTATTGTTGTCTATTTTTATCAATCTTTTAGGTAGATTACTTTCATATTCATAAATCGTAGTATAACTTAAGTTCCCTTGTTCTTCCTTTTGCTTAATCAATTGATGATTCTCATTGTAATAGAATTTAGTCACTGCCGTATCCATTCCTTTTGAAAGCTTTACACCTTTCATAGAGCGAATTAAACTCCCATAAGAATCAAACTCATAATGCAAGAATACCCCCTCGTCTTCAATAATTTTCCCATCGTCTTTATCTCTTATCAAAATATGAACATCCCTTATTTTGTTTTCTTTAATGCAGCTTTTATTAAAAAAAGAAGTGAGCTCAAACCACTCTGATGCAGGATTAATTAATTGTGCTTTTGCAACAGTATGGGTAAAGCAGATTATAAAAACAAAGAGATATCGTATCATTTACCCCAACATTTGTGCTATGGCATCTTTCACAATATTAACTGGCGCTTGGCATGTTTTATTTTCACATACATAAATAAAGGTTTCCTTTTCTATCCATTTTGATTCTAATAAAGGTAACTGTGAGGTTTGTTTTAGTTGTCCTAAAGTTATTTTATTGGGTATGTAAGATTGATTGATTTGTAGAGCTTTTTCCAAAGAATTTTCTCCAGCAATAGCCACCTCATAATAAGGCTTTAAGTATCGTAACATCAACATTCCCCAATTGGATGTTCCAGGAAGATAATTGCTAATATACTGTTGTACATTCAATAACATCTGTTTGCTTAGTTTCATTAATTCTTCTTTTTGATATAAGATTCCTAAATGATGCAGGCCCTTAGCTAAACTACTATTAGAAGCTGGTATAACATTATCCATTACTTCCATTTTTCGAGCGATTAACGGTTTGTCTTTTACCGAAGTAAAGAAAAACATTCCCGACTCCTCATCGTAAAAATGTGTTTGTACATAATTGGCTAAATTCATTGCTTTTTCTAACCATTGTTCATCAAAAGTGCATTGATAAAGTGCAATAAAAGCTTCTATTGTAAAGCTATAATCCTTTAGATATCCATTAATCGTAGATTTTCCATCTTTATGTAATCTATATAATCCTCCGTCTTCTCTCAATTGATTATGGAGTAGAAACTCGGCACCATCAATAGCCATAGTTAGATAGTTTGCATCGCCCAAACACAAATAAGCATCACAAAGGGATTTTAACATTAGCGAATTCCAAGAGGTGATGATTTTATCATCTAAAGCTGGACGAATACGTTGGGCTCGGACTTTAAATAACTTTATTTTTATTTCTTTTATTTTAGATTGAAATTGCTCTAAGCTCAAATTAAATTCTTCACAAAGTTCTTCATCCTCCTTATCTCTTAAAAGGATATAACTCCCTTCCCAAAAACCCTTTTCATCGATATTAAAGTACGCTTCAGCAATGGAGTAATCCTCTTTTAAAACCTCCATAAGTTCTGACTTTTTCCAAACGTAAAACTTTCCTTCTACCCCTTCAGAATCTGCATCAAGAGCAGAATAATATCCCCCATTTTTATCTTTCAGCTCTCTATTTACAAAAGCTATGCTTTCCTTGACTATTTCTGCGTATATTGGATTTCTACTCCATTGAAACGCTAGAGAATAAAGACTTATCAATTGAGCATTATCGTAGAGCATTTTTTCAAAATGTGGAACTTTCCACTCCTTATCTACTGAGTATCTTGCAAAACCTCCTCCAATTTGATCATAAATGCCTCCATAAGCCATTTTTTTTAAGGTTGTATTTAAATGCGATTCTATCTCATCTGAGGGGTATAAGTGATTATAATTCAACAAAAATTCATAATTATTAGGCATGGGAAATTTTGGAGCTTGTTGGTTTCCTCCTTTTTCTTTATCAAAAACAGCTTGCCATCTCTTTAAAGGTGTTTGTAAAGTCTCGAACTGAAAGTCTTGCAATTCAGTTTCTTTTTTTATTAAATCATATTTCTGTACTCCTTGAGTAAGGTTTTTGGCATATTCTAAGACTTTATTTTTATCCTCTTTATACAAGGTAGCAATTTGTTGCATTATGCCGATCCATTTTTCTTTTGGAAAATAAGTTCCTCCATAAAAAGGTTCTCCCTTTGGTGTAGCAAAACAGTTTAATGGCCAGCCACCTTGTTTGGTCATGAGTTGAACGGCATCCATATAAATTTGATCAATATCAGGACGCTCTTCTCTATCAACTTTAATACAAATAAAGTGTTCATTCATAACTTTGGCAACCGCTATATCTTGAAAACTTTCTTTTTCCATAACGTGACACCAATGACAAGCTGAATAACCTATACTAATTAACAAGGGTTTATCCTCTTTTTGGGCTTTAGCTAATATTTCAGCAGACCAAGGATGCCATTCTACTGGGTTATGAGCATGTTGCAATAAGTAAGGGCTACTTTCATGAATTAAAGCATTGGTGTAGTTTGAATTCCCTTTATTATTACTCATGAAATCTATTTTTAAAAATAAAAATTATAACTCTAAAGGGACTCTACCTTTATAGTCTACATTTACTTTGTGTTTTACCAAAAACACTTTCCCTACAATATACCCATCAATCTCAAACTTAATTTCTTTGCTTGAAGATGATAAGACTCCCAGTATGTTTCCAAAAGAAGAAATTTTTACATCCTCAAAATCCCCTTTCAACTGAACAATGTACAATTGGGTTGTATTATTTTTGAGCTTTAATTTATTTTTAATCGATGTATTTCCAACCCTTATATCTCTAAAATAAAATTTCAATTTAGAGTCTGTTATTGTTACTACATACGGATTAGGATTATTAATCTTCAAATCTACCTCTACAAGTACTCCTTCATTGGAAAACTCTAAGACCCTAACCGATTTAATTTCCTGAATTTTAATTTCATCGTAATTTACACAGGAGCTCAGTGAAATAATCAAGGAGAATAAAAAAAGAGGGAAAAAGTATTTTTTAAAGTTATTTTTTCTTGGCATAAGCATCATAAAAATGGACAATGGTTTCAATTCCTTTCAAGAAATTATCAATTCCAAAATGTTCATTTGGTGAATGAATTGCATCGGTATCCAACCCAAAACCTAATAAAATAGACTTTAATCCTAAAACTTCTTCAAACAATGCTACAATAGGAATACTTCCACCAGCATGAACTGGAACAGGAGTTTTCTTAAAAGTCTTTTCTATAGCTTCACTTGCAGCCTCATACTCAGGAATATTGATAGGCATTACATAAGGTGTAGCACCATGATGGGGCGTAACCTTAACTTTTACAGATTTTGGAGCAATAGCTTCAAAGTGTTTTTTAAACAATTGAGCGATTTCTTCTTCGTCTTGATTCGGTACTAAGCGCATAGAAATTTTAGCATTTGCTTTGGAAGGCAATACTGTTTTTGCTCCCTCTCCAATATATCCTCCCCAAATACCATTTACATCCAAAGTAGGTCTTATTCCCGTTCTTTCTATAGTAGAATAACCATCTTCACCATGAATATCTCCAATATCAATTTTCTTTTTATACTCTTCTAAATCAAAAGGAATTTCAGCAATTAAAGCTCTTTCCTCTTTGGATGCTTCACGTACTTTATCATAAAACCCTGGAATGGTAATTTTATTATTTTCATCGGTTAAGGAAGCAATCATTTGTGCTAATATATTAATAGGATTGGCCACTGCTCCACCGTATAATCCTGAATGCAAATCTCTATTAGGTCCTACTACTTCTACTTCTAGGTAACTTAAACCCCGAAGTCCGGTTGTAATGGAAGGGTTTTCCATAGAAAGCATGGAAGTGTCGGAAATTAAAATCACATCTGCTTTTAACTTTTCTTTTTCCTTTTCAATAAAATCTCCTAAACTCACCGAACCAACCTCTTCTTCCCCTTCAATAATAAACTTAATGTTGCACGGCAAGCTGTTTTGCTTCATCATAAGCTCAAACGCTTTCACATGCATGTACATTTGCCCCTTGTCATCTGCTGCACCTCTAGCATATATTTTGCCATCTTTAATTACCGGCTCAAAAGGAGGGTTGTCCCATAATTCTATCGGATCTGCAGGTTGAACATCATAATGCCCATACACTAAAACGGTAGGTTTTGAAGAATCAATAATTTTTTCTCCATAAACGACTGGGTTCCCTTTTGTTTCACAAAGCTCTGTATTATCTGCACCAGCTTCTTCCAAAGTTTTACGCACAGCTTCAGCTGCTTTTAACACATCATCTTTATAAGCTGAATCAGCACTTATGGAAGGTATTTTTAATAGTTCTACTAACTCATTAATAAATCTATCTTTATTTTCTTGAATGTAATTATTGATATTTTCCATATTTTATTTTTTGGAAGCTAAAGTTAAATATTCTTGTTAAATTTTAATTTCAAAAAAGGAAGATACCCTTAATAAAGTGGAATTCCATCAATTTAATCAACTAAACTTTGCCCTGTCATTTCATCCGGTATGCTTACACTCATTAATTCTAAGATAGTCGGTGCTACATCGCATAATTTCCCGTTTTTTAAACTTTTATAATCCTCATCAATCAGAAGAATAGGGACGGGATTAGTAGTATGGGCTGTATTAGGTGTACCATCCTCATTGACAGCAAAATCTGCATTCCCATGATCGGCAATAATCACAAAAGAATAATTGTGCTTTACACCTTTTTCAATTATCCTACCCAAACAGGAATCCACTTTTTCAACAGCTTTTACAATGGCGTCAAAAACTCCAGTGTGTCCAACCATATCGGGGTTGGCATAATTCAGGCAAATGAAATCTGAGGATTCTTTTTCAATTTCAATTAAAACTTTTTCTGTAATTCCCTCCGCACTCATCTCAGGTTGTAAATCATAAGTTGCCACTTTAGGCGAAGCCACCATGATTCGACTTTCACCTTTAAACTTTTCTTCTCTACCACCAGAAAAGAAAAAAGTAACATGAGGGTATTTTTCTGTTTCAGCAATACGCAATTGGGTTTTCCCGCTATTACTTAATACCTCTCCAATAGTATTTTTAAGATTATTCTTTTCAAACAATACTTTTACATCTTTAAAATTAGCATCATACGTAGTCATAGTAACATAATACAATGGCATTTTCCTCATTTTAAAATCTGGAAAATTTTCTTGATGCAAAGCCCTAGTAATTTGTCTGCATCGATCAGTTCTAAAGTTAAAGCAGATGACTACATCCCCTTCTTCTATTTGGGCAATCGCTTCTCCTTTTTGATTTAAATGCACTATAGGTTTAATAAATTCATCCGATACCCCTGCATCATAAGATTGCTGAACGGCATTCAGAAGATTTGAATTACCTTCCCCTTTTCCACGCACCATTAAATCGTAAGCAAGTTTGATTCGCTCCCAACGCAAATCTCTGTCCATGGCATAATATCTACCAATTATAGATGCAATTTGAATAGAAGAATCCTTTAATTCTTTTTGAAGTTCCTTTATGGTTTCATATCCACTGTGGGGATCATTATCTCGCCCATCCATAAAAGCATGAATAAAGCAATTTTCAATTTCTTCCTTTTTAGCTAATTCACAAAGTGCAATAAGGTGATTATAATGAGAGTGGATTCCACCTTCTGAAAGTAATCCTAAAAAATGTACCTTTTTATTCTTGTCTTTGGCATATTGAAAAGCTTTTAAAAGCTCTTCATTTCTAGCCAATTCTCCTGAGGCAATTGCCCGATTAATTTTTACTAAATCCTGATACACAACTCTTCCTGCTCCAATATTTAAATGACCCACTTCAGAATTCCCCATTTGTCCTTTTGGCAAACCTACATTTTCACCATCGGTCAATAATTGTGCATTTGGATAACTGGCTATTAATTTATCAAACACTGGAGTTTGAGCATTAAATATAGCGTCAGAATAATCTTTTTTTCCATAACCCCAACCATCAAGTATAATAAGGGCTACTTTCTTTTTTGCTTTCATATCACAAAGGTAAACCTAAGATGTTAAAAGCATAAACATTTAGCTAAGCTTTTGGCAAGGTAATTATAAAAGTAGTTCCTACGCCCAGTTCACTTTCTACATCTATCTCTCCTTTGTGTTGAGAAATAATATTTTTAGTTGATGTTAAGCCTAAACCCATACCACCTTCCTTAGCTGTAAAAAATGGATCAAACATATTCTTTAATGCTTCTTCAGTAATACCTTTCCCATTATCAGTAATTTCAATTTCTACTTCATCTTTATTTTCATTTATGGTCTTTTTTAAGATAACTTTTCCTTTATCTTCAATTGCTTCAACAGCATTAATTAAAACATTTAATAAAGCATCTCTTAATTTATCGAAATCAAAAGAGAGTTGTATGTCATCTCCTAATTCATATAGGAGTTGTATACTTTTCAAGCGAGCTCTATCTTTAGCAAGATTAATAGCCTCTTTTAGTAAATTATTAATCGATTGTTCTTTGATATCTAGAGATGTTGGTTTTGAAGATTGCAATAAATTTTCAATGAGCTCATTTATTCGATTAGAATTTCTTTCAACAATATCAAAATAGACCATTTTCCCCTCGTCTCCTTTAAACTCTTCTTTAAGGTATTCCATAGACAAATTGATGTTGGTCAATGGATTTCTAACTTCATGAGCAATACTTCTTGCCAGCCTGCCTGTTAGTCCGAGCTTTTCCATTCTTATAATTCTTTGCTCTTGTTTTTTAATTTTGCTAAGATCATTAATAATCAACTGATAAGCGGAAACCTCATCTTGTATATTAAACTGAGTAATGGTTGTAATTTCACAATAAAGTTTCTTTTTCTCCTTTTTATACAAAATTGCTTTAAACTTTTTAACTAAACCTTTACTTTTAACTTGTTTTCTAAACTCCATAAACCTTCCTTCATCTAGAAAAAAGCGGCCTATACTTTGCCCTTCCACTTCCTCAGATGAAATGCTTAGCAATTGAAGAAAGGCACGGTTCCCTTCATTAATCAAGAAGTCCTTATCTACTATCACAATCGGGTTTACAGAGCGTTCAAAAAGGTTTTTATATCTTAACTCTCTTTGAGCAATTTTCAATCTTGCTTTATATCTTTCATAACTGTATCTCAAAGAGCGTTCTATGTTAGAAACTGACATTTTGGATTCAACGATATAGTCATCGGCTCCAGCATTCATAGCTATCATATCTTTCTCCCGATTCTCTTTTTTTGTCATAATAATCAAAGGCTTTTGCAGCCCTATGCTTCTAGCATATTTAACCAAGTCTACGCCACTCCCATTTCTTTGAGTTTCACGAATTACATATCCATCATAACTATCCTCTGTCAATTTTTCTTGAGCTTTTTTCTCACAAACCACTAAGTCTATTTCAAAACTAATGTTGGGTATAGATTTTAGTTTACTTTTTATAAGCTTATAATCTGTGGTGGAAGTACTATCAACTAAAAGTAACTTTAAGAGATTCATTGATAAGAATTTTTAAATTCGATTTTATATTGATCCATTTTATTGTAGAGTGTTTTTCGATCTATTTTTAAAATTTTAGCAGCTTGGGTTTTATTGTTATTGGTATGTTTTAAGGTTCTAAGTATGGCTTTCCTTTCAGCTCTAGCTGTAATCGTTTTTAAATCGGCAATCTCATTCTCTTCGTCAACATCTTCCTGTAAGTTTAGCTCCTTTATTGTCATCTCCTGTGGAAAATCACTTAGTTCTAATTGGTCTTTTTCAGAAATAAGAACAGCCCTTTTAACAACATTTCTAAGTTCTCTTAAATTCCCAGGCCAAGAATAATTTTTCATTAATTCTTTAACTTCATTGTCAATACCCATCACATTTCTATTCAATTCCTTATTGGCCGATTTTAGAAAGTAATCAGCAAAAATCAAAACATCTTCCCCCCTTTCACGAAGTGGGTTCAAATCAATCATAAGCTCATTTAATCGATAAAAAAGATCTTCTCTAAAATCACCTTTTTCTACCATATTTTCTAAATTCTCATTGGAAGCAGCGATAATACGAACGTCTATATTCTTCGTCTTAGTATCTCCAATCCGCATTATTTTTTTTTCTTGTAAAACCCTTAAGAGCTTAACTTGATTTTCATAGCTGAGATTACCTATTTCGTCTAGAAACAGCGTACCCCCATTAGCCGATTCAAAGTGCCCTATTTTATCGTTAATTGCTCCCGTAAAAGACCCTTTGATGTGACCAAACAATTCACTGGCTGCAAGTTCTTTTGGAAGTGCTCCACAATCAATTGCTACAAATTCTTTATTCGCTCTTAGGCTTTTTCGATGAATTAATTGAGCAACCATTTCTTTTCCTGTTCCACTTTCTCCTTGAATAATTACTGTCATATTTGTTGGTGCCAATACATTAATCCATTGTTGTAATTTTTTTGCACTTTTGCTCTCTCCTATTACAAACTCTTTTTGGGAAGTAGAGTTATAAGAATTGTTGCCTATTGTTTCCTTTTTACTTTTAAGTGTAGTTTTTATGCTGTGAAGTATTTCTTCTGGATATATAGGCTTTGTTACATATTCACTAGCACCAAGCTTAATACAATTTACTGCTGTTTTTACATCCGAATACCCTGTTATAATGATGACTTTTATCGAATAGTCTAATGCTTTAATTAGCTTTAAAACCTCTTTGCCTTCCATATCTGGAAGTCTAAAATCTAGGAGAACTAGCTGATACTTCCCACTTCTTAGCTCTTCAATCCCTTTTTTAGCATTTGTACTATAATTACAATCGTATCCTTTTCTTTTTAGAAAAGAACAGAGTAACCTGCAAATATCAAGGTCATCGTCAATGATTAATATTTTACTCTTCATAATGTTAGATTAAAACATAAAAAAAGGCAGCAAGTTCCTCTATACTTACCACCTTTTTTATATTAGTTTCACTTAAAATAAATAATCCTATTCAGTTAAGTACTTTTCATTATTATTTTCCCGAGCTTGTTCTTTTTGTTTTTTTCAACATGTCGATATGCTCTGATTTTTTCCTTCTTGTGTAAGGTGTATTTTCGTCAAATTTATTTTTATTATACTTCACTAATCCTATAGGAAAGTCTAATCCCGAAATATTTATGTCCTGTATTTCATCTTCAGAATAAAGGTCCACATCAAATTTATAATATAAACTTTTCTTTTTATAATCGGGCGGCACATGAGTATCAAACATTATACGTTTAACATAATACCCAGGGGCGTTAAACTCAACTGTAACTATTTCTCCTAAAGGAATATTTGTAATCAATTTATTATTATCATGTAATTGTATGTTTTTAAACAAAGTATTGTCTATATATACCTTAGCATCAATATTGTTGACTTGTGCAGAACTATGATAAATCACTCCTTCAATTTCTAAGCTATCTTGAGCTTTTATTTCGGTAGAGAACAGTAGCATAAACAAAGCAAGTAAACTCAGCGTTATATATGACTTTTTCATTCTTTTTTTATTTTTGTATGGTGAAGTTAAATAAATATTTTACCATTATCAATTCATACCAAAATATAAACCTAGTCTGTCATTTAATTCTGGGCCTAATTCTTCTTGTGGATACAATTGATTTGTTAAGACTACCAATCTGTTTAAAATAGCTAGAGCTTGTTGTTTATCTTGATTTAACTGGCTGGAATACTTTGGATCTAAACTTTGATAATAGTTAAAATCTTTTTCATATATATCGGCCAAGCGCTTTACAATTGCATTGG
The DNA here is from genome assembly GCA_964552035.1 of uncultured Flavobacteriales bacterium. GTDB lineage: Bacteria > Bacteroidota > Bacteroidia > Flavobacteriales_E > Vicingaceae > CAZKFN01. Next base: position 13,291 of record CAZKFN010000045.1, read on the forward strand.
CCTTTTCATCAGCCCCTACTTTATAATAATGTTCTGCAAGATATAATACAAATACATCATAAGGCGTTGTTTTATCCGGCATCACTTTAACAGCTCTATCCAATACTTCTTCTGCTTTATCATTTTTTCCTTCATTTATCAACTTCTCTGCTAGATTTGCAAAAGTAATCCTCAAGCTCATAATCATTCTACGATTGGTTTCATCCATATAAATATCATCCGTATCCATTCCACCCCAATGAAATTGATTCATTAAACGATTATATAATATGTCTGTATCTACAAACCCTGGGCTACCTGTGCTGTTATTGTCATTTCTTTTAATAGGTACTAATCGATATGCCATACCTTCTAATCTAAAGTATTCCTCAAGGCCGATATAGCTTCCAGACCCTGTAGTACTAGCAAAATACACTGGTCGCTCCCAATTATTAGTTGCTAAGATATCTAGAATAGTTAAATCATTCTTTAGCACATAACTCTTATTAAAAGTCCATTGAATCTCATCGACAATTTCATCGGCCATATCTGCTGAAACCGTTCCATTTTCAATTACTTTTTTCTTATCAACAGTAACTTTTAATTTCTTTGTTGGGATATAGTCAATTCTACGTCCGCCACTAACCGAGGCTTTAGTTTCAGGATTTTCACTCTTCACAAACTCTACTAAATCAGACACTTCAACATGTCCAACAAGTTTTTCTTGCTCAAAAATCGGCAAATAATCATTCGTGCCCTGTCTAATTTTCTTCTCTGGAATAGATAAGGGTAGTGGTTCTGATTCGTAAGCTTTAAGGTGCATTTGGTTGATGTACCAATCCGTATTTAAAAGACTTAGATTCACCACTCTTACATCTGTTCTATACCCTTCTACATCTTGAACATACCATAAGGGGAAGGTGTCGTTATCTCCATTGGTAAACAAGATGGCATTCGGCTCACAAGAATCTAAATAATTTTTCGCAAAATCTCTTGCGGTATATCTTTTAGCTCTGCTATGGTCGTCCCAATTTTCTTTAGCCATAATTGTTGGCACTGCCAACAAAGCCAATACACTTACACCAATTGCTGTAAGTGCTGAGCTTTTCTTTTTACTGAGTAAATCATATAAAGCTAAAACTCCAAATCCAATCCAAATGGCAAAAGCATAGAAAGATCCTACATACGCATAATCTCGTTCTCGAGGCTGTAGTGGATATTGGTTAAGATATAATACAATAGCTATACCTGTAAAGAAAAATAATAAGGTCACTACTATTGCATCTTCTTTATCTTTTCTGAAATGATAAAACATTCCTAAAAGGCCGAGTAAAAAAGGCAGCATATAGTATTTATTATTCCCTTTATTTTCCGTTATAAATTCAGGTAAATTATTTTGATTACCCAAACGCATTTCGTCTATAAACTTAATACCACTAATCCAGTTACCATGTACATTATTCCCATGCCCTTGTATGTCATTTTGCCTTCCGGAAAAATTCCACATGAAGTATCGAAAATACATCCAATTCAACTGATAGTTAAACATGTACCTCATATTATCCCCAAAGGTTGGAGTCATAATTGTTTGAGCTTGTCCTCTATCGTTATATTGAATCGGTTTTCCTTTAAACTTAGACCAACGTTTATAATGGGACTCGTGTTTTCCATCATCGCTCCACATTCTTGGTAGGAGGCTTACAAAACGTTCATCAAAATTCCTCACAGAATTTTTCCCATCGTCTGTAATAATATACTTCCCAGTTTCTTTATCTTGAAAATAAGTTGGGGAACCATCTTTATATGGCTTTTGAGCATCAAGAGGTGAATTAAATGATTGTCCCTTAATCAATGGACGACTACCATATTGTTCACGATTTAGATACGATAAAAAAGTAAATACATTCTCTGGATTATTCTCATCCATAGGAGGGTTAGCATTAGAGCGAATCAGAATTACTGCAAAAGTAGAATACGCTAATAAAATAACAGCAAAACTTAAAATTGCAGTATTAGCGATTACCTTACCTTTCAGATGTGTTCTATATAATCCCCAAACAACTAATCCTATAAGTAATAGAAGATAAAATACAAATCCTGTATTAAAAGGTAAACCAAAACTATTTACAAATAGCAATTCAAACTTTGAAGCTAAAACTATTGTTCCCGGGATAATACCATATTGAACTACAGCAAGTAGAACGATAGACAAACCAAAAGCAATTAAAGATCCTTTTCTTGTCACATCGAATTTCTTATAATAATATACCATAACTATAGCTGGAATTGCCAATAAGTTCAGCAAGTGAACTCCTATTGATAATCCTACAAGAAATGCAATTAAAATAATCCATCTTAAGTTATGAGGCCTATCTGCAACGCTCTCCCACTTAATAATTGCCCAAAAAACAGCAGCGGTAAATAAAGATGATAAGGCATACACCTCACCTTCAACAGCTGAGAACCAAAAGGAGTCACTAAAAGTATAAGCTAAAGCACCTACAACACCACTTCCCATTATGGCAAATATCTTATCCTTTGTCAATTCACCACTTTTAAGAACTAGTTTTTTAGCTAAACCTGTAATTGACCAAAATAAAAATAAGATAGTAAATGCACTAGATAATGCAGAAAGTGAGTTCACCATCATTGCAATATGTTCTGGAGAAGGTGCAAATAAGGTGAAAAATTTTGCTAAAATCAAGAAAAAAGGAGCTCCAGGTGGGTGCCCTACTTGCAATTTAAACGATGCTGCAATAAATTCTCCACAATCCCAAAAACTGGCTGTTGGCTCAATAGTAGCAAGATATACAATAGCAGCTACTATCCATACCAGCCAACCAATTATCAAATTTAATCTTTTATAGTCTGTCATTTGTACAAGTACTTATAAGTAATCTGCGAATATATTAATATTAATGCAATTATTTGCAATGATAAAAGCGAAACATATTGACATTATTTTTTAAATAAGAAAGAATTATTCTTTTTTTTGTCCTTTCCTTTATGGGAG
>CAZKFN010000046.1:0-10512 GCA_964552035.1 uncultured Flavobacteriales bacterium
TTTTGAGCGCTAATATACTAAAAATATTAGGTGTGTTTGCGGAGAATCAGATTTTTTTTTAATCACAATGTGCTTGCTATCCGGACTTAGTTATATAGTTATAAAATTTCTTAGAAAGTATTCGATATTATTGAATGAATAAATAAATAATAGATTTTAATGAAGATATTAGTTATAGAGGATGAACGTCAATTATTAGCTAGCATAAAAGCTTCATTAGAAAAAGAAAACTTTCTTGTTGAAACTGCAAATAATTACCGAGAGGCTATAGAAAAGGTTTTTATATATGATTATGATTGTATTCTTTTAGATATTATGCTGCCGGATGGAAGCGGGTTAGACATTTTAAGCGAATTAAAAAAAGAAGGTAAGGGAGGGAATGTAATTATTATATCTGCTAAGGATTTAGTAGATGATAAAATCCAAGGATTAGAGTTAGGTGCTGATGATTATTTGACAAAACCTTTTCATCTTGGGGAACTTAATGCTCGCGTTAAAGCAGTATTAAGAAGAAAAGTGCTAAATGGAGAGGATAGTATAGAATACTTCAATGTAAAACTTGAATTTGATACAAGAAGATGTTTAATAAATAGAGAAGTTGTTCCTTTAAATCGAAAAGAGTTTGATATTATGGGTTATTTTATTGCTAATAAAAATAGGTTGGTAACTAAAATAGCTTTGGCTGAGCATGTTTGGGGGGATAATACCGACCAAGCAGCAAATTTAGATTTTGTGTATTCTCAAATAAAAAATCTACGAAAAAAATTAATTGAATCTAAAGCAGATGTTATAATAGAATCTATTTATGGAATTGGATACAAATTAATTGAAAAGTGAAATTACTTAACCAGTCTATCCAGTATTTGTCCATTTCAATTTTAGCAATTACCACTATATGGTCAATTATTTTCTTTATCAATATGTTTCATGAAATTAAAGGAAGTATAGATGAAGGCCTAGAAAATTATAAAGGATTAATTATTAAAAATATTGATAAGGATACTTCAATTTTATCTAGAAATTATTTTGATGAAAGTTTTTTTACAATTACACCAATAGATAAAGAGTATGCCCTTTCTTTTAAAGATTTATATGTTGACACTGAGGTTTATATGCAGGATAAGGATGATTTATTTCCTGAATTAGAACCAGTGAGAATGCTAATTACTGCATTTGAATATGACGATAAGTACTATGAATTAAAAGTTGCAAATTCAATGGTTGAAAAAGAGGATCTAATTCGAGCACTCTTTTTTAATATAATTTGGTTGTATGTGATTCTTATCGTTGGAATCATAATTGTTAATAATGTTGTACTTAAAAGGGTTTGGCGTCCTTTTTATCATTTATTGAGCTTACTGGAAAATTATAGGCTTGGAAGTACTCCGGAAATCCCCAAAGTAAAAACAGAAACTAAGGAGTTTTCTGATTTACAGAAATCAATAAATGTTCTTCTTACTGAAAATAGAAACTTATACGAGCAACAAAAACGTTTTATTGGGAATGCTTCCCATGAGCTACAAACACCTTTGGCAATCGCTATTAATAAATTGGAATTATTATTGGAAAGTAGAAGTTTAAAGGATGCACAAGCTGAGGAGCTAACAGAAATTTATCAAATTATTCAAAGAATGATACGCCTTAATAAATCTTTGTTGCTTTTAAGTAAAATTGAAAACAAACAATTTATAAAAAGTCAACGAATTAATATGAATGAGGTCATTCAACAGACAAAAGATGAATTGGAAGATTATGCCAGTTTTAAAAATATTCAATTCTTAATTTCTGAAAAAGTTGACTTGAATATTGAAATGAATTTAGAGTTAGCAAATATTGTTGTTTCAAATTTATTCAGGAATTCAATTTTTCATAATTATGAAGGAGGGATTGTAGAGATTGAGATTTTACCCCGTGGCATTAAAATTTGTAACACAGGAATTGACGAACCTCTACATTCAGAAGACATTTTTGCACAATTTTATAAATCAAATATCAGTTCGGGAGGTACAGGACTAGGCTTGGCAATTGTAAAAGCTATCCTAGACTTATATTCATTTTCTATTTCTTATATCTATGGAAATAAAAAACATTGTATGATAATTTCTTTTAAATAAATTTAACTATACCCTCGTATATATTCCCAATTCTTTCCCAATTTGCTGTTTTATTTTGCTCAATAATTTAATAAACCATGAAAATAAAAAGTTTTTTATTAAGTCTTGTTGCCATTTTGATAATAAATATTTCAGTTGCACAAGAAATCAGTAGAAGTGAAGTTCCTTCCATAATTTTAAATAAGTTCAACAATCAATTTTCAAAAGCAAAAGACGTGGAATGGGAGAAAGGGTATGATTTTTACAAAGTTGAGTTTGAAGCTTCTTGGGGGCTGGATCACGATGTTTGGTATAATGAAAATGGGGAGATGATTAAACATAAGGAGGAATTAATGAGTAAAAATTTACCTCGTGTAATAAAAACAGACCTAAAATCAAAGTATAAGAATTATTTAATTGATGATGTAGAAAAAATTACAGAAGGAAATAAAATTACCTACAAAGTAGAAATTGAAAAGTTAAATGAAGAAGTAACCCTTTTTTATAATGAGGACGGAAGTATTCTCAAAGTTAAATAATAATGAAATCTAGAATAATGGAAACAAAAATTAAAACACTAATAGTAGTTATTATTGGGATGGCTTTTATAGCATCTTGTAGTGATGACGGTCTTTTTGAAGAAATTAGAATCCCTAAATGGAGAGTGGCTAAGGAAATAAAAAGTTATGTGAAAACTCATTTCCCTAATAATGATATTTCAAAGGCTTTTAAAGAAAAGGACGATGGAGAAACCAAATATGATATTCATCTAAAAGGGAAAATTGAATTGGAGTTTAATGCTGCTTATGAAATAATCAGTATCGAAAGTAATAAAAAGCTCCCTAATTCAGTAATACCCTCAGCTATATTGGAATACGTCCTTGGTAATTATCCTAATTATGATATAACCGATTGGGAGTTAAAAGATTATTATCAACAAATTGAGTTGAATAATAACTTAGAACTTGAATTTGATTTAAAAGGGAATTATTTGAGAATGGATGATTAATCCTTTTAAAAATAAATCTATATTTAATAAAAATATAACTTATGGATTATCTTTTTGAATTGATGAAAAGCCTATTGGAACCTAATTGGATAGTTTCGAATGGAGGATTGTTTTTAATTACCTTAATTGTTTTTATTGAAACTGGGATAATAATAGGATTTTTCCTTCCTGGCGATCCATTGCTCTTTGTTGCAGGAATATTAATAGCTAGTGTTACTGAATGTTTTTTCCCTTTTGATAATACATTTTATAATTTAATATTTTGGATTTCTTTTATTTCACTAGCTGGTATCATTGGAAATTTTACGGCATATTTTATAGGCAATAAGTTTGGGCATTTATTATTGGGAAAAAGGGATAGTTGGTTATTTAAAAAGAAGCATTTGAATTCTGCCCATGAATTTTATAACAAACGCGGGGGATTAGCGATTGTATTAGCGAGGTTTTTGCCCATAGTACGTGCTTTTGCTCCTGTTATAGCGGGGATTGTTAAGATGGATAAAATGAAGTTTTTATTTTATAATATATTTGGCGCTATATTATGGGTAGGAGGAATCACAACTTTAGGTTATATATTCGGAGATAATGTATGGGTAAAGAAAAATTTAGAATATGTAATCATTGGTATTGTGGTCTTATCAACAAGTCCTGTTCTATATAAACTTATATTTAATAATAAAGGCAATATAGTTTCTAATTAAAAGACTCGTTTTAGATTAAAATATAACTAAAATTGTAGAAAATTATTTTTATGTTGGTTTGGGGCACTTTTATTTTATTTGTATTTCTTTGTTTGGCAATTGATTTAGGTATTGCCAATAGAAAAGCCCATGTGATTGAAGCTAAAGAAGCAGGAATATGGACATCCATTTGGGTGAGCCTTGCTCTTGCATTTTCTGGTGTTATATGGTGGCTTTTTGAACAAGAATTGGTAGAAAATTCAACAGGGCTAACCCCAACAGAAGCAACTCTAGACTATATCATAGGCTATTTAGTAGAACTTTCCCTTAGCATAGATAATGTATTTGTCATTGCAGTTATATTTACTACTTTTAAAATCCCCAGCAAATACCAACATAGGGTTTTGTTTTGGGGAATTATTGGTGCTATTGTTTTTCGTGCAGTAATGATAGTTTTCGGAATTGCACTCATCACAAAATTCCATTGGGTTATTTATGTCTTTGGCGTAATTCTAATTTATACAGCCTTTACCATGCTAAAAAAAGACAAGGGTACCCATCCTAAAGACCGTTGGTTCTATAAGCAATTGGTGAAACATCTTCGGGTTACCGATGAGATTCAAGGGCAAAAATTCTTTATAATTAAAGATGCTAAAAGATATGCAACACCTTTATTTATTACGCTAATTGTTATTGAACTTTCAGATGTGATGTTTGCTCTAGATAGTATTCCAGCGATTTTAGCCATTACTCAAGATGAGTTTATCGTATTTTCATCAAATATTTTAGCCATTATTGGTTTGCGCTCTATGTTCTTTTTGATTGTTAGTCTTTTTGGTAAGTTTAGATTTATTAATTATTCCTTAATGGTTATTCTTGGTTTTGTGGGAGTAAAAATGTTGCTGATTGATGTAGTTGCAATTTCTTCCTGGGTTTCTCTAGTTGTAATTCTATTGGCATTAGTGGGCGGTATTGTTGCATCTTTATTAATTAAAGAATCCAAGAGCTAGACATTATCTTGCTTTAATTTTCTTTTAAGCTATCTAAAATAGATACTTTTGCAGTACATTATTAAAAGGGAATGTTATGGAGAAAAAGAAAATTTCATCGGAAGAAGCCATGGCTTTAGAAAATAAATATGGTGCTCACAATTACGAACCTCTACCGGTTGTTTTAAACAGAGGGGAAGGTGTGTACATGTGGGATGCAGAAGGTAAAAAATATTATGATTTTCTATCTGCATATTCCGCAGTTAACCAAGGACATTCTCATCCAAAGATCATCAATGCTTTAGTAGATCAAGCAAAAACTTTAGCCCTAACTTCTAGAGCTTTTTACAACGATGTACTCGGCCAGTTTGAAAAATATGCTACAGAATATTTTGGCTATGATAAAATCTTGCCGATGAATTCTGGAGCTGAAGCAGTAGAAACTGCCATTAAGCTTTGTAGAAAATGGGCTTATGAGAAAAAAGGTATTCCAGAAAATCAGGCCAACATAATTGTTTGCGAAGGAAATTTTCACGGTAGGACTACTACCATTATTTCTTTTTCTAGTGATATGGAATCTAAAGGTAATTTTGGTCCCTATACTCCGGGATTTATTCGAATTCCATACAACGATACAGAAGCTTTAGAAGCGGCATTAAAACAAGACAATGTTGCTGGAATGTTGGTAGAACCTATTCAAGGGGAAGCCGGAGTATATGTGCCGGATGAAGGATATATCAAAAAGGCTTATGATTTATGTAAAGCTCATCAAGTGCTTTTTATGGCGGATGAGGTGCAAACAGGAATTGCCCGTACGGGTAAGTTATTGGCTTGCTATCACGAAGATGTTCAACCGGATGTTTTGATTTTAGGAAAAGCTATTTCAGGTGGAGTTTATCCGGTAAGTGCTGTTTTGGCAAATGATGATATTATGTTGGTCATTAAACCAGGTCAACACGGGTCAACTTTCGGTGGAAATCCTTTAGCAGCTAGAGTTGCAATGGCGGCTCTTGAAGTGGTTAAAGAAGAGAATTTGGCATCAAAGGCAGAGCAATTGGGCAAACTTTTTAGAGCGGAAATGCAAAAAATAATTGACCGTACAGATTTAGTAGTAAAGGTAAGAGGGAAAGGTTTGTTGAATGCCATAGTAATTAACGATACGGAAGAAAGTACTACAGCATGGGAAATATGCTTAGCATTAAGAGATAATGGATTATTAGCGAAGCCCACCCATGGAAATATTATTCGTTTTGCCCCTCCGTTAGTAATAACTGAAGAACAACTTATGGAATGCATTGCCATTATTGATAAAACAATAAGAAATTTCAAGAAGTAGTTGAACTGATTTTATCTTTCTATAATCACAGATTCAATAGGCAATTCTCTTCCTTAAATTCAAATAAAGTAGATTTTTATTGCGCGTCTTCTATAGCTTCATTATAGGTATTCATAATTTCCTCATAGAATTCCTCCCAGTTGTTGCCTATAGAGATTAAAGTTAAAATAAGCCATAAAGTTATCAGTGCACCAAGGATTAAACCAATTATAGCAATGGTCCTTGCAGTTTTTGTTTGACTATAATTCGAATATTCTTCTGGTGATTCTAAATATAGTTTTTTGTCTTTGTTAGCTAACTTTAAGGCGATGCCCGAAAGAATTAAGCTTCCGATGCCAGTACAACAAATGACAAATGAAATGACACCCAAAACAAGGGAGGTATTGGAATTTGGTAGTTTTTTCTGTTCCATAGTTAAAGGATTTTTGTTGATTAAAATTGAAAATAAATTATTAATTCTATGATATAATTGATAAGAATAGTGCCAACACTTACTATACTGGAAATATTGAGCATTTTTCCATAATATTTAATTTTTAAAAAAGGTTGACCCACAAGTAATAGCCCCAAGATAATTAAAGGGTAAATGGCAGGATACATAAATAATGCATTTATCAAATCACCTTGAAAGATATAAAATAATGCCCTTTGAATTCCACAGCCAGGACAGGGCAGGCTGAAAAGTAATTTGCTAATACAAGGAAGCATAAACTGTTCCATAATGGACTTGATTAAGTATTAATCATCTTCAAACTTAATATAATTTTAGAATTAGCAAGTTCTAAATGAATCTCTTTTATTTTCTTCTTAGAGCGGAAGCCATTAGATTACTCACTAACTTTTCCTTCAAAAAATAATAAATTAAAATTTTGGGGATTTAATTCTATTTGAGCTATTTCTTGTAAATCATCAGCTGATATTTCATCAAGGTTTTGATATACCTCCTTTAAGGTCCTCACTCTTCCATGTCTTAATATATTTTTACCATTGCTCAACATCATTACGTTGTAACTTTCTCTAGCAATGGCAATTTGCCCTTTGAGTTGTTGTTTTGCCAAATGAAGCTTATTATTGCTGAGTTTTTTATTTCTCAATTCCTTTAATTCTCTATAAATGGCTTGTATGCTCTTTTCTATGTACTTAGGATCTGAGGCAACATAAATCGAAAATATTCCAGCATCAGAATAGGTAGCAAAATTGGATTCAATATTGTAGGTATATCCGTATTTTTCTCTAACTCTAAGGTTTAAAATAGAGTTCATTGCAGGTCCTCCCAATAAATTATTAAGCAAACTTAGTTGAGTGCGTTTAGGATGATTACTACCATAAGTGGCCTTCCCCATCATACAATGGGTTTGATAGCTGTCTCGTTGAATTTTGATGGTCTGAACTTTTTGAGGAGTAAAAGGAAATCTAGGACTACTCGTTTCTGTTGTTGACAAAGAAGAAAAGTGTTTTTCTAACTTGCTTTTTAATCGTTTTTCAGAGATGTTTCCTACAGAAGTAAAAACCATATTGTCCGCATGATACAAACGCTTCATATAGTTGAGAATTGTTTTTTTATCAAAGCATTTTAGGCTTTTTACTTTACCCAATATTTGATTTCCTAATGCATGTTGATGAAATACTTGAGATTCGAAGTCATCATAAATTTGGTCTGCTGGGCTGTCCATATAAACTAGAATTTCATCCATTACAACAGCTTTTTCTTTTTCTAATTCCTTCTCTGGAAATGTTGGGTTTAAACAAATGTCGCTTATCAGTTCTATTGCCCTATCATAATATTCCGTCAAAAAAGAAGCAGAAATACAAGTCATTTCCTTAGTAGTAAATGCGTCTAACTCTCCGCCTACACTGTCTAAACGATTTAGTATATGGTAAGTTCTTCTATTTTTTGTACCCTTAAAAATGGCATGTTCTATAAAATGAGCTAAACCTTCTTCTCCTTCTAATTCATCTCTTGTTCCAGCATTAACCATGAGCCCGCAGTGGGCAACACCTCTGTTGTTTTTTTGATGAACCACCCTCAAGCCATTGGATAGGGTAAATAACGAAATGTCATTTTCTTCCTTCATAGTTGCAAAAGTAGTAGAAGGACTTGAATGCTTATATGACTTTAGTGTATTTATTTTTAGAAAGATATTTATGTCAATAAGCATTTATAAAATAATTTAGATTTTAAGAATTTATATTATCCCACAATACTGAAAAGTAGGCATGGAAGAAAGAGTTGATTGTAAAGCATTAAATGCAATTCATAAAATTAGGAAAGTTTAAGAATGAGTTATATGCTTACATCTTAATTGAAAAGACAATGATTCTTATTTTACAAAATAACCATACTTTATTTTACAAGTTTAAAAAATTGTTAAGAATGCCTTTCTCTCTCTCTCTCTCTCTTTACTGAAATGGATAAAGAAGAAAAATCGACGTTTTTTATTTAAAGGAAAATGTTCTTTTTGGTAAGGATATTACATTTAATAAACTAAGAAAATAATATCAAAACTTAATTCACCAATTGTTATTTCAACAATTGATGTTTTTTAATTTAAATAAAAAAATAAAATGAGAACAAATTTTATTGATATGAGAAGTCTAATATTAATTTTATTATATTTATTTTTTTCTAAAATATCATATTCACAGATTATAGTTGACGAATTAGAAAATCCTATTCCTTATGTGGATATTTTAATTTCAACCAATAGTTCTTTTTATTGGCAAACAGATTTGAATGGAGTTTTTCCTAAAGTTATTCTTGAAAAATTAGGTGTAAATGACACCTTGATATTAAGACATATTTCATTTGAGCCCCTTTATCTTACTAAAAAGGATATTATTAACAGAGAAATAATTATACTAAAACCTGCTCAGTATCAACTAAAAGAGGTTAGGGTATTCTCAAAAGCACCGAAATACCAAAAAATTAAGGCTTGCTTTAGAAATGCTGTTTATCAGGATGGGACTCCTCTTTATTACTCAGATGGGAAAGTTGATTACTTAACTAAAAGAAATACCATTAATTATAAACTTAATCGTTATACTTATCGTTCTTTTGAAAATAGGGATATATATAAATATATCACTCAGTATAAAGTTGAGGTAGGTATTAATGCTGCTTTAACTCCTGTTCCTGATAAGATATATTTACCACACATTCAAATAAAAAAGAATAATTTAAAATTGGAGAAAAAAGATAGTTTAACAATTTTTATCTTGACTAAAGAGGGTGAAGAAATAGGTAAAATAATCGAAAGAAATGATAATATAGATTATCATTATAAAAATGTATTTGAATTAAAAAGAAAAAAAGCGTTTAATACTGAAGTTGAAACTACAGATTTCTTTATTTATATGGTTTTTAGGAAAAATGATAATGAAGGGCTTCTAAAATCTATTGAAAACTATAAGAATCTATTATATTATAAGATAAATTATGGGTAGAATTTTAAACATAATAAAGAAAAACATAAACGTCAAGTAATGTCTATAGAAGAAATATTTGTAGAGGATGTTTCATATATTGATATAAAAGATGCTGTTTATACGGGGTCTGTAGGGATGCCAAGGGAAAGCAGTTTTGAAAATAAGTTTTGGAAGGACTGTAATTGTGAGCTCTATTATGAGCAAGATAAAAAAATCTTTAAGCCCTTAAAAATTTTATGAAAGAAGAAAAAGAACTTTTATATTTTTTATTAAAATGATTAAAACAAAAATTACTCTTCTTTATACAACAAGCTAGTAATGTTGAGGTAATCGTTATATCTGTTGAGAATTTGTCGAACATAATTAAGAGGTACACTTCCTCTACAATATCCATAATACACTACTTCATCCAAATAATAATCAGCTTCTTCTTTCTTTTGTAGCATTATAGCAACATTACCTTCCCACAACTCTGAGTGGAGCTGATATTTTTCTGCTAATCGAATGGCATCAAAAATATGCCCATGACCAATGTTGTAGGCCGCTAAAACAAATTTAATTCGTTCGGTGCTATCTCTTACTTTTTCTTCAAATTGTTCATCCAGCCATTTTAGATATTGAATCCCAGCATGAATATTCTGTTCAGGAGTATGGCTACTATCCAATCCATATTTCACTAAAGTATTAGGCATTAACTGCATTAAACCTCTCGCACCAGCCCAACTTTCAGCTTCATGGTTAAATTGAGATTCTTGATAGATTATTGAAGATATTAGTCTCCAATCCCAACCAATTTCTTCACTTTCTTTTTTTATAAGCTCATCATAAAAGCTGATTTGCCCACTTATAGAAGTAAATAAGCTACTTTTTAAACGGCTTCTAAAAAGTTTTGTGTTTCCATAATATTTTAAATAAATAACTCTAAAGTCGGTAGTTTTTTTAAATTCTACTAACCAATTATTAATGGCTTCTAATAGCT
>CAZKFN010000046.1:10522-16158 GCA_964552035.1 uncultured Flavobacteriales bacterium
TCGAACTGCTAAGGCGATTTTTTGGTCGAGACTTATGGGAGTTTTAATATGTAAATCACTGTAAAATGCTTGGTTTATTTTAGCTACATGCCTATCGGCAACAGTTAGTGAAATTTCCCTTTTGGCAACTTGTTCAATTAATTTTTCTACAGAAACACTTCCTTCAACTTCATGGATGATAATATTTCCGCCAATTTCTTCCGATAGGTTTTGCAATCGTTTATAAAAAGAAGTGTTTTTTCTAACAAATATCTCATGTCCAACCAACTCAACGGGAGAATGAATCAATTCATTATTAATGTTTTGTACAAGCACTTGTGGGGAGGAGATAATACTTTCAGAAAAGGCTACTTTCTCTGCTCTGTCTTTAGTAATAGTGAAACCGGCTGCTATAATATCCCCCTTAAAGTCAATGAGATCGTCAATGACCTTATCCATATCCTTGATTTGGATAACTTCTACCAATAAACCCATTTCTTTAGCAAAAAGAGATAGTAATTCATACTCAAAGCCCATGGGAGTGCCTTTGTAAATAAAATAGGAAGTAGAACTATTATCTATTAATACTCTTAACTTTCCCTCTTTTTTTATCTCTACTAGATCAAAAACAGCTTTTTCTGCTTCTGTTTTTTCTTCCTGTTTTAAGGTCTTATCTTTGCAGGAAATTAAGAGTACTAGCTGAAACAACAAGAGTGTTGAAAAGCCAAATCTTAGTATAGAATTATTCATAATCATGAAAATGAAAGATAATAAAATAAAGTAATTGATGAAAAAAAACACCACTCATTACTTTTTTCAAAAAAGTTTTATTTCCTTGTTAATCATTCTGTTCTCTTGCCCACTAGTTTATGCTGGGAAAATAGATAGAGGATATAAAGCTTTAAATGAATACGATTACTTTAAAGCAAAAAAGCTGTTTGAAAAAAGACAGAATAAGGACATTGTTGCCTCCTCCTATGGCTTAAGTATTATTTATGGAAGAACAGATAATCCTTTTTCAAACCTAGATAGTGCCTACAAATTTATTTATAGGGCAGTTGAGCAATATCCACAAATGAAAAAGGGGAAACGGGAAAAATTAAGACAATTAAATGTCGATAGTTTGATGATACAAGAATGGAAGTCTCATATAGATTATGAGCGCTATAAGTCGGTAATCAATAATGAGAGCTTGGAGGCTTATCAGGAATATATTGATTTACACCCCCATTCCCAATGGAAAGAAAATGCGATTTTTTCTAGAGATTCTATTGCTTTCAACCAAGCGAAAAAAGAAAATTCAGTGAGTTCTTATGAATATTTTATTGAGACTTACCCTCATGCGGTACAAATTCAAGAAGCACATAACCTTTATGAAAAACGATTGTATGAAAGTATTACCAAAAGTGGAAGTTTAGCATCTTTTGAATTTTTTGTCAAAGAATATCCTGAAAACTCTTATAATCTTGAAGCACAGGATTCAGTTTACATTTTATCAACCTTAAAAAAAAGTATTGAAAGTTACGAGCAATTTATTTCTAAACATTCTCAAAATAGGAACGTAGATCAGGCATGGAGAAATATTTATAAGCTTTTTATGCAGGAATATAGCGCACAACGAATTGCTGAATTTAAAAAAAAATATGCCAATTATCCTTTTTTACAGGAATTAGAAATAGGTATGGAATTGGCTAATAAAGAATACTTACCCTTTAAGTTGGATGGGAAATGGGGATTTATGGATACCATGGGAGTGGTAATGTTAGCACCCATTTATAATTCGGTTGAGCCTTTTGTAAATGGTTTGGCCTTAGCAGTCAAAGATGGTCAACTAGGATATATCGATAAGTTGGGAAAAGCAATTATTCCTTTTGAGTATTCAGATGGAGAACCATTTTATGAAGGTTATGCCGTGGTTGAAAAGGATGATTACTTTGGGGTAATTGATCAAGCCAATCAACTCATAGTCCCTTTTAAATATGATTTAGTGGGTAGTTTTAATTCTGGGTTGGCAATGGTAGCAAACGATACAGCTTATGGATATGTTAATCAGTTGGGAATGGAAATCATACCTCTTATATACTCCTATGCAAGTGATTTTAAAGATGGCTTTGCCTTGGTAGAAAAGGAAGAACTAAAAGGGATTATTAATACAAAGGGAAGAGAAGTAATACCCATTCAAAACGAATTTTTAGAAGAATTCAATGAATGTGGGGTTAGCCGAATCAAAAAAGATAGTTTGTTTGGCTTAATTGATAAAAGTGGCAGTTTTATATTGCCTATGGAGTATGAAGTTATTGGGAATTTTTCTGATGGTTTAGCTTTGATTATGAAAGGAGGAAAGTATGGGTATGTCGATTGTCGAGGGGAGATTAAAATCCCTTTAGCCTATGATTACTCTAAGCATGCTTTAATAATTGGGCAATTTTCTAAAGGCTATGCTAAGTACTTATTGAAAGATAAAATGGGAATTATTGATACTACAGCGAAACGAGTTTTTCCAGCGATATTTAAAAATATTGATGAGTATAATGATAGCAGCTGGATTGCCGTTACCAAACAAGATAAATGGGGCTATACGAACCAACAGCTACAATTAATGTTACCTTATCAGTACAATTATGCTACTACCTTTAATGGAGCATTTGCAAGAGTTGAGTTGGAAGGACTTTGGGGATTAATTGACCGCAAAGGTGAGTTGCGCATCCCTACCATGTTTCATGAAATAACACCCCTAAATGAATGGGGGTATTCATTGAGATTTAACCAACAAATTCGTTTGGTAACAAAGGAGTTAGAGGAGATTACTCCATTAAGATTTAATCAGGTAGAAGAGTATAATGAGTATTACCTTCGTTTAAAAGACAATGAGGGAAATTATTATTATATGGATAAAAGAAAAAACCAAATAATAAAACCTGAATCCTAAATGGGCAATATAATAGATTTTAAGAATGAATTGTCAGAAGTATTAAAAGGAGAAAAACCTGCTGGAGAAGCTCATAAAAAAATTATGAGAGATCGATTGCCAATAAAAGATTTTGGAAGTAAAATAAAACAGGCAAGAAAAGCAGCTGTTTTGCTATTGCTTTACCCGAATAAAGGGAAACTTCATACAGTTTTTATTTTAAGGTCTGAGTATGAAGGAGTACATAGCAGTCAAATTGCCCTGCCAGGAGGAGCTGTTGAAAATATAGATAACTCATTAGTTGATACTGCCTTAAGGGAAGCAAATGAAGAAATATCTCTTCCTAGGAGTCAAGTTGAAGTACTTGGGAATCTATCTCCTTTATATGTGCCACCAAGCAACTTTGTAATACAACCCTACATAGGAATACAATATAAAAGTTCTCAATTTATTCCCAACCCTATAGAAGTAGCTTCAATTATAGAATATCCTGTAGAAAATTTAATTGGAGAAGATAAAGTAATTGATAAGGAAGTGGACGTAAGAGGAAACAACCTATTGGTAAAAGGATACAACTTAGGAGAATACTTTATGTGGGGAGCTACTGCAATGATTGTTAAAGAGTTTGCTGAAATTATGTCTAAATTACAGTACCCAACGATTTAGGGTATAGTAGATAAGGTAGATAACAATTAAAATTAAAATAATCTTGGTAGTTCCTTTAAAATGCCAAGGAATTTGTTTGATATCTTCCCGATAAGCCCAAATTAAATAACCTATAAATAAGATTAGAAAAAAGATAATAAAAGCTATTCTACCTGGAGTAAACATAAGATCTGTCTATTAAGAGTTAGTATTTAAAATGGACAAATAAGCGACCAAAATTCTTACTGTCTTTTTCAATTCTATGATAATGTTGTTTGATGTGCTTTTGATTTAAAAAGCGAATCACTTTTTTCTTTAATTGACCACTACCTTTCCCAGGGATTATTTCAATTGTTTTTATTTTTTTCTCCACTGCTTCTTCAATGGCATTTGCTAAGGCATTATCAATTTCTTTACCTTTATTATAAATATCGTGTAAATCCAGTTTAAGTTTGGCCATATAAGTATGCAAAAATACTACTTCTATCGTATTAAATTAAAGATAAGAAATAGAAAGTCCACATTCTACTTTATTAATCAATTGGCAACACTTAGTTTTGTATCAGGCATTATAAAATTAGATAAAATTTATGAATATTATTGTTAGTGGAGCTAGCAGAGGGATAGGTGCGGCATTAATCAAAAAATTGGATGCTTTAGGACATAAAACTTTAGCTATATCAAGAAGTCGTAACGCCTTAGAAGAGTTGAAAAAAAAAGGGAAATTAATAACGATTATAGCTGCTGATATAAATCAAAGTGATTTCTCGGATCAGATTTTACCCGTACTTGAGCAGTGGCAAAAGGTGGATGTTATTATTAATAATGCAGGACAATTGTTGAATAAACCTTTTATCCGAACAACTACTGATGATTTCTTAACTCTGTTTCAGGCTAATGTGCTGACGGCAATCAACCTTATTCAAGCTTGCACACCTTTTTTGGTAAAGGGAAGCCATATTGTTAATATTAGCAGCATGGGAGGGGTGAATAAAAGTTTAAAATTCCCTGGTTTATCGGCTTATAGTACTTCGAAAGGAGCTTTAACAGTTCTAACGGAATGTCTAGCTGAAGAGTATAAAGAAATAGGGGCTCATGTAAATGCATTAGCATTAGGTTCCGTACATACTGAAATGTTTAAATTAGCTTTTCCAAATTTTGAAGCAGCTGCAGGTGTGGAAGAGATGGCCAATTATATAGCTGATTTTGCTCTGAATGGGTCTGCTCTTTTTAATGGAAAGATTATTCCTGTAGCAGTTACTAACCCATAAAAGTGATAGCTATTTTTTATATCTTTTAAAAAGATAAGATTTAATCGAATGGAGCATAGGTCTGTCACAGCTAGATTATCCTTAAAACTATAGGCAAATTTTGAGTTGACTTTGTTCATTGACGTCTTTTGTTTTTGTGAAAATTATCGATTAAACAGTTAAATTAATCAACACCTTTTGAAATAATTCCTATAAATGGTTTGAAAAATAGGTTAATTTAAGTTTTAATTAAAATTGCATTTTGTAAAAATTTTAAAGCGTAAAAGTATAATTATACATGCTTTGAGAGGGTATTTTTAAACTTTCTGGTTGAACTTTCTTTAGAATAAAAAATGTTTTTAAAAAAGTTTTTGTAATTATTCTCTTATTGTCTTGTTATAGTTATAAAATTATCTATCTTTGCCGTCCCAATTTTATTTAGGGATGGTTCAAAGGAAATAAGAATTTATTAAGTGTGAAATTAAGTTCTAAAACACATAAAAAAAGAAATTTAAATATTTCTTTAGAAAATTAGTTTTAGAATAAAATAAGTTCTTAAGTTTGCCGTCCCAATTTTAGGGGTGTTATTTAAAGTAAAGAAATTGTTAGTGATTATATTAATCATTAGTAAGATATAGAGAGTGATGTGGGGTAAAATTATTACTTTACATTATAGAGTTCTTTGAAAATATTGAAGTAAAAAAATAAAGAAGGAAAGAAATAAACGAATAAGCCTTTTAGTTGATTCATTTAACTTTGAGTATCGAGCCAATAAAAACATTAAACTTTTAATTACAACGAAGAGTTTGATCCTGGCTCAGGATGAACGCTAGCGGCAGGCTTAACACATGCAA
>CAZKFN010000047.1:0-14351 GCA_964552035.1 uncultured Flavobacteriales bacterium
TTTTAAATTTATATCAAAATCTTTATAAATATTAAGAATTTCATCTTCATTAATAATGGCTATTATTTATTTTCTTTTATAGCTGTACATTTTTACAAGCAATCAACCTCAATAATTATAAAGATCTTCCAGAAAATACATTTTTGGCAGAAGCAGTTATAGATACAGAAGAGTATCGTATTGGATTCCCTATGAAAATCGCAATTATAAAGAAGATATTCAGTCAACTCAACTGTACCCCAAAGATGACCCCTTAGCCCTTCCTGTTTTGTATTTAAATGACCATAAGCAATTCTCTTTACATTTTGATGTGATGAATGGGAAACGCCCAACCTATTCGTATAAATTTATTCATTGCAATTCCTCCTTGGAATGATTTATTCCGCCAAAGCAGAAAAGGGTGCAATAGCAGTTTTTAACCAAAGAGCGGGAAGAAGCCTTGTTTTTTCTTGGCTTTTTGCTTTACTTTTTAGCAACTGAAAAGTTGAAAAGATTTAAAACCCTGCAAAATGTCGGGCACTGATTGTTTTTGGGGATTATAGCGCTAAATTTTTGTAATCAAGAGATTATTTTAATTACATAAACTCTTTTTAACACCTTATTATCCAAATATGTATCGAAGTGCCTTGACATAACAAAAGGTGAAACAAAGATACTCTTTTAAGTTTTTTCCAATTTCTCACTTCATATATACTTTTCAATGATGTTCATGAACTCCTTTCAGTCGTTTGTCCGAAAAAAAGGAAACAATTAAGCGTAGCGAAATCACGAATCCTTATAAAAATCAATCAAGAAATGGATATAATAAATTGTCTTTTTAAAAACGCATCTTAATACTATGCTTATTTTTGCCAACTAATTGAATATTTAGGTTATGTACCCCACTATATCAGATATGATTTACGACCTTCTTGGTCTCGACATTCCATTGCCTTTCCCAACTTTTGGATTTTTTGTAGCGCTTGCATTTATCGCTGCAGCTTATCTTTTTACATTAGAGCTTAAAAGGAAGGAAAAACTAGGTTTACTAAAAAGTAAGACGATACAACTTACAGTAGGGAAAAAAGCCTCAGCTACAGAACTGCTTAGCAACGCATTTTTCGGCTTCATCATAGGTTATAAGCTTTTTGATGCAGTCATCAATTATAATGAGATGGTTCAAGATCCTCAATCCTTTATGTTTTCTAGTCGAGGGAATTTTTTAGGTGGGATTATCGTTGCTGGAATTTTAGCTTATTTGAAATATAGAGAAAAGGAAAAAGCAAAACTTTCTACTCCTAAAACAATAAAACAAGAAGTTCATTTTTATGAATTAGTGGGCAATATGACGATGATTGCTGCTATTGGAGGTATTTTAGGAGCAAAATTATTTCACAACCTAGAAAATTTAGATGAGCTAATTGCCGACCCTGTGGGATCACTTTTATCATTTAGTGGACTAAGCATTTATGGTGGTTTAATTATTGGTGGTGGCGCTGTTTTGTGGTATGCAGCTAAAAATAATTTAAAGTGGTATCATGTTGCAGATGCTTGTGCACCTGGACTAATGGCCGCTTATAGTGTAGGTAGAATTGGCTGTCAACTTTCTGGTGATGGTGATTGGGGTTTGCCCAACGATGCTCCCAAACCCGATTGGATGAGTTGGCTCCCAGATTGGATGTGGGCATTTGATTATCCCAATAATGTTTTGGGAGTTAATTTGCAAGAAGATTTCCACCGTATGGGATTAGAAAGTATTACTGGAAATGCCTGGCCTACTCCATTTTATGAAACTGTTATGGCAGGAATAATTTTTATTATTCTATGGAGTTTAAGAAAGAAAATTACCGTACCCGGTTTTTTATTTAGCTTGTATTTAAGCTTTAATGGAATTGAGCGTTATTTCATTGAAAAAATTAGAATTAATCCCAATTATCACTTCTTTGGTATTGAAGCAACTCAAGCTGAAATTATTTCCTTTATTCTCTTCTTTGTTGGAATTGCAGGAATGATTTATTTCTCAAAAAACAAAGAAAAATTCACCTCACAAAACCTTAGTTAAATGGAACTTAATTTAAGAGATTTATGCCTAGATGTAGTAGAATTAAGCAGACAAGTAGGTATAAACATTAAAATCGAAGAAAAAAAAGTTAACACTTCCGACATTGAAATAAAATCGCGTAATTCTTTAGTGAGTTATGTAGATAAAAACGCAGAGGAAACTATTATCGAAGGTTTAAGTGAATTGCTTCCAAATTCTGGATTTATAGCTGAAGAAGGCACCTCAGATAAAAAATCAGATATCTACAATTGGATTATAGATCCTTTAGATGGAACGACAAATTTTCTTTACAATGTCCCTGTTTATGCAGTAAGCATTGCCCTGCAATACCAAGATGAAATAGTTTTAGGAGTAGTGTATGAAGTCAACCGAGATGAATGTTTTTATGCTTGGAAAGGCGGAGGTGCTTTTTTAAATCAAGAAAAAATTAAAGTAAGCGATAGAAAAACGATAAAGGAATCCCTTTTTGCTACGGGTTTTCCTTACTATGATTTTGAACGTACAGAAAACTATTTTGAACTTCTAAAAGAGATCGTTCAAGGCAGCAGAGGAATCCGAAGAATGGGCGCTGCAGCAGTAGACTTGGCTTATGTTGCTTGCGGTCGTTTTGATGCTTTTTTTGAATACAGTCTCCAAGCTTGGGATGTAGCTGCTGGTACCTTAATTGTAAAAGAAGCTGGAGGACAAGTTCAGGATTTTTCCGGGGGAGAGAATTGGCTATATGGTAAAGAAATAGTTGCTAGTAATCGTGTTATTAATGAGGAATTAATGAAAATAGTAAAGGAAAAAATGTAATTGAAGAGGGTTACTTTAAATAAAGGGCTTACTCTCTATCTTAAAGCAAGCCCTTTAAAATTTATTGCTTTATCAACTTCCCGCTAGCTGTTCTACCCATTCTATCTTTTAATCTATAAATATAAACTCCATTTTGTTGATTGCTGATGTCAAAGTAATTATCCGAATCTTTAAAAGTAAAAGTATTTATAAAACTTCCTTTTATATCGTATAAATCCATGGTATAAACCTCTTGAAGATTATATTGAATAAAGGAAAACTTTCCATCACTTGGGTTGGGTGCAAATTCATAATTAAGACGGTCTATTTTACCAAAAGTTGGAATCCCTGTAATGGTGGTATGTGTATAATTCCCTAAGGAATCTACCTTTAGTACAAAAGCATCATTTTCAGCCAAATATATAGTATTTAAATCTTGAATTGTTCCTCCTATAATTACATTTCCCTTATTATCCACTGCCATAGAATTAAAAATCAAAGATTTATCTCTTCTATAATTCCGATTAAATATAATGTTTAAGTCTTTATCAAACTTTACCAAATTAAAATCAATTATTTTTCCAGAACCCCAAACATATTCTTGAAGAGCTTTTCCTTTTTGTATGGAAGCACCCATATAATAATAATCGTTTATGCTGTCATAAACCAAGACATCATTGTACAAAAATGAAATAAGTGTGGAATCTTTACCGTTTCTTACACGATGATATTTTTGCAAAACCAAAGAAGTATCATAAATCATCAAGTGCATGTCACTAAAATCAAAAGAGCTGTTCCAACCATCGGTTGGACCATAAGCTGCCAATAAAAAGGTGGAATCACTAAGCCAAAAGCTTCCAGCCTTATTATCAATCATTAATCTAGTATATTCCCCAAATTCTCTAAGTGTTGGATAATTTAAATACGTATGAATTAATTTATTTTTATTGACATCTAGTTTTATCAATTGCATTTCAGTAGTAAAAACACCATCTGGGGAATTACCTTCACCAAACAAATATACTTGCCCTCTTTTATCAATTAAATAATCATATAATATTTTTAAGTTAATAGAATCTCTAGTTCCCCAAAGTAAATAATCTGAAAAACTTAATGAATCATCTAAACTTAAAAGCATAGAATAAAATATATCTGTTAAAATATTACTTGAATTGTATCTTGTTGTTACAAATATACCTGTACCATAATATTTTGAATTAAATTCTTTCATGTTCGACATCAAGATTGATGTATCTCTCATGTTTCTTCGGTTTAATTTAGTATTTATAATATCTAAATCCTCATTTAATTCAAAAGAATAAACACTGTTAGTTCCTACCAATCCACTAGTGTCATTTCTTATAGAAGCATTCAACAAATACTTATTATCCTTATAAATAGCTGAATTTGCAAATACATATTCATAAGTTGAGTCAAAACTCTGAATAAAATCATAAGCATGTAACTTCCTTCTTTTTATTTCGTCTCCCTTTTCATTTAGTTTTACTAAACTTACATTACGGTTCTGAAAAGACACATTAAGGTGAGAATAATTATCAACATGTTCTATTACCAATAAAATCTCGTTTTTATCATTCACAATAATCTTATTAACCCCTTCTGTAACAGGAGACTTAAACACCTTCTCAAAAGTTTGTGCTCCAAGCGGAGCACAAACCCATAGAAAAAGTAAAATTGGAAAAATTCGCTTTTTCATTGTATTTTTTTTTAGTTTATAATGATTATATTAAAGAACATTTCCCCCATGCCATGCAGGCATTAACCTACTTTCATGACATGAAAACTGCCCTAATTATTTCACTAAGGTAATAAAATTTTCTTAATATTTTGAAAATTTAAGAAAAACTAGCGCGTTTATAAATAAAAGGCAGCGTCATAAATAAGAAGTGCGAGGTAGTTTAATTGGAAACGATAGAAATTAAATACTTGCTACTCTCCTTTTCTAGTTTTCTTCACAATAAAATCAGCTGTATTTAACTGAGAAAACTCTTTAAGTCCAAATAAAAAGAAAGCTGAAGCAATGCTTTTTTTATATATTCCCGTTAGATTGGGTTGAGTTGCTAAGCTTCTTCTTTTCTTCATTCTATAAAAAGAGAAATGCGCTTTGGGAATAGCCCAAGCATGTCGAAGTCCACTTTCAATCCACAGTTTAAAAAAAGCGGGTAAATCCATAAACAAACGCATTAGAATCTTTAAGTTTCTAAAAGGCGTAAGATCATTTTTATGAAGGGTTAGCAAGCTGTTTCTAAAATTGAGGAAAGTTTTTCTTGGATTGGTATTCTTCATGGTCCCTCCTCCCAAGTGATAAACTGTGCTTTCGGGAACATAATAAACCTTTTTACCTAAATTTTTTGCTCTCCAACACAAGTCAATTTCCTCCATGTGTGCAAAATATCGAGCATCAAAACCCCCTAGTTGATGAAAAAGCTCCGCTTTGATAAAAAAGCAAGCACCAGTAGCCCAAAACAATTCTACAGCATCATTATATTGACCTTCATCTTTTTCCAAATGATCAAAAATTCTACCTCTACAAAAAGGATAACCTAAAAAATCAATGTATCCTCCAGCAGCACCGGCATATTCAAATTTATCTCTTTCTAAGTATGACCTAATTTTAGGCTGAGCGATGTCTACTCCTTCATTGGATTTCATAAAGTTTATCACCGGTTCTAGCCAATTTTTGGTAACTTCTACATCCGAATTGAGCAATACATAATACTCCTCTGAAACATGAGCTAAAGCTTGATTATATCCAAGGGCAAAACCTCCATTTTCTTGATTATGAATGATTTTAATTTGTGGATAGGTTTGGGTAACAAATTCCACAGAATCATCGGTAGAAGCATTATCCGCAACATAAATAATTGCTTCATTAGAATGTTTTACCACAGAAGGCAAAAATGTTTCTAGGTGTTTTCTACCATTCCAATTCAGTATAATTACAGCAACCTCTTGTTTCATTCCATAAAATTAAAAGCCAAAAATAAGGAATGGCGCTTGATTTTATCTAGGATTATCCCATAAATCCCTTGCTCTATAATTAACTACCTCATTGTATTCTATTTCCCTACCCCTATTAATCCCCGAAGTGGTTCGATTTTCAAGTTCAAACTCCCAATTGTGGTTAATCACCTCTCCCATAACATTAGATTGTAATATTTCATAACCTAGCATTTCCATGGAGGGGCTGTAAAATAAAAACTTCCTATTGGTTTGTCCGTCCAATTGGTCGTATTGCCAAATAGAATATGGGTAAGTATTATATTCATAAGGCACATCTCTCATGATGTTGGGTTTACCATATTGCAGGTAGACCCTTCCTCTTTCCGTTTGAAAGCCGCGTACATTCCCATACCCAAAAAGTTCGTCCACTTTTTCCACTTCTTTTTTATAGTCTAACCAAGCCTTTTCGGGATCGGTAAGATTTCTATTTTGCCAAAAGTTTAAAAAGTAACGCTGCATAAAGTTTAAATCAGCATATTCCAATTGATTTTCTGCAAAAGTTTTTTCTTCAGAAGATGAAATAGGTGAAAGAGTTCGAATATAAAACTTTAATTCTGCTATATTGGTAATGGAATCTACAAAGGAATTGGAAGCAGATACATTTGAAAAGTCAAGCAATTTTGTATTCCTATTTTCAAAATTCACCTTTTGTGAAGCCATTATTTTATTTTGCTGATTTCTTGCCTCCAAAATAATGGAATAGCTTCCTGAAGGTAGTTCCCTTAGGTCAAAGGAATATATTAATGGGATTAAATCTTGAGGATCCTGTCTTTTAACTCCTCTAAAATCTCCTACTACCTCACCTGTTGCATTAGAAACAATTCTATGCTCTAGTATGAATTTATTGTCTTCTCCAAAAATATCCAGACTATTATATAATTCAGCATAAAAGAAGAGGGTACTGTCTTTGTCTTTATAGTAATGTGTAAAATTGGGAGAGATTAGATAGCCGTTTTTATAAAAAATACTTTCTGTATTTGCGACATTCATGTGGTTGGCCAATTGTATTTCAGAGAAAATCAATTCATTTTGATTGTAATTAACGTTCCTCAATTTAAAACTCTT
This sequence comes from uncultured Flavobacteriales bacterium, assembly GCA_964552035.1. Lineage (GTDB taxonomy): Bacteria > Bacteroidota > Bacteroidia > Flavobacteriales_E > Vicingaceae > CAZKFN01. Next base: position 6,905 of record CAZKFN010000047.1, read on the forward strand.
TTCAACGGTTTCTTCACTTTTTACATCCGTTGCAACCACAGTAAAAGTATATTCACCATTAGTTATGCTCATTCTTTTAAGGTCGATTAAATCCGAAATTTCACTTAACTTGACATAACTGGGCGTATTCAATCGATATTTCTCATAATTCAACACTTTTTCCCCGTCTTGAATTAAGTAGGTTATTTCTACACTTCCGCTTAAATTTTTATTGGAATCTACTTCATAAGTTATTGTTGTTCCACTTACAGCCAAATAAACTTCTAAATAGGCTTGTCCTTCTATCGTTTGAAAGGTGGCATAATCCAAGACAAATTTTAGTTGAGGGAAAGCAGTTAAACTACTGATAATAAGCGCAATTAATAAGCTGTATTTCTTCATTAAAATGATTTTATTTAGATAAAAGTAAAGTTTTTAAAATTTTCATTGAATAAAATTACCAATAATTAAAATGCTTTGGTATTTTTGCGGCGGAGAAATGGCAGAGCGGTCGAATGCGGCGGTCTTGAAAACCGTTGAGGGTCACACCTCCGGGGGTTCGAATCCCTCTTTCTCCGCAGAAAAATGCTTCATCTATTAAGGTGGAGCATTTTTGTTTTTAAAAGACTAAAAAAGCAATACTTTTAAAAGCAAATAAATCAGGATACCCAAAGGGTAAAACTGGAAGCAGTTTCAATTGGGTTTAAACCGACTATAAATTCCTCTTATAATTCTCCGCTTGCTCAAAAATTTCCTCATAAACCTCATCGCGCTCTACAGGTGGATATCCGTGTTTATCTAGCAAAAGAATTAAACCAACTTTTAAAGCAGATTTAATGTCTTTCCGCTTGTTCCAATCAGGGAATTGGGCATTATCATCCACTAATCTTTTCACCGCTTTTGCCAAGTCAAGCATCTTATCATCCGGGTAAGTGAAATCGTACTTCTTACAGAGTTCTTTTAGAATATCATAAAAAGCTTTTACTTCGAAATCAATTCCCATTTCTTCCCCCGATTTAAATTCTTCATAAACCTCCCAAATTAAATCGGTAAGCTGGTCTGCCATATCTTCATAAACTTCGCTTTTCAGCACATCGTTTTCGCTTCGGTCATTGTATTGATTAACCAAGCGTTCCATTTTTTTGGAAAAATCGACACCGCGGACTTTATTAACCTTCCTCAATTGGCCAATGGCTTTAGACAGCAGCTTTTGAAGTAGCTTAATCTTGGTGTTCGGCAGTTTAATCTTATCGATTTTTGCCAGATAATCTTCGTCAAACAAATTTTGTTCATTTCTGCCTTGTTCACCAATCTTTATGATTTCTTCTATGCCATCGCTTTGCAATGCTTCTTTAATCATTTCTCGAACTCTTGCATTCATCTGTTCTGTATCGGGTGCATTACCTTTGGTCAGTTTAAAAATAATTGTACGAATTGCAAGATAATAATGAATATAATCTCGCTCTTTCTGCTTTAGCTTTTCACTTCCAGAACAAATATCATAAGCAGCTTTCAATCGTTTTACAAGGTCCATAAAACGCTTTTCTAATTCTTGAGTTTGTTGAACATATTCAGCTGCCATATTTAAAGTATTCAACTGTTCTAAAGCAGAACCCTCAAAATACTTACTATCATCAAACCCTCCCTTCACTTCGCTATGACGGGCAGGTTTGTAAAAGATTTTATGCAGTAAATCCAAGTGATTGCGAACCACTACCAAAGACTGATCAATGTCCTCAAAGTTTCCACTTACATCCGTATTGTATTGAGCTAAAGCCAAGTTCATTTGAACTTTTATACCCAAATAATCGACTACTAAACCTTTCCTTTTATTTTTAAATTTCCGATTAACTCTAGAAATTGTCTGTATAAGATTATGTCTCTGAATAGGTTTGTCGATATATATCGTATCTAAAAACGGAACATCAAAACCAGTCAGCCACATGTCCACAACAATGGCGATTTTAAAATTAGAATTTTCAATTTTAAATTGTCGGTCTAATTATTTTCTATATTCTTTTGTACCTAAAATAGTATACATTTCTTCCAGGTCGTCTTGATGGCGAGTCATCACCATTTTTACATATTCCATGGGTTTAATTTCACGCTTTTCTTTAGCTGAAAGCTTAGAAGTATCATCGGCTATTTTTGGTACATTCCATTCCGGTCTTATTTCAATTAAACGCTTAAAAAAACTATAGGCAATTTCTCTAGAACTAGAAACAAACATTGCTTTTCCAGCTACGGTGGAGCCCTCTTTAACTCGAGTTTCATAATGTTGAATAAAATCTTTTGCTAAAGCATCTAGACGATCTGGGTCTCCTAAAATGGAATACATATTAGCAGTTTCGCGCTTACTTTTATCAACTTGATATTCACTAGCTCCATCTTCTTCAGCTACTTGATAATACTCCTCTATTTTTTCTAATTCGCTGTTTTTCAATACAATTTTTGCTGCTCTTCCTTCATAAACTATAGGTACAGTAATTTCATCCGCAACGGATTCATTCATCGTATATTCATCTACAATTTCTCCAAAAACATCCAAGGTTTTATCAATTGGCGTTCCGGTGAAGCCAACATAAGTCGCATTGGGTAGAGAATCGTGTAAGTATTTGGCAAAACCATAAGTTTTTCGAACACCTTCTTGAGTTACTCTAATTTTTTGGTCTAGGTTGGTTTGACTACGATGCGCTTCATCCGAAATACAAACTACATTGGTTCTTTCCGTTAACAATTCGATGTCTTCTGTGAACTTATGGATTGTGGTCAGGAAAACACCACCGCTTTTTCTACCTTGCAGTTGTTCTCTTAATTCCACTCTACTTTCTACGCTTTTTACAAGATTATCGCCGATAAACTCTTTGGCATTGGCAAATTGCACAGCTAATTGATTATCTAAATCAGTTCGATCGGTAATTAAAACTACGGTTGGATTTTCAAAGTATTTACTTTTCATCAGCAATCGGGTAAGAAAAAGCATGATGTAACTTTTTCCGCTTCCGGTTGCACCAAAATAAGTTCCTCCTTTTCCATCGCCTTTCGGTTTTTGGGCTTTTTTGATGTTTTCAAATAAGGCTCTGGCTCCGTAATATTGCGGATAACGACAAACTATTTTTTCATCTCTTTTTGAAGTGTCAGGAATATAAATGAAATTTTGAATGATGTCTTGCAATCGGTCTTTGTGCAGCATCCCTTGAATCATGGTAAACATACTGTTGATACCATCTACTTCTTTAGCCTTACCGGCTATTCTTCGCCAGGCATAGAAAAACTCGTAGGGCGCAAAAAAAGAACCTGCTTTGTTGTTCACGCCATCACTGATTACGCAAAAGGCATTGTATTTAAAAAGCTCTGGAATGTCTCGTTTGTAGCGAACTGTCAATTGCGTATAAGCCGTATGAACCGTAGCTTCCTCTCGAATGGCAGATTTAAACTCTAAAACGACCACCGGAATTCCATTGATATAAATAATACCATCTGGAATACGCTTTTCAGTACCCACAATTTTTAATTGATTGACAAATTTGTAGGTGTTGTTTTCCTGATTGTCGTAATCCATCAAATAAATCCAGATATCCTTCTGATTAGGATCTCCTGCCTGTGCATCGGCAGATAGGTCGCAGCCATCCGACAACCAACGCATCATGGTTTTGTTGGTTTCATACAAATCAGAAGCGGGCAGCGTTTTTAGTCGAAGAACAATACTTTTTACTTCTGAAATTGTCAATCCTTCAGCCTTGTATTTATTCAGTAGAAATTGCTGTAAATCTTCTTCAATTAGGACTTCATCCTCCTTTCGCTCAATGCTTTCACCCAAAACGTGCGGATAGCCTTGCTCGGCTAACAGCTGAATAAATGTTTCTTCTAATTTGTACTCGGTGAATTTCATTTAATTAAGTATTAGGTTTGCCAATTTTTTTCTTATTTATATCATTTTAACACAAATAGATACATTGCAATGCGCTTATTTATCCGTTTTTTTATAATCCCTAAGTGTCCCAATAAAATTTCGTCCTTTCTGGGTTAAAAAATATTGTTGTTTATTGTATTTACCTTCTTTCATAACGGAAATCAAACTCAACACTTGTTCGGTTTTAGGTTTTCTTATCATTTCATTATCGACCAATATCCCGAACGACTACTACCCACTCGTTTTATTAATTTTGCATCTTTCAATTTTTCTATATTTTTATCTATGGCCGTCGTACTAATCCCAATAGTTTCAGCCATTTCTCGTTTACTTATTTTAGGATTCTTTGCTACTAATTTTAATATCATTTTTTGACTTTCTACCAACCCATCTACCAACCCATCTACCAACCCGTTTTTTTCATTAGTTACTTTATCCGAAGGCAAGACCACTCGTAAGAAATTATCGGAAAATTTAAAACAATTCTTATCATAACTTTCCAAAATTCTTGGAATACCAGAACCTAATTGCTCCACCAAATCCAAATCCTTAAAGATTCGAATTACTTCTTTGTTCCTCAGAATAGAAAAACCTTCAAAGAATTCTTCTTTAGATAAACCTTGCGGTAAGCTACCATTAGAAGTAATTTCTAACCTATCATCAAAGATTTCAAATTTAGGTGCTGCTTCTCTTGTATAATCATTATGAACAAAAGCATTGATAACAGCTTCTCTCAAAGCGATTGCATTCCATAATCTTTGTTCTTTCCTTGCTTTTGGAGTAATTTCTGTAAGCGTTTTATTCTCTAAATTTAATTTCTCTAATACCTGATAAGTAGCTTTGATTAATGATTCATAACCATACTCATTACTTTCGACTAAATTCACTCGATTTAAACCGGAATAACGAGCCACTTTTATAGATATATTATTGATGTCATTTAATAGATATGCCACATAATTAAAATCTCCGTCATCGTTTTTAAGTTCTAAATTACGTGCGAATTGTTCATTCAGTTTTTTGCCAATGGACTGATAATAAATATGTAATTGCTGAAATCTTAATTCCCGTTTAGGCGATTTCATTTGAGCAATAGAATTTCTGGTTCTTCTGCTAAACAAATATTCTATTTGTCGTGTGGGCATTGGCTCTGATGCGCTCCCAATACGGATGAATGCCCCCTTTTCTGACAAACCATATTTCTTGATGTAATAAGGTTTTTCATAACCTCCAGCGACTATTAATTTGATAATCTCCTTTTCATCTATTTTTTCTACAACAATATCAAAAAGGCCTAAACAAGAGGGAAGAATATTATTTTTCAACCGATCTTTTAAGAGTAGCTGTTCTTGATCAATATCTTTCACACCAACAGGCTCACCATCCTTATCTACACCTATATAAATAACACCTCCTTCATTGGAATTAAGAAAAGCTACCACCTCTTTCTCTATTTCCGAAGTTACTTTTTGCTTGTATTCTATATGTTTGTTTTCGGTGAATTTCATAGGCTAAACAATATTTTGATCATTCTTCATTCGAATTGTTTTTTCACCAATGTTATAGGCATAAACTGAAGCAGGTAAATAGGTAAATTTTAAATCGTCTATTTCTTTTACTCCGAACTCGTTTATAGTTGTAACTAAGGCTGAATTAAAATCATTGCTCTTACAAAATTTCATCAGACTTTTTAAATCTTGTGGTTTTTTAAAGTACCGATCACTATATTTCACTTCTACCGCCCATAAAGGCTTAAATTTTTTATCATCAAGCAAGACTAAATCAACTTCCCCATCTCCCCATCGTGCATAGGTCAAATCTAAATTTTCACGGTGCATCCACTGTGATAAAATAGCCGTTTCCACCATATTCCCCATTTCATTATCGGTCTCCTGAATAGGTGAAAACAAGGCTGTTCGCAAAGACGGATTGGTCAAATAGACTTTAAAATTCGTAATTCGTTTAAAGCGTTTTGCATTGATATCCACTTTATGCAATACTTTTATCAGGAAAGCCGCTTCCAAATATTCCAAGTATTTTTTTAGGGTCACCGTTCCAATCCCACTCTCCTTAGCCATCTGTGTATAAGAAAATTCATTTCCCGAATTATAAGCGATATAAGTGAAAAACCGATTCAGTTCTTGTACATCTTTAATTCCATATAAACTGGGTAAATCACGCAACAATACTTTATCGACGATATCACTCTTTACATAACGCCCCATATCCGATTGGATGGTCTGGGATAAAACGACTTCAGGGTAGCCTCCATAATTCAAATAATTGACAAATTCCTTATTCAGAATTTTCAAATCACGGGCAAGGTATTGCGAAACTTTCACCTCATTATAAATGATACTGTCCTCATATACCAAATTATTTAATTTCTTAAGATGAATATATTCCTGAAAAGTCAGCGGTGGCAACATAAAATCCGTAAAACGTCCGGCTCCACTTTCCGAACTATACCAATTCAAGGCAGCAGCTGCTGAGCCTGAAACAATAAATTTAATCTCAGGAAAAGAATCGACCAAGGTCTTTAAATGACGTTGCCAATCCTTAAGATATTGAATTTCATCAAAGAACACATAAGCACCTGTCAGACTCTCTTTTTTCAAGGCTTCTTTGGCTAATTGAAGAATATCTTCTAATCCTAAATTAATATAGATAGGATTATCAATCCCCACAAAAACAAGGTTTTGAGGGTCTTCTCCTTCTTTGAGTAATTGATCTATGGTATGAAACATCATTACCGTTTTTCCTACTCGTCTGGGACCCATCAACACCACTGCACGGCGAACATCTCTTTCTTTTACGTAAGGGTAAAACAACTCAAAATAAAGTCGTCGGGTCATCTTTTGATAAATTGAATCAATCTCTCCAGAAACCCACCAAGGGTTTTCATATTGAAGCCGATTGATGATTTTATCTCTTGGAATAGGACTTGTTATACCCATTAAAATTCTTATTTAATACAAATATACAAAAATAAGAATATTGCAATGTGCTTATTTCAATAAAGTTAGATGAATAAGTGTTTTTAAAATGATTCTGTATCTTATTTATTTCATTAAAATGATTAATTGGTTTGGTTTACATTCTATGAGTTTTATTTCTATTTATTTAATCTGGGAATTGATAAAACTTCTTCTTTTATATTTGAAAATACTGTTGCTTGCTACTGCTTGGTTTGCTCGGTATATTCAACTCAATAAATCCTTTCTGAATGATAAGCTGAAAGCAATTATATAAAATGTTGAACGATGTTTACAATTGACCGCTTCCATAAGCTCACTGCGATTGTAGTTGCCTTCTTTCAGTACGGCAATCAGGCTCATCATTTGCTCGGTATTCGGTCAGCTACCTATATCATTTGAAAGCAATACAAGCCGCAAAAATTATCAGAGAACTGAACAATTCTTTATCCATTTTTTTTTATTTGCATTTTTTATTACAAATAGACTAACTGCAATGTACTTATTTGCCCAAAAATAGAAAAACAAATGTTTTTAAAAGGATTTTGGTGTTTACTTTAATATTATTGTTGAGGGTTTG
>CAZKFN010000047.1:14361-14658 GCA_964552035.1 uncultured Flavobacteriales bacterium
TATGAGAAGGTTGTTGCTTGTGGTGTTTATATTAATTTGTCTTTCCACTCTTCAATTTGTTTTTCTATTTCTTTTTTGGGCAAACGAGTATTGAAAGATAACAAAAGTTCTATTTTTTTTATTGCTGTTTGGTAATCAATTATATGATTAGAAAGTAATTCATCAAATAAGTAAATGATTCCATGAACTTCAATCCCCTTTTTCGTAGAAAACTTTCTCAATTTACCATCTCCAGTAAACAAAATGCCTTGAAGTTTTGAAGCGAAATAATAAACAGAGCAATCTTGGATGCTTAAT
>CAZKFN010000047.1:14668-16135 GCA_964552035.1 uncultured Flavobacteriales bacterium
TGCAATTTTTGAAATTTCAATTAATTCTTCGCCTGATGAGTTGATTATTTCCAATTGACCTGCTTGGATAAAAGAGTGTAATTGTTGTTTTTGCTCTTCATATAATTCTTCAAACACGAAATCAGTTGTTACATACTTTATTTTTTCCAATCTAAAAAAAGGATTAATCAACTCTAATTTAATTAAATCGATTAAAATATTTGCATCGTTTATGATGATTTTCTTAAACATTACATCATTACTTTTTCGAGAACTTTATTGATGTTATTGTCTAATAAACTTGCTGCTTTACTTGCACTTATTAGCTCCTGTGAAAAAGCACGATAAACTAATTGTTCATAGCGATTGGAAAATTCGGGAGTATTAAAACGCTCTTTATAAACTAATTCTTTTAATTCAGGATTGGCATTTAAACTTATATGAAAATTTCGCTGTTTCGCTTCCGAAATGATACCGATATCTTTTAATCGATAAACAATTGCCGAAATACTGATGCCATATTTTTTTTGCATTTCAATCAATTCTTTAAGCGAAATGTGGTCTCTTTTTATTCCAAATTCCCGGATAATAGAAGACTTTGGAAACAAAAATTCTCCTGCAAACCGATTGCAAAATTTTTCCTCCTCTTTTTTATCACAATTTGGCAAATCCAATAAAAGATGACCTAATTCATGCAATAAAGTAAATCGTTTGCGTTCGATTCCGAAGTTTTTGTTAACCACGATGACCGCATATTTATCATCAATTAAAGTAGCCATTCCATCAAAAAGGTTTTCTTCTTCCTCAATTTCGATTACTTTAATTTCCTGATCTTCTAACGCTTGAATAATGTTATGCACCGGATCAATTCCTATCTTCCATTCATTCCGAATGGCAAGAACGCTTTTTTCAATATCCTCCAAAGACGAAATTTTCCTCTTTTGAACAGAGGTTTTAAATGCAGTTTCAATTTGTAAGATATTCTCAATCTCAATATAATTACTCACTCGGTTTTTCACCTCTTCTTTTATGGCTTTCAGTCGGGTTATTGATAACTTACTTTTCTTTCTGAAGTTGAGTGCTCCCAATTCTATAGTCTGCGGAGTAAAAAAGTAATCCACTTGAACCTGTAAAGCTTTTGCCAATTTAATCAGCACCTCGCTTGAAGGCATAGATAGCCCTTTTTCATATTTAGAAATCATTTGTTTAGACACGTCAGCTTTATCCGCTAATTTTTGTTGTGAAAAAGCGTTTAAAATCCTTGCACTTAATAATTTATATGAAAAAATATGTGACATAACAAACCTTTTTAGTTGACAACTAAAAGTAAATATACAAAATTGTCAACTAAAAAGTGCTTTAACGAGTAAGTTTTTATTTTATTAGTGGAACTTGTTTGCCGTTTTTTTATTTGTGCGAGTATTTATTTTGATGTTAAGGGCGGGGATTTTTAAATAATAAATTGGACTTTTAAAGTTTTCAGAGGTC
>CAZKFN010000048.1:0-16041 GCA_964552035.1 uncultured Flavobacteriales bacterium
TAACTATTTTGAAGTGATGTTAGTTGAAAGTAAGATTAAATATGAAAAACAAATTGATGAAGAGGGAGATGGGAGAATTTATTTTGGCGTTGATGTGAAAGATTATAAAAAGACCATGCATTTTAATCACTTAACGATTGGACATTTTAGAAAGCCTTTTATTTCTGATCCATTTTTCAGGTATTTATTAATCTCTATATCTGTCATTTTGCTTCTTTTGGCATTTATAGGAGCTTGGTTAAGTAACTCCTAGAACGACAAAATAATGTAATTTTATAGCATGCATAAAGCTTATCTTTTTTCGATTCTTTTTTTAATCTCTTCTACTCTTGTTTTTTCTCAAAAACAAATCACTACAGTTGGACTTCAATTTAAGCCTATTATCAATACTAGTTTTATGGGCACTGGCCCTCAATCACAACAGCTAGGGGATATCAACTTTAAAATAACTCCTAAAAGTGGCTATAGTGCAGGTATGGTAATAAGGAAGGGGTTTAACGAACAGTTTTCTCTAGAAACAGGGATAAATTTTAGTAAGCGTAAATACGGATTAAGAATACATGAAGATTCTACAGGCTTTGTTGGAAATTCGGAATTTAAATACATCATTTATGAAATTCCTATTTTAGGTCTTATCTATGTGCAATTGGGTGAGCAGTTTTTTATGAATGCAGCTTTTGGAACAGTTCTTAATTTACTGCCTTCAGATTGGAGCACTCATGACGATTATTTTGTACATTATTCCCTTAGAGAATCTTGGATTAATCCTAGTTTACAGGCTAATTTGGGGTTTGAATATAGAACGGAAAAGAGCGGTTACTTTTATTTTGGTTTTTCTTTTCATCGACCTTTTTCTAAGCTGACTACGGCATGGGTAGATTATACAGAAACGGTCTATCCTTTTGATGAAAAAGAAGTAGCTAAGTTTGATATTTCGGGCAATTACCTCACGATTGATTTAAGGTATTTTTTTCATGAAGCTCCTCAGGAAAGGCGAGGAAGAAGATAGTTGGTGGTAAACTTCTTAAAGTTTTTATTTATGTCTTATTATATGGAAGCATAAATATCCATATAGTTGTAAAATATTAATATTAAATTTATACCTTAGTGGTTTAAGATATTAAAGATGCCATTTAATAACACCATATATTATAATATAGATAGAAGTATATGCTTTAATTTTCATGTACCTGATAATTTACATGAAGGTGAAATGTGTATTTGGAAAGTTCCATGTGGTGTTGGAATTAGTTATTAATATAATGTTAAAAATAAATCTGAATATATTTTTTAGAATAATATAATTTTCAACAAGAGATTAATAATAATATCTACTTATTATTAAATGATTTTTGAAATAGAAGTCTAAACAAATTAGATGGTTATTGATATTATACAAATAAAACTTTTTAAATCATGAAAAATATACTGTTTGTTTTAGCTTTTGCTTTGCCATTAATGATGGTGGCACAAGAGGATGTTACTAGAGACCAAATTAAAAATGGTTTTGAAAACTTAGACATTAAACCTTGGCAAATGGAAGAGCAATTAGTCATAATAAGATATGAAACGACTGATGGAAATTCTATAGGCTCGTATGGCACAGTTGGTGGACATGAAAATGAGTCCTTTTTGTTACAATCTTTTATAGAAAAAAACGGTTATGCTCAATTCCATAAAAACGATTCTATAAATTTTGATAACACTGATGACGCTATGGCAATAGAGTTTTTAACGAAATATTATACGAAGAATACTTTATTTATCTATAGGGTGTATGAAAATAATACGCTTATTATAGCGGGCACCTTAAAGTAAAAATAGCAAAGCAAAGTAGCTGCCTTAAACTATGTTTTTGAGGTAGCTACTTGTTTTCCTTCCCTTAAAAACAATACCTGTTTTCTTCAATCATTTTTTGAGCTATTACCTGTCTTAAAGTTTTGGAATTTAAAGGTTCATGTTTAGAAAAACGCTTAATTCCCATTAACATGGCTCTTTGTTCATCTCCCTCCGCAAAAGCATTAATAGCATCTTTACCCCACTTGTGAATTCTATCAGCAGCATCGTAGAGGTACACCCTCATCATAGCTTCCTGAAGTTGATAATCTTTATTCAAGGATTTTAATTTTTCTAACCTTAGCACTAACGACTCAGAAACATAAGCCTCCATAGCAATGTCGGCAATGTTCATTAAAATCTCTTGTTCTTTAGCTAGAGTAGTAGTGAGTTCTTTAGCAGCTGCTCCAGCAATTAATAAAACAGCTTTCTTAAAGTTTTCTACCACGTTCTTTTCGGCAGCGTATTCTCCAGAATCATCAAAATCAAAAGAAGGAATTTCCATAAGCTCCTCAGCAACTTTTTGTGCTGGCTCCAATAAATCTAATTCTCCTTTTAAAGCTCTTTTGAGGATAATATCTACCGTAAGCATTCTATTAATTTCATTAGTTCCTTCAAAAATTCTATTAATTCTAGCATCTCTATACGCTCTTTCTATACTTGATTCTGCAGAATAACCCATTCCTCCAAAAATTTGGACACCTTCATCTACCACATAATCTAAAGTTTCAGAACCATGAACCTTAAGAATAGCACATTCAGCAGCATATTCCCTTAAACCAGCTAAGGTAGCAGCTTGCTCATCCATTCCGTCGGCAATGTGCGCTTGAATGGTATCTTCAATATTCTGACTTAAACGATAAATAGCAGATTCTGAAGCATAAGATTTTATGGCTTGTTCGGCTAATTTATAGCGAATAGCTCCATATTTAGAAATGACTCTACCAAATTGTTCTCTTTCGTTAGCGTAATTTACAGCATGATTAATAGCAGCTTTCGCTCCACCTAAAGCAGCAGCAGCTAGCTTTACTCTTCCAATATTTAAAATGTTCAATGCAATTTTAAAACCCTCTCCTCTTTTTCCTAGAAGATTTTCTTTGGGGATTTTCACATCATTAAAAAATATTTGTCGAGTTGAAGAACCTTTAATCCCCATTTTTTTTTCTTCTGGATTCATCGTTATTCCCTCAAAATCTTTTTCCAATATAAAAGCACTAAGATTTTCATCGTCCTCAATCTTGGCAAAAACAGTTAAAATATCTGCAAATCCCCCATTGGTAATCCACATCTTTTGACCGTTTAGAATATAATGTGAGCCATCTTTAGAAGGTATGGCTTTACTTTTTCCTGAGTTAGCATCAGAGCCTGACCCTGGTTCAGTTAGACAGTAGCAACCTTTCCATTCACCAGTTGCTAATTTAGGAAGGTATTTTTCCTTTTGTTCTCCATTGCCATAATAGAGAATGGGTAAAGTTCCAATACCTGTATGAGCGGAAAGTGCTACAGCAAAAGAATGTCCTGCGCCTGTAACTTCAGCTGTAAGCATAGAAGTAACAAAGTTTTTTCCAAATCCTCCATATTTTTCTGGAATAGAAATACCGCATAAGCCTAATTCTCCAGCTTTGGTAATTAATTCCGCCATTAAGCCTTCTTGCATTGCATCAATTTCATCTAACCTAGGCAATACTTCTTGGTCGAGGAAATCTTGGCTACTTTGTGCAATCATTCTTTGTTCTTCATCATACTCTTCAGGGATGAAGATGTCTTTGGCTTGAGTTTCTTTAATCAAGAATTCCCCACCTTTTATAATTTTCGTTTTACTCATGGCATTTATTTTTGAATGGTTATTTTATCTTTTATAGCATTTCATATATACCAGCTGCCCCTTGTCCTGTACCCACACACATGGTTACTAAACCATATTTTTTATTTCTTCTTTTGAGTTCATTAAAGAGTTGAACCGAAAGTTTTGCCCCCGTACAACCCAAAGGATGTCCTAGTGAAATTGCTCCACCATTGACATTGACTATTTCTGGGTTCATTCCCAGCTCTTTTATAACGGCGATAGACTGTGAAGCAAAAGCTTCATTTAGCTCTATTAAATCCATATCATTAAGTGTTAATCCAGCTTGTTTTAAAGCTTTTGGAACTGCTTTTACTGGTCCTATTCCCATTACAGCAGGTTCTACGCCAGCTGTAGCATAGCTAATTAAACGTGCAATAGGTTTTAGGTTGTGTTTTTTAACAGCATCTTCAGAGGCTACCATTACAAAAGCAGCACCATCTGAAGTTTGAGAAGAGTTTCCCGCTGTAACGCTTCCATTTGCAGCAAATACGGGTCTTAATTTAGCCAAAGCTTCCATAGTGGTATCTGCCCTTGGACCTTCATCATGGTCAAAGGTATAGTTGCGCTTTTTCTTTTTTCCTTCTTCATCCAAATAAATATGCTCTACCTCAACAGGGACAATTTGATCTTTAAATATTCCCTCCTTATTAGCTTTTAAAGCTTTCATATGGGAATTGTAGGAAAACTCATCTTGTTCCTCTCTGCTAATTTTATATCTGTTGGCAACTTCTTCAGCTGTTAAGCCCATTCCCCAATAGTAAGTAGGATGAGTTTTAGCAATTTTTGGGTTGGGAATAATCCTCCAACCCCCCATAGGAACAAGGGACATGCTTTCTGCACCGCCAGCTATTACAATGTCGTTCATACCGTTTTTAATCTTGGATGCCGCAATAGCAATAGTTTCAATTCCCGAAGAGCAGTAACGATTAACGGTCATCCCTGAAATATTTAAATTTTCCAATCCTATCAAAGAAATTAATCTTCCCATGTTTAACCCTTGTTCTGCTTCAGGGGAGGCATTGCCGACAATTACATCAGAAATTTCATCCGTAGAAATTTCAGGAACGGCTTTCATTAAATGTTTAATTGTAGCAGCTGCTAGGTCGTCTGGACGGGTAAACCTCAAAGAGCCTCTAGTGGCTTTTCCTACAGCTGTTCTATATCCTGCTACTATATATGCTTCCATATCTTTGTTTTTTTTATTAATTTCTAAGTACCTTTCCTTTAGTAATCATACTTTGTAAACGCTCTAGCGTTTTCCTAGTGGAACAAAGCTCCACAAAGGCCTTTCTTTCTAATTCCAATAAATATCGTTCTGAGACTTGAGAAACTTCCGATAAATCTCCTCCAGCTAAAACATAACCCATTTTTTCAGAAATTAATTGGTCATGTTCTGAAATATAGTTCCCCGATTTCATAGAATTAGCTCCTATATAAACCAGACCTAAAATTTCATTACCCAAAACGGTGATGTCTTTTCTTTCTATAGGTTTGGTGTATCCCTTGTTAGCCATTTGTAAGGCAGCTTCTTTAGCTCTGTTTAATTGAAACTCTCTACTAACGATTACTTCATCTTTTTTAGCATCTAAATACCCCAGTTCAAAAGCTTCATAAGCTGAGGTGCTTACTTTTGCTTGAGCAATACTCATTAATCTATGTCTAAAAGCATTAGTTTGTATATCTCCCTCTTTTAATTCGTCGGAAAGTCTTAATGCAAACTCTTTAGTTCCACCGCCTCCAGGGATAACTCCAACACCAAATTCTACTAATCCCATATAGGTTTCTGCATGAGCCACCACTTTGTCGGCATGCATCGATAATTCACAAGCACCTCCAAGCGCCATTTGATGAGTAGCTACCACTACCGGGATTGAAGAATAACGAATTCGCATCATGGTATTTTGGAATTGTTGTATAGCAAAGGAAAGTTCATCATAATCTTGTTCAACAGCCATCATAAATATCATTCCAATATTAGCACCAGCAGAAAAATTTTGACCTTTATTATAAATAACTAAACCTTTGTATTTTGTTTCTGCTAAATCTATAGCTTTATGAATGGCAGCAATTACGTCTCCATCCATAGCATTCATTTTGGTGTGAAATTCTAGGTTGAGGATTCCATCACCTAAGTCAATGATGCTAGAACCTTTGTTATTCCAAATCGTATGGTCTGTTCTTAGGTTATCCAGTACTACTAAGTCTTCACTTCCAGGGATTAATTGGTAGGATTTACTTTTAATATCATAGTACTTCTTTTGCCCATTTTCTAAGATATAAAAATGTTCAAAGCCAGCTTCTAACATTTCTGTAATCCATGGAGCTACGGTAATGTTTTCCTTTTTCATAAGGTTTAAAGTGCTTTTTAAACCAAAGGCATCCCAGCTTTCAAATGGGCCTAACTGCCAGCCAAAACCAGCACGTAAACCATCGTCAATTTGATAAAGCTCCTCGGCAATCTCAGGAATTCTATTGGAAACATAAGCGAAAAGCGGCAAATAAGTTTTACGATAAAAATCCCCCACCTTACCTTCTGCTTCAAACAGGAATTTAGTTCTTTCTTTGAGGTTGTCAATTTTTCTAGCAGTTCCAATGGCGTCAAAGCGAACTTTCTTTTGCTCTTTATACTCCATTGCTTTAAAGTCCAGAGATAGGATGGTGCTTTTCCCTTCTTTGTTTTTTATTTTTTTATAAAAACCTTGTCCATTTTTAGCACCCAGCCATTTGTTGTCCAACATTTTTTGAATAAAGTCTGGAATTTTAAAGTTGTCTATGGCTTCATCGTTAGGACAGTTTTCAATCACTCCATTAGCCACATGAACCAAGGTGTCTAAACCAACCACATCTGCCGTTCTAAAGGTGGCCGATTTTGGCCTTCCTAAAATGCTTCCTGTTAAGCTATCAACTTCTTCGATGCTTAAATCCATTTTATTAAATAGGTGGAAAAGAGAAAGAATAGAATATACGCCAATACGGTTGGCAATGAATGCAGGAGTATCCTTACAATTCACAGTTTTTTTACCTAAAAATCGCCTTCCATAATCCATTAAGAACTCAATAAGTTGAGGGTCTGTTTGAGTGGAAGGAATAATTTCTAAAAGTTCTAAATAACGTGGTGGATTAAAAAAGTGTGTTCCTAGGAAATTCTTTTTAAAATCATCTGAGCGTCCTTCTATCATGGACTCTATGGGGATTCCAGAGGTGTTAGAAGAAATAATAGTCCCAGCTGTTCGGTATTGGTCAACCTTTTCAAAAATCTGTTTTTTAATATCTAAGCGCTCTACAACAACTTCTATAATCCAATCTGCATCTTTTATTTTAGGAAAATCATCGTCGAAGTTGCCGGTGCTGATTCTATGTACAAATTTTGATAGATAAAGAGGAGAGGGTTTAGTTTTAATAGCCCTGTTTAAAGCTTCGTTTACTATTCTGTTCTTTACCAGCTTATCCTTTAAGGTCAGTTGTTTTGCTTTTTCCTTTTCGTTTAATTCCTCGGGTGAGATGTCTAATAAAAGGACTTCGACCCCAACATTTGCAAAATGACAAGCAATTTGGGAGCCCATTACACCGGAGCCTAATACGGCAACTTTATTAATATTTCTTTTTTTCATTTGCTTACACTTTTAATTGATTTATAACTTTCTGTGAGGTCAGAAATTTGTTTCATTACCTCAAAAAAGCAATCTAGATTTTTGACATTTATATTTTCGGTCAAAAAATTATTGAATTCAATTACCACTTTTCGAGCTAGAATCCTTTTCTCTTTACCTTTCTCCGTTAAAAATACTTTAACAGACCGCTTATCTTCTTCATCTTTTCTTCTATAGATGAGCTGGTCTTCTTCCATTTTTTTTAAAACACGGCTAAGGCTGGTGTTTTTCAAACCCATGGCTGTTGCAATTTTTGTTGCAGGACTTCCTTCTTTTATGTCAATGTTGAGCAAAACTAAACCCGTTGCTTGGGTTAATTTGTACTTTTGAGCTAATTGATTGTATAAGTTTGCAATGCTTAGCCAAGATGATTTAATATGATAATCAATGGTTTCCTGTGGTTTCATCTGCAGTTTTATCTCTTTCTTTATCAAAGATAGTAAATAATACAATATTATGCATGCATAGTATGTTTATTTAGGATTTATTAATAACAGCATGCTAAGTTGATAAAAATAAATAAATTAAAATGTATAGTACTCAGTAAGTTATTAAAAGTTTAAAGGTCATATTCTACCATAAAAAATCTTATTTAAAACAAGCTTTTATTTTTATTGTTATAAGCTAATAAAGAATAGGGCTTATGAAACTTCGGGATATTTTAAAAGAAAATGAATTAGTTTTAGTAGAGTTTGGCGCAGCTTGGTGTGGTCCCTGTCATAGTATGAAGCCTATTTTGGAAGAATTGAGGAATAGGATAGGAGATAAGGCCTTAGTGTTAGAAGTTGATGTAGATAAAGAGCCTAGAAATGCTAAGCCTCATAATATATTTAGCTTACCAACCATCATTCTTTTTAAAAATGGAGTAGAGAAATGGAAAAGGATAGGGGTGCGTTCTTCTGATGAAATGGAAAAAGCCATTGCTAAATATTTATAAACTTAGGCTTGTTTTATCCCCTGTACATTTTTTCAACAGCCTCTTTAAAGTTTTTCATCACTACCTGTCTTTTTACTTTCATTGTAGGAGTCATCTCGTCGGTGGCTATTGTCCATTCATGGTCTGAAAGAATAATTCTTTTTACTTGTTCATAATGAGCAAAACCCTTATTGAACTCTTCTACATCCTGCATAATTCTTTCATGCACTTCTTGGCTATTAGCTATTTCTTCATGTGTTTTATAAGGATAGCCTTTTATTTCACACCAGTTTTTTACAAATTTAAAATCGGGTTGAATTATTGCAGCTGGGTGTTTTTCACCTTCGCCAATAACCATGATATGTTCTATGAATTGAGAAGCTTTAATGCTGTTTTCTAGAAGAGCAGGAGCGATATATTTTCCCCCAGAGGTTTTAAAAGTTTCTTTTTTTCTACCAGTAATTTGCAAAAATTCACCTTCAATCATTTGTCCTAAATCTCCAGATTTAAACCAGCCATCATCGGTAAAAGCCTCTTTAGTGGCAGCTTCATTTTTATAATATCCAATCATCACATTAGGTCCTTTTACTAATATTTCACCATCTTCAGCGATTTTTACTTGTACATCTTTAATAGGCCTACCAACAGTTCCAATTCTAGTTCCATCGTTATTTTCTTCGTTTACTGCTATAACAGGAGAGGTTTCCGTCAATCCATAACCTTCCATTACAGGAATTTTTGCTGCTAAAAAGATTCTAGCTAATCGAGGTTGTAGCGCTGCCGCACCTGAGGCTATAGCTTTTGCGTTTCCTCCCAACGCTTCTCTCCATTTGCTAAAGATGAGCTTATTAGCAATGCTTAATTTAAATTCATACCAAGCTCCATTAGCTCTATTTACTTCATATTGCATACCTAAGTCAACAGCCCAAAAGAAAAGGGCTCTTTTAATTCCTTTTAGTTCTTTTCCTTTGGCTATAATAGCATCGTAAACCTTTTCTAAAAGCCTTGGAACTGCTGTGAAGACTTTAGGTTTAACCTCTCTTAAATTGGCGGCAACAGTTTCTAGAGATTCAGCATAATAAATAGATGTTCCTACATAAATATAGAGATAACACACCATTCGCTCGTAAACATGGCATAAAGGTAGAAAACTGAGGGAGTTCGAATCTTTGCTAACCGGAAGCCTTTCTCTAGACCCCAATACATTAGAAACAAGGTTTTTATGAGAAAGCATCACCCCTTTGGGTCGTCCAGTTGTTCCAGAAGTGTATATTAAAGTCGCCAAATCATCTTCTGTGATGCTGTCTTGAATTGCTTTTAATTCTTCTTTTTTAATTTCCTTACCTAATTCTTTTACCTTTTCCCAACTTTTCCCACCTTGAATATCATCAAAACAATAAACTTCAGTCAAACTGTTAATTTTATCAAATACCGATTTTACCTTTTGGAAAATTTCCTCATCTGAAACAAAGCAAAGTTTGGTTTCGGCATCGTTCATAATAAAGGAATAATCTTCAGCAGTTATGGTTGGGTATAGCGGTACACTAATCATTCCAGCAAATAAAATTCCTAAGTCTAAAATGTGCCACTCTGGTCTATTGTTAGAAATTAAGGCAATTTTATCACCAGCTTGCAAACCCAAAGCCAAAAGTCCTGAAGCCACTTCTTCTGCTTGTTTGTGAAATGATTCAGTAGAGGTTTTAACCCACTGTCCGTTGATTTTAGCAGCAAGAGCATCCTCTTTAGGATAGTTGTTTATTTGATGATAATGAAGATCGAATATTCTTTTTGGCTCCATTCTTTGGGTGTTTTTTATATGATAAAATAGAAGTATAAAGATACGCAGTTTTTACTTCTATCATAAAACTAGATAATTTTAATCGGTTTTTATGCGTGTTTGTTTTTTATTTAAAAAGAGAAAAATTCTATATAAAGTGTGAAAACTTTGTAAAAATCACCTCCTTTAACAAACTTTAATCAATCTTTAGGATAGAAGGGTTTTCGATTTTCTAAGTTTGTTAAACAGCTGATTTTATCGATTAAAAAAGGATAATCAATTTAAATTGATAGTCCTTAAAATTATTTGTCTAAATTATTAGCTTATTAATATAAAACTAGATAATCAATGCTTAACAAACCAATTTTTATTTTAGGGTCTCATAAATCAGGAACTAGTTTATTGAGAAGTCTTTTTGATGGACATTCAGAGATATTTACTAATCCTATAGAGACTCATTTCTTCGATCTTTTTGGGGAGTGGGTAGATTATGATTATAGAAGACAGAAACCGGAAGAAGTTTCTATTGAAAAAGTAAAAACACTATTGAATAAATATATTCGTTATGTGGAAAAAAGAGATAATCCTATGGCCGCTTTTCAAGGAAAGGACCTTTTTGATATGGATAGGTTTAATGAAATCCTTTCAGAGCTAACCAACGAATCTTCTAGGCAAGATATAATACAGACCTATTTTAAAGCTACGTATTATTCTATATATGGAAAACACTTGCCAACCGATAAACGTATTGTTCACAAAGCTGTTGGTCTTGGGGAGTTTGCATTAGAATTACATCAACTATTTCCAGATGCTAAATTTGTACACATTATAAGAAATCCTTATTCTAACTTGGTATCTTTTAGAAAATTTCATTCTAAAACAACTAAATTCCCATTAATAAATCGCTTAATTAACTCGCTCAACAACAATTATTTTTATATGTATAAGAATAGTCAGTTGATTGACAATTACTATGTGTTAAAATACGAAGATTTGGTAACTCAACCTGATAAAGAAATAGGGAAACTTTGCCAATTCTTGGAGTTAAAACCAGAAGAAGCTTTGTACACGCCAACTACTATTGGTGAAACATGGAAAGGAAATAGCACCACAGGCAAAAAGTTTAAGGGGATTGAGAATAAGTATCTCGAGGTTTGGAAGGAAGAAATTCATCCCTTAGAAGTATATTATGTCAACAACAATTTTGACCATATCTTAAGAGACTTTGAATACAGTCATTTTGAGAAAAAGGGAAGTAAGTTGATGCCCATAAAAAATGAAGGTTTTATAAGATACTTATACAACAGGGTTTATGTGGGTTACAACAGGTATTATAACAATAAAGTTTTTGCAATGTCTAATCCAACTAATTAGACTATTTCTTATAAACCTCTTCGCCATTTATAAAGGTTCTTAGGACCTTCGTTTCTAAAAGTTCCTCTTCTGTTACTTGCATTAAATCTTTGTTGAGAATAATAAAATCTGCTGCTTTATCAACTTGTAGACTGCCTTTTTCATTATCTTCAAAATTAGCAATAGCCGCCCATATCGTCATTCCTCTAATGGCTTCTTTTCTACTTAAACTATTTTCCATTTGAAAACCATTTTCAGGATACAGCTTTGCATCTTTTCTAAAAACAGCAGCAAAGAAAGTTTTTAAAGGATCAATATCTTCAATAGGGAAGTCCGTTCCTAAAGCTAATAATCCATTTTGTTTTAAAAGCTCTTTCCAAGCATAGGCTGTTTTAGCTCTATCCTTACCTAATCTCTCTTCTAGCCAATACATATCTGAAGTGGCATGAGTTGGCTGTATGCTAGGAATAATATTATAGGTTCTAAATAATGCTATATCCTTAGGATCAACAACTTGTGCATGTTCGATTCTCCATCTTAAGTCATTGGTACTTTTAAGAACATTGCCATAAATATTCAGCATTAATCGGTTAGCGGCATCCCCAATTGCATGAGTGTTCATTTGATAACCGTATTGATGCAATTCCCCTGCTTCTGCTTCAAAGTAACTGCTATCTTCAATAAATAAACCAGTATTTTCTGGATCGTCTTGATAAGGTTCTAATAATTTGGCACCTCTAGAACCTAAAGCACCGTCAGAAAAATATTTAAATGATCGAATGTTTAAACGTTCAGTTTGATAAGGCCCTTGATATAAAAATTCAGTTTTATTATCTTCCGTTGGGCTTAGCATAGCATATACCTTAATTTTTAAATGTCCGCCTTGTTGCATACTATCAATAATATGCACTACTTTGTTGGTCGTATAAGCATCACTTAAGGTAGTTAAGCCTTTGGCAAAACACATTTCTTCAGCTTTTAATAAAGATCGGGCTATTTCTTCAGTAGTTTGAGGTGGAATATGGGCTGCTAATTGATCTACTGCGTTATCGATAAGTATTCCAGTGAGTTCACCATTTTCTTTAACATAAATTCCCCCTTCAATAGTAGATTCACTAGTAATTCCTCCTATTTCTAAAGCTTTTTGATTGGCGATAGCTGCATGTCCATCAATTCTTTTTAAAAGTACGGGTCGATCTGGGAAAAGACGATCTAATTTATCCTTTTTTGGAAAAGATTTTGTTTCCCATTTATTTTGATCCCAACCCCTACCTGTAATCCATTCTCCTTCATAATCTTTTGCAAAATTTATTGTTCTTTCAATTACTTCTTCCCAGCTCATACTGCCGATAAGCTGTACTTCGAAAAAGGTGTTTCCATAAGAAAGGAAATGACAGTGAGCATCAATAAAACCGGGATAAATAAAAGCAAGTTTAGCATCCACTTCTTTAGTTGAGGAGTATTTATTTTTGATTTGATTATTTGGTCCAATTTCAATGATTTTTCCATCTTTTATGGCCATAGCTTCTGCAGTGGAAAACTGTTCATCAACTAGATAAATTTTAGCATTATGAACGATTAAGTCGGCTTCTTCAGTATAAAAACAGGCGCTCATATTCATTATGAAAATTGAGGAGAGAAGATAGATTAGATTTTTCATTTTAACTTCTTTAGAAAGGGAACTTCTTTTACTTTAACAAAGGTAAGAATAGCTACAAGGTAAAAGGGGATTAAAGGTACTTTATACCTAACGATGGCTCCTAAAACATTAGTGGTCATTCCTACGATGATTGCAAAACACAGTACAAAGGAAAAAAGTGCAAAACTGATGAGCAATTGCCTTTCTTGTAATTTTTTATAATAGCGGATAATCAATAAAGGAAGTAGGATTAAAAAGAGTGATTCTATGCAGCTCAGAAGGCTTAAAAAGTTAAGTGTACTAGGAAAGATTGGGCGAATAAACACATTGTATAATCCCATGGGAATTAAATTAAAGAAGTCAAGCCAATTCTCATAAATGGGCATTTTAAAATAGCTGCCCGCATTTTGCGCAATTGCATTTTCGTTAAAGGCAATCAATCTTTTTTGAAATAGAAAGAGTAATTTTTCTCCTCTAAAGGTCAATACAGCAACAAACAGTATAAAATGAGAAATTAGGAAACTCTTTTTAACGCTTAGTTTAGAAATATTTTTAAAGAGAATAAAAAACAAAGCTGGAATAAGGGCTATAAAAATATAAGCTTTAATACTTATTAAGGTAAGTGCAAATAGTAGCGTTAAAAAAAGATGTTTAGTGCTTTTTGTTTGTGAAAAATGGTCTAAGAAATAAAGGAAAAAGCCTAGGTTAAAGAACAACCAACTTTCTTTGAGGGTGGAGGAAGTCCACAGTAGTAGAGAGGGGATAAGAAAAATACTCAAGAATAATAATTTAGGGCTAACAGCAGTGATTCGTCTAAAGAAATGAAGCAGAGCGACACTACCAAGAAAAGAAAGAAAAGTAAAAATTAGAGCATGAAAGTGGAAATATCCATTGGAGAGATAGAGTAATATGAGGTTTAATCGAATCATTGTTCGATTATCATTTTGTATGAAAGTTGTACTTTGATCCCAGTGCATAGTGTTTTGAATAGCTTCTGTAAATTCTGCTGTAGGAGTATTCCAAGGATTTAATGCTTCAAGTAAAAGCAAATGGTTTGTGCCAAAATCCTCTTTCATGACAACTGCATCGTGGAAATATTTATAGATGTCGGCTTTTTCTACATCAGAATAATAGATGGTGTAAATCCACCAAAGGAAAATCATAGCCAATACTTTGAGTGTAAAAGCAGCGATAAAAATGCTAGTGGGGATTCCATCTGCTTTAAAAAAAGTGCTTTTAGCTATTAACAAGATAATAGCGAGTAGAATAAGTATACTTAATATTAGACCCATTGCCATAATTTTCAAAGATAGGGCATTCCAATAAATGAAAAACATATTTTCCCATTTTTGATAAGAAAAGCCTTTGAAAAGAATTAATTTTGTCGCTTAATTATAAGCATATAAAGACACCCAATGGAAACATCTCAAAAACACGAAGAAGTAAACGTAGACACAGCAGTTGAATTAGGTTTATTACCAGAAGAATTTGAGCGGATAAAAGAATTAATAGGAAGAACACCTAACTTTACAGAATTAAGTATGTATGCCGTGATGTGGTCAGAGCATTGTTCCTATAAAAACTCTATACTTTGGCTAAAAACCTTACCTAAAGAAGGACCACACATGTTGGCTGAAGCAGGAGAAGAAAATGCAGGTTTAGTGGATGTTGGCGATGGTTTAGCTTGTGCTTTTAAAATAGAATCTCATAATCATCCTTCTGCCTTAGAACCTTATCAAGGAGCAGCTACCGGTGTTGGTGGAATTAATAGGGACATTTTTACTATGGGTGCAAGACCTATTGCTCAATTGAATTCTTTAAGATTTGGAGATATTAATTTAGATAGAACCAAGTGGTTAGTTAGAGAAGCAGTTAGAGGAATTGGGGATTATGGAAATAGATTGGGAAGTGCCACTGTTGGAGGAGAATTGTTTTTTGATGAATGCTATAATACCAATCCTTTAGTAAATGCTATGGCTGCGGGAATAATGAAAGCAGATAAAATGATTTCTGCTACTTCTTATGGATTGGGGAATCCTGTATTTATTGTTGGTTCAGCTACTGGAAAAGACGGAATTCACGGAGCGGCTTTTGCTTCAAAAGATATTACCGAGGATTCTCATGATGAAATTCCAGCAGTACAAGTAGGAGATCCATTTTTGGAGAAATTATTAATTGAAGCCACTTTAGAATTAGCAGAAACAGATGCTATTATTGGTATGCAAGACATGGGTGCTGCCGGAATTACTTGCTCTACAGCTGAGATGTCAGAAAAAGAAGGCTTTGGGATGAGGATTGATTTGGACAAAGTCCCATGTCGTCAAGAAGGGATGTTGCCTTTTGAAATTTTACTTTCTGAGTCACAAGAAAGAATGTTGATTGTGGTTAAAAAAGGAAGGGAAGAAGAAGTGAAAGCAATTTTTGATAAATGGGATGTCTTATGTGAAGAAATTGGAGAAGTTACAGAAGGAGGTATGCTTCAGTATTATTCTAAAGGAGAGTTAGTGGCTGAGCTCCCAGCATTGACACTTGTTTTAGGAGGAGGCTCACCAGTTTATGAAAGGGAATATAAAGAACCCGCTTATTTTGAAGAGTTTAAGAAATTTAATATCGATTCTGTAAAAGAACCTAAAGACTTAAAAAAGGTAGCTCGACATTTATGGAACCATCCTAACATTGCTTCAAAAAGATGGGTGAGTGAGCAGTATGATACCATGGCAGAATCCGTAAACTTGTCGGTAAATACACCTACAGATGCAGGAGTAGTAAGTATCAAAGGAACGGATAAAGCTTTAGCTTTTTCTGTAGATTGTAACTCCCGTTATGTTTATGCAGACCCTTATCAAGGTTGTGCAATGGCTGTAGCAGAAGCTGCTAGAAATATTGTTTGTTCTGGTGGTGAGCCTTCGGCAATTAGTAATTGTTTAAACTTTGGAAATCCTTATAATCCTGAGGTATATTGGCAGTTTGTTCAATCCATTAAGGGAATGTCTGCGGCTTGTATTGCTTTTGAAACTCCTGTAA
>CAZKFN010000049.1:0-16025 GCA_964552035.1 uncultured Flavobacteriales bacterium
GACAAACGAATAAAACTATTGGATTTATTCCAATTTATTTAAAAGCCGGAAGGCGCTTAAAAGATGTGTTTAAGCAATTGTTCCATACAGAAAGTGCATTTGAAAATAAAGAATTTCAATCTCTTTTTGGCATGCATATTAAAAGAGCCTGTGAACTTGGAAACATAGGACTTCATGCATTAAGGCCTGATGGCCTGAGAAAATACATGGAGGATCATAAGAACTTATCATTCAAAAAAGAAGAAGACAATTTAATTTATCAATCATATAAAACTTGGTTAATCGCTATGGTATCAAAAAACAAAGAACAAATTACAGACTATACAGAAAAAGTTGCGAAAATTCTTTTTCAGTATACTAATTCTTCTAAAAAAACAGACAGAAGAAATTTAGTCCAAAACGATTTATTATCTGCTAAGACTAAAAGAGCATTTATAAGCACTCTAACAAATATTGTAAAAAACATTGACCAATCTGAGTTAGAAACATTGAAGGAGTTAAAAAACAGAGTTCATTTAATGAGCAATGAGGAGTTTGGCTATTTTAATACACTTTTGAAATTTGATTATGCATTTGTAGAAAAACAATCTTAAACTTTTAAAATTATAAATTATGAGTAATACAATTTATATCAGAACGCTCAAAAGAGCAGAACATACAGTATTTGGAGTAGAAAAAGGCCAAAAAGTCTATTATGATGTACAATTTGGACAATATGTTCCATATTCAAGTGGTCAACAAATAAAGTATTCTTTAATTCAGTCTTTATGTTCTGAATTAAATATTATGAGGTCTCCAACAACCTTTATTTCAAAGGTAAAACCAAAAGGTTCAGGAAAACAAAAGCAATTAGAGTTTGATGGAGAAGGGGAAGTTTACGGAACTTGTGACCCGTCATATCCTGATCAATTGTTCGGTGGTTGGATGAAAGCTATCAGCGGAAGTAAGGAAAAAACTTTGAAAAGAAGAAGTCCTCTTTCTATTTCAGCAATGAGAGCATTACATCCTTTATTAGCGGGAGTTCCTAAAGAGAATATTTCATTTGATAGAAGAGAGTTCCCTAATAATGAAGTTATAGTTCGAGATCAATCTGGCAACATATTATCAGAAGAAGAATTAATTGACTTTCTTGACAATAGAGAAGGAAAAGCAAGTCTTACAAGCAAATTCATCCAAAATCAAACAAGGGCGACTGGCTTATTCGTATCGGATATTGCTATCGATTTGCGTCGTCTATTTTGTGTAAGTCTGAACTCTTTTGAACCGGAAATGTCTGACGAAACTATTGAGAAACTGAAAACAGAAGGATGGATTGAATCTGAAAATGTTTTTGGTAAATGTTTGGTCGCTCCGAAAAACTTAAGGGAAGAATGGGCAAAAGCTTTAGTAAAAGCAATCGTCAATTGGAGAATAACATCCAACCAATCCCGAACATTTAGTTTGATGGACACTTTAGCTATTTCTATTGGAGACAATGCAAATTTAATTGGAGGTAGTATCAGAGCTAAACTTTCAGAAGAAGATTCTGGTAAAGCACAACCCATAGTTGAAGAAAATATGGGTGGAATAGAAACCTTTGTGACTTTACAAGCAAGTGGTTATATTCCTACAAAAACAGAATCTGTAGATGCTATTGAAAAAGCAGAACAAGAATTGTTTGATAGAATTATAGCTTTTGATTTTGAAAATCAACTGTAAAAAAATAAAAACAAGAAGTGAAAATTCTGCTTCTTGTTTTTTTTTATTTTAAGATTTTAAAAGACTATGGCAATTTTCGAAATCAGAAATAATAAGGCACAAAGAATAAAACTAAGTGAGTTTAAATTAGAAAAAGAGCTTCAAAAATTAATAGAAAACAATTTAGAAGAAATTTTCAATTGTAGATTTGTAGCTTCTGAATTCTCAACTGGAAATATTCATTCTGGACGAATTGACACTTTAGCTTTGTCTGAAGATAATAATCCTGTAATTATTGAATATAAGAAAGTTGCTTCCTCTGATTTAATTAACCAAAGTTTATATTATCTGCATTGGCTAAAAGATCATCGAGGAGATTTTCAGGTTATTACCAATCAAAGTTTAGGAAAAGATGTTGAAATAGATTGGTCAGATATTCGTGTCATATGTTTAGCTCCAGAATATAAAAAATATGATTTGCATGCAGTTCAAGTTATGGGAGCAAATATTGAACTTTGGCAATATCGTATTTATGAGAATAATATTTTTATTATTGAAGATGTTTATAAAAACACCACTAATACAACAACGGATAGTAAGGATTATAACGGGAAAAACCCGGTAATGGTTGAAGCTGGAAGAAAAGCAGCTATTACAAGTAAAACAGCATCTTATACCGTTGAAGAACATTATGATAAATTAGGGGAAGAACTAAGAGACTTATTAGGTACTATTAGAGACTATATCATTGAAATTGATTCTTCAATTGAGGAATCTCCTAAAAAATATTATATAGCTTATAAAACGAGTCAAAACTTTATTTGTCTTGAAACCCAATCAAAAAAAATAACCTTATACTTAAAAATAAATCCTGATGAAATAAATCCAATCCCAGACAACGCAAGGGATGTCAGACAAATTGGACATTTCGGGACAGGGGATTTTGAATTAACGCTTAGGACATTTGAAGATTTTGAAAATGCAAAACCATTTATAATACAATCTTTCAAAAATATCGGAGGATAATCTAAAACATATGTTTTTATTTTATAACTCTTACACCTTCTGTCCACTCATAATTACCTAAATCAACATTATGATTATACAAAAGATGATAAAAATGCCTGAAAATTTTATTAACAATTAAATGAATTTAAAAGTCGGGCAAAAGCAATAATGGATATTAAAGACGATAGTTTAATTATATTTACAAGCAGAAATGAGAAATGGTTAGAAAAAGAAGTAATAGGGAAGGAGAAAAATGAATTAGGCAACTTTTTATAGGTCGTCTATATACCAAATATTATGGATAAAAAATTGCCTTACAACTTTTTAATTATATAAAACACTAGTAATCATTAAGGTATAATGTCGTCAAAGGTCTATCCTTTTTATAGCATTCGACATCGACGATTATTCCCTTTTCAAAAAAGAAATAAAGTCCTCTAAAGCTCTTTATTTAACAGTATTTTTTCATAAATTTAGCGGCTCTTAATCGCACCATATTGGAATTGAAATGAGCATCCTAATTGGGGAAAGTGCAAGGCTGCAACTCTTAATCGCACCATATTGGAATTGAAATGCAACTGTAAAAATATTTAACTTTTTAGGAGCTACTCTTAATCGCACCATATTGGAATTGAAATTTTATGATAGACTTTAATTCATCTAAGATGCTTTCTCTTAATCGCACCATATTGGAATTGAAATACACAAGGTTTTATTATTCCTTTTCAAACAATCAAAACTCTTAATCGCACCATATTGGAATTGAAATGGGACTTGCGATTTTAGTGTAAGTTTTGCATTGAAACTCTTAATCGCACCATATTGGAATTGAAATGTTGCAATCGGCGCATTAGTAGCGTTTATTTTGTACGCTCTTAATCGCACCATATTGGAATTGAAATTTTGGTGTATCGTCTGATGAATTTATAATTAAATACTCTTAATCGCACCATATTGGAATTGAAATATGCAATAGATAGTTACTGGAAGTACTTTTTTACGCACTCTTAATCGCACCATATTGGAATTGAAATGTTTGAGCTTCTATTAAATTTAATGTCTTTAAAATCTCTTAATCGCACCATATTGGAATTGAAATGACATCGAAAATCAATGGATGACATACGGAAATGCCTCTTAATCGCACCATATTGGAATTGAAATTGCGTTGATACTTCTATTATATGCCTTTTTTGTTCTCTTAATCTTATCATACTGGAATCGAAATAAGTAAAACTCTGAGCGAAGTCGAAGAGTTAATTCTTTCTCAATCGTATCATACAGGAAATAAAATGATTAAATTAGACACTCTCTAAACTAATCTTCAAAAACCTTTTCGTTAATGACAAAAAATATCCCTCAAAAGTTTCTTACACTTTGTTGGTCTTTATTTTTATTGTTTTCTTTGCTCCCCTTATCCCCGACCTATTTAAGGGAAACATAAGCAAGGCCACACTTAGTATTATGGCATTTTTAAGTTTCTTATTTGTCTTTATCTTATATCTCTTTTTTAGAACTTATTATACCCTTAAAGACTCTACACTCCATATAAAATTTGGATTCTTTTCTTATCCACCCATAGAAATCAGCCAAATCAAAGAAGTTTCAAAAACTAAAAGCATACTTTCTTCTCCAGCTCCCTCTTTGGATAGAATAGAAATTAAGTATGGGAAATTCGATAAAATTATCATTTCACCAAAGGATAAACAGGGATTTATCAAAAACTTAATTCAAATCAATCCTAAAATTAAAAATAACCTTCAGGAATCGGATTCATAATCCAAGTTTTATATTTAAAAGACATTGAAGGTTGCCCCTATCTAAAACCATCTAAATGCCCTTTAATTTTTATATTTAGTACCTTGGCGAATTGAAAAAATGAAGTTGTATATCAAACAAACTTCAATATTTATTTAGGCTTATTTTTTTGGATTTAAAGAAAAAATGGAGAAAAAGCTTCTTAAGTATTATACCTCACCCATTAACCAGAGGTTAAAAATTTATTGGAAAAAAAATAAAAAGATTCTAAACACCAAGAATGCAAACTATTCCTACAATGGGCTTCAAGAAGTCTTAAATCGAGGATTGAAACTTATTCCTTTAAATGAGGTGCATTCTATTTTGGTGTTAGGAATGGGAGCCGGCTGTGTAGTTGATTCCTTAAGAAATAAATTTCTTCATTTTGCTCCAGTTGTCGGGGTAGAATTGGATCCCGTTGTAATAGAAATAGCAAAAAATGAATTTGATATTTATCGATTTGAAGATGTGGAGATCGTGCAAGCTGACGGAAAAAAATTCTTAAGAAAACATCCGCATCAATACGATTTAATCATCATTGATATTTTTATTGACACCAAAGTTCCTAAGCGGTTTTATTCCACTAAATTTTGGAAAAAGGTAGAACGATGCATTAGCTTTAATGGTTTTGTATTGTTTAATGCTGGTATTGATTTAACAGAAAAAGAAATCGATGATTTTATAAAAAATCTTCCCTCTGGATTTATCTACTCTATCAAAACCAAGGTTTTGCAAAGTAATACTTTGATTATTCTTCAAAAGGTATTTTAGCACAACCCTTTAAAATAAAAAATATTTTATTTTTGGAATCTCTCAAGGATTGGTTAGTTATCTTTAGACATTATACCTCGTTTATTCAGGCCAATATTAGTTAATTCTTAATTGAATTTTAAGCGTCAATAACTATTTTAACACCAAAATATTGCTTAAGTTTGAATTGTTGTTATAACAAACATCGCAAATTTTATTCTATTCATAGAAAGTAAAAAAATGGAAAAAATAACAAAACCAAAAGTCAGGACCTTAGCATTAGGGAAAAACTTAGTTGCAAAACAAATGGAAGCAAAAACAGGGGAATTACTGCCAAAGCATTTGGCCAATGTAGAGTCTGTTGTTTTTATTCATGAAGGAGAATGCATCATGCACATTGATGGTAAAGATGTCAATCTTAAAACAGGGGAAGGTTTTATAGTGCCAGCAAATGCCAAACACCAAATTAGAGTTGTTTCCGACTTTAAGGGCGTGCATTTTATGCCAAAGGATATTAAGTTTGAATTTTTTAATTAAAAACCCAGACCTTGAAGCCTGGGTATTAAAACCAAATCCTTAGATAGTTTAAACACTATAAGAATTTTACCCTAAGCAAAATCCTTCAACTCTTCTGTCAGCTTTTTTCTAGCTAAAAAAATTCTACTTTTTACAGTTCCAATAGGCATATCCAATTGCTCTGCTATTTCTTTGTATTTATAGCCCTCAAAATGCAATTGAAAGGGAATCCTACATTCATCGTTTAATGCATTTACTGTCTTTAAGATTTCCTGATGCCTATATACTGAATCCGGCATAATTGGGGATTGCTGCTTGGTAGAGTTGACAAAAAAATGATCGTCCGTATTGTCCATAATCGTACGCTGTCTCACCTTCCTTCTATAATTGTTGATGAAAGTGTTCTTCATAATAGTATATAACCAAGCTTTTAAATTGGTTTTCTCTCTAAATTTATCTTTATATCGCAAAGCCTTTAAAAAGGTTTCTTGCAACAAATCTTCTGCATCCTCATTGTCTGCCGTTAATTTTAATGCAAAATATTTTAAAGGATTTTGGTATTCTAATATCTCTTGGTCAAATTCAATTGTTGCCATAACATCTTGTTTAATCATTTCCTTACAAATATAAACAATATGTATATACAACTAAATTTATTTGTGCTTTTTTATGATTTTAGTTTGCATTTTAATTTATTGAGTCTCACCATGTTTAATCATATCCTATTTAGAAATATTTTCCATAGCTAAAAGTTCGTCAATGCTGGTAATTTTTTGAATTCCTTTTGGGTATTCCACTTTACAATTTTCCTGATGTTCTAATTCAAAAAAGTACACTTTGGTATTTTCTGCAATTCCTTCTAAGCGATCGATAATGGAAGCAGTTTCCTCCAAGCAATTAATCAAAGTATAAGTAACTGCAAAGTCAGCATCAATGGCTTTTGCCATAGAATTAACCTCAGCTATAGGTGTACTTTGACCCAAATAATAGGTTTTTATTCCTGTTTGTCTTAAAATAAAATTAAACAATATCAACCCTAATTCATGGAATTCTCCTTCCGGCAAAAACAATACAGCTTTTCTACCTTCTTCTACTACTGGCAATGCATGAATGGCTGCAATCATCTTGTTTCGAATTAAATTGCTGGTAAAATGCTCATGTGTAGGTTGAATTTCATCACTTAACCATAAGATTCCTACTTTTCTTAAAAATGGAAAAACTACATTTAATAAAGTTTCTTTAAATCCTATTTCTTGAATTAATTCATCAAAGGTTTGATTAAAAGCTAGTTCATCTAAATCCAACATGGCTTTTACAAAATCATCTATTCTTTTTTCCAGGTGCAACCCACCGACTTCTATTTGTTTTACTAACTCACACATTTCATCGTTGGTAAGTGCAGAAATTTTTGAAATCTTTTCACCGTTATTGCAAAGCAAACTGACGTTCAACAATTTTTTAAGATCTTCATCAGAATAAAATCGAATGTTTGTATCGGTTCTTTGAGGTTGTAATAAATTATATCTTTTCTCCCAAATCCTTAAGGTGTGTGCTTTAATACCTGAAAAACGTTCTAAATCTTTAATGGAATATTTAGCCATGATGTTGTGATAAAATTGATCTTCTTATGTCTTAACAATAAAAATCAAGCTTGGTTTAAAAAATATTAGCTTCTACTTAAAAACTATGGCTTGGCATTACTTGTTATTTAAGTGAATAAGCTATTTATTCTTCAACAACAAAAGGGTTTTAATAACTTTGTAGGCATGGAAGAAGAACAAAAACTTCTACAACAAATCAAAGCAGCGCCCAAAAAGCCTGGAGTATATCAATATTATGATGTAAATGATAAGATTTTATACATAGGTAAAGCCAAGAATCTTAGAAATAGAGTCAACTCCTACTTTACTATGGATAAAAATAAGCCGGGTAAGACGCGTCTATTGGTTCAAAAGATAAGAAGCATTCGCTATATTGTAACGGAGACGGAAATGGATGCTTTACTGTTAGAAAATAGTTTGATTAAAAAGCATCAACCGCGTTACAACGTAATGCTTAAGGACGATAAAACTTATCCTTGGATATGTATTAAAAACGAGCCTTTTCCTAGGGTTTTTAAAACAAGAACCCTTATAAAAGATGGTTCTGAATATTATGGCCCCTATCCTTCTGTGGGGATGATCAATATACTTTTAGATTTAATTAAAAAAAACTATAAACTTCGTACTTGCAGCTATAGCCTTACTCCAGAAAATATTAAAAAAGGAAAATTTAAACGTTGTTTAGAGTATCATATTGGCAATTGTAAGGCACCTTGTGAAGGTTTAGAAACTGAAGCGGAATATGAGTTGAAAATTGAAGAAATTAGAAAAATTTTAAAGGGAAATGTAGCGGTTGTAAAAAAGGGGCTAAAAGAAGAGATGATGCATGCAGCCGAGGCTCTCAATTTTGAATTAGCTGAAGATCTTAAACAAAAGTGGTTGGCTTTAGAAAAGTTTCAGGCCAAATCAACAGTAGTGAGTCCTAACATTCACAATGTCGATATATTTTCATTTGTTGAAGATAAAGACTTGGCTTATGTAAATTTTATGAAAGTATATTCTGGTGCTGTTATTCAGGCACATACCTTAGAATTAAAGAAAAGAATTGATGAAAATCCTGAAGATTTACTTTCCATTGCCATAACGGAATTACGCGAAAGGTTTAACAGTACTTCCAAAGAGATTATCGTTCCTTTTGACCCGAATATTGAAATTGAGGGAATTACTTTTCATCAACCTTTAAGAGGAGATAAGCACAAACTTTTAGAACTTTCTGAAAGAAATGCCAAATACTTTATGCTGGAAAGAAGGAAGCAACAAATCAAAACAGATCCTGAGCGGCATTATAACCGTATTTTAGAAGGAATTCAAAAGGATTTAAAATTAACCGAACTCCCAAAACACATTGAATGCTTTGACAACTCTAATATTCAAGGGAAGCATGCTGTAGCAGCTTGTGTTGTTTTTAGAAATGCCAAACCTAGCAAAAGGGAATACCGACATTTTAAAATAAAAACAGTAGTTGGCCCTGATGATTATGCTT
Organism: uncultured Flavobacteriales bacterium; assembly: GCA_964552035.1. Lineage (GTDB taxonomy): Bacteria > Bacteroidota > Bacteroidia > Flavobacteriales_E > Vicingaceae > CAZKFN01. Next base: position 8,833 of record CAZKFN010000049.1, read on the forward strand.
CTATGAAAGAAGTGGTCTATAGGCGATATAAGCGCCTGGTCAATCAAGGAGAGGAGCTCCCTCAATTAATTGTAATTGACGGAGGAAAAGGTCAATTGAATGCTGCCTTAAAAGCTTTAGACAAACTAGATTTAAAAGGTAAAATAAGTTGTATTGGCATTGCAGAGCGTTTAGAGGAAATTTTCTTTCCACAAGACCCCTACCCCTTGTATTTAGATAAGCGTTCTGAAACCTTAAAAGTTATCCAACACCTAAGAAATGAAGCTCATCGTTTTGGAATTACACACCATAGAAATTTACGTCTAAAAGATAGCATTCAAAGCGAATTGGACTTAATTCATGGTATTGGGGAGAAAAGTAAGTCTGCATTACTTATGGAATTCAAATCTGTAAAAAGAATAAGGGAAGCTACGCTTGTAGAATTAAAAAAGGTTTTGACAGAAGCAAGAGCAAAAGCAGTTTACGAATACTTTAAGCCTATCTAAGATAAACTTTCTGCTAGAATTTTCATTTCAACTGCTGGAGAAATATTATCGTATAAAATTCTGTAAACTGCCGTTGCTATAGGCATATCAACTTGATATTTTTCATTGATAGCAATGATGCTTTTGGCAGCATAATACCCTTCAGCAGTCATATTCATTTCCAATTGTGCAGACATTACAGAGTATCCTTTTCCAACCATGCTACCAAAAGTTCTATTTCTAGAGAATTGAGAATAAGCTGTAACTAATAAATCCCCTAAATAAGCAGAAGATTTTACATCTCTATCCATAGGATTTACTACATCTACAAATCTTTGTATCTCTTGTAATGCGTTGGAAATTAACACCGCCTGAAAGTTATCTCCATACCCTAAGCCATAAAATATTCCTGCTGCAACAGAGTAGATGTTTTTTAGAACAGCAGACATCTCTATACCAAATAAATCTTGTGATGTGTGAGTTTTTATATATCTACACTCCATAAAGTTTGCCATGACACCCGCTCTATTTTTATCTTTGCTGGCTATGGTTAAATATGAAAGTCTTTCTAAAGCAACTTCCTCTGCATGGCAGGGGCCACTTATAATTCCAATATGATTATAGGGAGTACCAAAGTATTGATGAAAAAAATGTGCAGGTATTAAGTCTACTTCAGGTACAATCCCCTTTACAGCAGAAAAAATTGTTTTATTTTTTAAGTCTGAATTGTCTCTATCTCCAAAAACATCCATTAAAAATGCAGAAGGAGTAGCAATAACAATAACATCAGCTTTAGAAATTACTTCTTCTAAATCGGTGCTCACTGCTATTTTGTCTTTTTGAAATTGTACGGAGGAAAGATAACGTGGATTGTGTTTATATTTTGTAATATACTTCGCTTTGCTTGCACTTCTCATCCACCAATGTACGACATCTGCTTTGTTGCAAAATATCTTCACTAAAGCAGTCGCCCAGCTTCCTCCACCAATTACTGAAATTGTCTTTATTTCCAAAATAAGTCTTTTAGCTCCTAGATATCAATCGATAGCTTGATTTTGCCCTGCTATCTTTTGAATTTAATTAACGAATGTACAAAATAATCTTTGTTCAACTATCTTTTTATTAACCCTCAGTCAAAACAACGGTTTTTTGATTTCCTTCTACTTCCACTTTAATCAAGGAGTTTTTATTCAAACCTTTCATGCCTTTATCCCATTGTTTATTGCTCAATGCTGATTTTTCTTTTAAGACATCTAAAGGCATTTGCTCTTCTTTCTTTATAATATTATAAATGGTTTGTTCAGCATCTGAAAGTTGTAATGTTTTCTTTTCAGGTCTCATTTGGGGGAAGAAAAGCACTTCTTGAATGGAAGCATTGTTCGTTAAAAACATCACCAAACGGTCAATTCCAATTCCCAATCCTGAAGTGGGCGGCATTCCATATTCAAGGGCACGAACATAATCATGGTCGATAAACATGGCCTCATCGTCTCCTTTTTCAGAAAGTTTTAATTGCTCTTGGAATCGCTCTAACTGATCGATAGGGTCATTTAACTCCGTATAGGCATTGGCTAATTCTTTACCGCAAACTATTAATTCAAAACGCTCTGTCAACTCTGGATTATCTCTATGTTTTTTGCACAGTGGAGACATTTCTACAGGATAATCAGTAATAAAAGTGGGTTGAATGTATTTTCCTTCACATTTTTCTCCGAAAATCTCATCAATTAACTTTCCTTTGCCCATAGTATCGTCTACCTCAATCCCAAGTTCTTCACAGATTTTCATTAATTCCTTGGTACCCATTCCTGAGATATCATAACCCGTATGTTCTTTAATGGCTTCAAGCATGGGGACTCTTTTGTAGGGAGCTTTAAAATCCACTTCATGCTCTCCAAAAGTGAACTTGGTTTTCCCTAAAACGGATTGTGCTACATGTTCCAATAAATTTTCAGTGAATTCCATCATCCAATGGTAATCTTTATAGGCCACATAAATTTCCATTACTGTAAACTCAGGGTTATGTGTACGATCCATCCCTTCATTTCTAAAGTCTTTGGCAAATTCATACACCCCATCATAGCCGCCAACGATTAATCTTTTTAAATAAAGTTCATTGGCAATCCTTAAATACAATTCAATGTTTAATGCATTGTGATGAGTAACAAAAGGACGCGCTGCAGCACCTCCAGGAATAGGTTGTAAGATTGGAGTTTCAACTTCTAAGTAACCTCTTTGGTTAAAATATTCACGCATAGAATTAATCGCCTTACTGCGTTTTTCAAAAACGGTTTTTACTTCAGGATTAACAATTAAATCAACATATCGTTGTCTATAACGTTGTTCTGCATCAGTAAAAGCATCATGCTCTTTTCCATCTTTATCAACTTTTACTATGGGAAGTGGGCGAAGCGCTTTACTTAAAAGAGAAAACTTTTTTACCATGACAGAAATTTCTCCCACCTTGGTTTTAAAAACATAACCTTCTACTCCAATGATATCTCCTATATCTAAAAGTTTTTTAAACACTTCATTATAAAGCGTTTTATCCTCTTTAGGGCATAGTTCATCCCGATTAAAATACAGTTGCAATTTGCCGGTAGAGTCTTGAATTTCAACAAAAGAAGCCTTTCCCATAATTCGGCGATTCATAATTCTACCCGCAACAATCACCTCTTTCCCTTCTTTAAACTGAGAAGTAATTTCCCCTGCATTAGAGTTTACTGGATATAAAGCTGCAGGATAGGGTTCAATCCCCATTTTTCTCAATTCCCCTAAAGATTTTCTACGCAATAACTCTTGCTCACTATAAACTCTACTCATATCTATAAATTAAAGTTGCAAAGATAATATTTCACAAAGGAATTTAACCATATTCTTATCTTTGAAATAATCTTTAAATTTCACCGTTTACTAAGAGATAGATTTGATTTTATTAAGATCTTGCTTTAGTTGCTCATGTCATAAATTTTCTTTTATTTGCAATTTAACTTTGCCTATAATAATGAAACAGTTAATTACCGATTTTACGAAGCACCTCAAAAAAAGTATTTCTATAGGGAGCTCTAGTGTTTTCAACACTTCTCAAAAGGAAATAAATAAAGTGGTGATTTGTGGATTAGGGGGCTCAGGTATTGGTGGAACAATTAGCAGTTTGTATCTAAAAGATAAAATCAAAGTTCCTATTATTGTCAATAAGGATTATCACATTCCTTCTTTTGTCGATGAAAATACTCTTGTTATTTGTAGCTCATACTCAGGAAATACAGAAGAAACTTTGAACATGTATCAGGAAGCCGTTCAAAAAAATGCTGAAATTGTAATGATTACTTCTGGTGGTGAGTTGGCAAAGTTGGCGAACGAAAAGAAACACAATATTCTCAAAATTGAAGAAGGATATCCGCCAAGAGGAGCATTTGGACTTACTTTTCCACAACTATTCTTTGTTTTAAATAAATACAATCTAATAGATAATTCTTTTATTTCTGAATTAGAAGAAGCCATACAACTTATAGATGCAAAAGAAGAGGCCATTCGCCAAGAGGCCGAAAAAGTTGCCACCCAGCTTTTTGATAAAATTCCTGTAATCTATAGCGACAGTGCTATGCAAGGTGTATCTATACGATTTAGACAGCAAATCAATGAAAATGCTAAAATGCTTTGCTGGCATCATGAAATTCCAGAAATGAACCATAATGAATTGGTTGGCTGGAGATCTATGAATAACAATTTAGCTGTTGTATTTTTTCGTTGGGGCCAAGAAGGGAAAAAGAACATTCAAAGAATAGCTTATACAAAAAATATTATCTCCAAATATACCGACACCGTCCTAGAGGTTTCTATTCAAAATTGCAGCTATCTTGTTTCAATACTTTATCTTATTCATATTGGGGATTGGATATCTTATTTCTTAGCTGAAAAAAGAGAAGTGGATGTGGTTGAAGTGGATGTTATTACTGGGCTAAAAAATTCTTTAGCAGGTTTATAAAATTTTCTACTTTTAATTACTAAAAGATTAACTTCGTAAATCATACTTTTAGGTTTTATGAAGCCAATTCGTTTTCTCATTCGTTTTTTATTTTCAATTGTTCTCTCAATTGCTTTTATTTCAATTGCTTTATGGATAAGTGGGAATGGGCATTTAATTAAAGCTGTTAAAAGCACTTATCTACAAGGTAAAACAGGTCCAACTATAGCTGATTATAAGAAATTTGACAACAGAAAAGTAGAAAGAAAAGTCATTCAACAATGGCCTTTAGCTAATGCTTATAATCATTATAAACTCAGTGAAAATGAAGAATCTACTATAGAAAGCTGGGAAAGTGTTGCTTTTTTAATTGTACAAAATGACTCTATTTTATTTGAAAAATATTGGGAGGATTACTCAAGAGAAAGTTGGAGCAATAGTTTTTCTATTGCGAAAAGCCTTACTTCTCTTGCTATTGGTGCAGCCCTACAAGAAGGTAAAATTAAAAGTGTGGATCAAAAAGTTGGAGATTATTTAGAGGAATTTAAGGAAGGAGAGAAAGCTGAGATAACTATAAAACACCTTCTACAAATGACTTCTGGAATTGATTTTGGAGAAAGTTATAAGGACCCTTTTGGGTTTATGGCTAAAACTTATTATGGTAAAAATTTATATAATTTAACGGTAAAACAAAAAGTGAAATATCCTCCAGCAGAAGTATGGAAATATGAGGGAGGAAATACTTTATTACTTTCTTTTATTTTAGAAAAAGCTACCGGACAAACCCTTTCAGAATATTTTAGTGAGCATTTTTGGAAGCCAATGGGAGCTGAAAATGATGCACTTTGGACCTATACTAAAAAAGATGGGAAAGAACGTGCATTTTGTTGTTTCTATAGTAATGCTGCTGATTTTGCACGTGTGGGTCAGCTTATGCTTGACAGTGGAAAATGGAAAAATACTTCCTTAATTTCTCAGGAATACTTTGAAGAATCTATTACTCCCGTCAAACTAAAAGATAAGGTGGTTCAGCATTATGGTTATCAATGGTGGTTGGGAAAATATAAAAACACTCCTTATTATTACGCTCGTGGAATTCTAGGGCAATATATTGTCTGTATTCCTGATTGGAATGTTGTTTTTGTGAGACTTGGTCATCAATACGTACCCAATAATCAGACGCCTTTACCTCAGGATTTATTAGATTATTTGGAAATTGTGGAGAAAATAAAAGTATAAATTACTGAGCTATTTTAATAAACTTCGAATTAAGCTAATTACAAATAATATTATAGCAATATAAAAAATAATTTTAGCTATTCCTACCGCTCCAGCAGCTATTCCTCCAAATCCAAAAATTGCAGCAACAACAGCAATAATTAAAAAAGTAATTACCCAACGTATCATAGTTTTAAGTTTTAAAGTTTCATTATAAAGATTGTAAATATTAAGCCATAAAATAATAGTCTGATTATTAATATATTAACATATAGCTTAACTTTAACTGTGTATCAAAACTTACTTAGTTGTATATTAAATTCTACATTTTAAAATGAAGTTTCATTTTTTTAAGCAATTAAAGAAGTAATCACATAATTTTACCAACTGAAATAATAAAGCTATGAAGAATAAAAATACATTTGAAACCTTTTGGAAAGTAATGATTAAATACTTTCTTCAAGGTCTCTTCTATGTTGTCCCTATAGTTGCAACTATATATATTATATATTACTTAGTCAGCACTTTAGATAACCTTATTCCCCTTGAAATACCAGGTTTAGGTATGTTAATTATTTTATTTACTGTAACTGTGATCGGTTTTTTAGGGAGTCATTTCTTTTTTAACTATTTCAAACCATTTGAGAAAATAATAGAAAAAACACCACTTATTAAAATCATTTATACCTCTATAAAGGATATGATGAATGCTTTTGTGGGCAACAAACAACAATTTAATACTCCTGTTTTGGTTAAAATGGGAGAGGAAATACAAGCAGAAAGAATTGGTTTTATGACCAAAGAAAATCTTTCTGAACTTAATATAGGCTCAGATAAAGTTGCTGTTTATTTTCCATTTTCTTATGCTATAAGTGGTCAAGTATACATAGTGCCTAAAATAAATGTTAGTCCAATTAATGCATCACCTGCAGATATTATGAAACTTATTATCTCTGGGGGTGTTACATCCGTAGAATCAAATCACCAACAAAACAATAAAAAATGAGAAAAATTATTAAAGGCGTATTAGCCATAAGTATTGTAGTTTTATGTATGAATAATCTACAAGCCCAACAGAAAATTCAGGTAATAGAAGTTTCTGAAAAAATTAATAAAGTTGAAGGGAATGCACTTCAAGTAAATATTAATAATTCTACTGACAAAATAGTAGCCAAGGAGTGGAAAAAATTAATGAAAAAAGAAAAGGCAACGGTAAAAACAAAAAAGAGAGAAGTATATGCTACCAATGCCACTATTCCATCTATAAGCGAATATCCTATTCAAATTTTTGCTAAAATAACAACTGATAAAAAAGATAATTCCCAAAAACTAACAGCCATATTTTTAAATGGAAATATTCCTATTTCTAAATCTGTTGATGTTTCTGGTTATACTGCTGCAGAAAAAATGTTAGTTGAATTTGCAACTGATATTTCAAAACAAGCTAGCTTAAATCTTTTAAAAGCTGAAGAAAAAAAGCTGAAATCTCAAAATAAAGAGTTGAAAAACCTTGAAAAAGAAAATAAAAAGGCCAATAAAACTAT
>CAZKFN010000050.1:0-15888 GCA_964552035.1 uncultured Flavobacteriales bacterium
CTAAACTTTTGGTTTAACTTCTGTATTAAGCCTATTTTTTATTATACTATAAATTGTACGTATTTGCTTTTAAACTTTTCTTTTTGAAGGATAAATAGAAGTGAAGAGTAGTAGGTTAAATAGTTTTTAATCTTTAAATGAAATTAAAGGAAACGTTTGTAACTTTAAAAATAAACAATTTAAAACTCAGCCTACAGAGCACATAAATGATTGGATTATTAACCAATCGAACTATAAGTTTCCCGCTATTTTTATAAACTCTTAGAAGATACCTGTTATTTTCATTTCTTATTATTTTTCATTTCCTACCAATTAAGTCTAATCACAATCGGCTATATGAAAAATCACTGTTTTAAGGGACTCAATTTACCTTTAAAGAGCGATTGACAAGCAATCATTCTTGCGTCTATCTTTGCAGCGAAAATTCTTCTTATTTAGAATGATTCTAATTAAAACAATGCGCTAATTAAAAATAATAAAAAAATGAAAAATATTACATTCACAACTCTATTTGTATTTTTTACAACTCTTGGAGTAAATGCACAAATCATAGACACAGTTTCTATAGGTGGAAATTATGAAGATCAGGTCTGGTATAAGCTTGATAATGGTCAGCAAACAATAGTCGATGGGAGTAGTTGGGACTTTGGCTTTCAAATTAAAGGTCAAAATGCTTCCATCATCGCTAACACTTCTTATGGTTCAACACTCTATTTATACCCTAATGGCGATACTTCTGCTTGGAATAATTTAGATACCCTAGGCATTTCCCAATGGACTAGCTGGTTTGATTCGCCAACAAGTTGGGATGAGGGAGCATTTAATCAAGGAATTAATCCTGCAGACCCTTTTGATTTAGGCTGGGGAAAATACAACATGCAAACGCATCATATTGTTGGAGACAGTTTATATGTATGGAAGACCGCTGATGGTACTGTTTATAAAATATGGATTCAAAACCTAATATCTTCTACTTATAACTTTATAGTTTCCGATTATACAGGCACTACAGTAGATACCATATCGCTTAATAAAAGTGACTTTAAGGATAAGGAATTTGGATATTATTCCATTGCGCAAAAAACAACTTTAGATAGAGAACCTAAAAGTGAAGATTGGGATTTGACAATTGGAAAATACACCGAAGATCTAGGCATTCCTTATGCAGTTACAGGCATTCGAACTAAGAAAGGTCTAGAGGCTGTAAAAGTTTATCCTGTAGATGATGTTGACAACTACGATAGTTTTAAAAATCAAACTTATTCTTCAGAAATTAACATCATTGGATACGATTGGAAAACTTATGATTTCAATAGTGCTTCTTATCTAATTGAAGATAGTACTGTATATTTTGTAAAAACAGATAGCACAACCTATTGGAAGCTAGTTATGAAAGGATTTGAAGGTAGCGTTAATGGTAACTTTATTTTTGAAAAAAGCAATCTTACTACGGGTTTATTTAAGGGAAGTATTGATCAAGGTACTTTTACCGTATATCCAAACCCAGTTGCTGATGGGAAAGTTTCTGTTATTACAGATGTCCCTTCAACTGTTCGTAAAGCAGAGCTTAGCATTCTATCTATCAATGGACAATTGGTTCAATCTGAACAGTTACAAATCAACAAATCCTTTGAAGTTCACAGCTTAAATCTTAAAAACCTTAAACAGGGAGTATATTTTATTCGCTTGAGCCATGAAGGTGGGGCAATTACGCAAAAATTAATAATAAAATAATTTACGAAGATATTAGAACTCCCATGAGACTTGCAACTATTGCTTTCTTTTTGTTCCTATTTAATTGGAGCTATGGACAGCAAATAAAAGTAATCAGTAGCACCAACTATAAACCAATGGTTGGTGCTACCATTACCCTAACTGACCTTAACGATAAGAAGCAATATCTTTCTTCAGATATGCATGGTTTGGTACAATTGAAAAAAGAACATTATAAAGGTTCGCCTCAATTGGCAATTCAAATAAGTTACATAGGTTATGAAACCTTATTGGATAGTATTTCTATTACAGATAAGGAAAGAACTATAGTTTTAATCCCAAAAGAAAACCGCATTCAGGATGTAGTAGTTACAGCGCAATATTCGCCTACAAGCATTGAAAAATCAATTAACAAAGTCAATGTAATTAGTAGCCAAAAAATAGAAGATATGGCTGCAATTAATATTCGGGATGTTCTCAGCAATGAATTAAATATCAGATTATCAGAAGATAATATTTTAGGCTCAAGGGTAAGTATGCAAGGAATGGGGGGACAAAATGTAAAGTTCTTAATCGAAGGGGTTCCCATAATTGGTCGTATGGATGGTCAAATTGACTTAAGTCAAATTAACCTCAACGATGTAGAAAGAATAGAAATTATTGAAGGCCCATTAAGTGTTAACTATGGAAGCAATGCATTGGCGGGGACCATTAATATCATTAGTAAAACAAAAACAAATGAAAAGTTAAACCTTGGAATTGGGTCTTATTCAGAGAATATAGGAACTTTTAATTTTGAGGGAAAAGCTGCTTTTAAAATAGCTAAAAATCATAATATGCAACTCAATATAGGAAGAAATTATTTTGATGGTTGGAGTCCTGAGGATGATTTTCTCCCAACATTTAAACCTCATGTTGCCGATAGTTCTAGGGCTAAGCAATGGAATGCAAGAACACAAAATTTTGGCAAATTGCAATATTATTATAGTTTCAAAGAATTACTTTTTAGCTATAAGGGAGAGCTTTTTCAAGAGGTTATCAGCAATTTAGGTTTACCGCGTAGAACTTCAAATTCTTATATAGCTTTTGACGATTTTTATACTACGAAGAGATTAAATAATGCACTCTTTGTCGAAGGAAAACTCAGTGAAAATTATAGGCTTAATGCAATTGTTGCGTACAATGATTTTGAACGGAGAAAAGAAGCTAGGAGAAAAGACTTAGTAAGTTTAAAAAGTACTTTAATTCCAAAGACAGCAGCAAATGATATACAAGATACCAGTTATTTTGATTTATTGACCTCTAGAGCTAGCCTTTCTTCTCTTAGGGGTTCCTCTTGGATAAATTATGAAATCGGATATGATTTTAACTTGGAACATGCAGAAGGAGAAAGAATTGAAGGAGGAAAGCAAGAAATAGGAGATTATGCTGCTTTTGCTTCTACGGAAATAAAAATTATGGAGGATTTTCTTCTAAAACCAGGTGTACGATATAGTTATAATACAAAATATAATGCTCCTCTCACGCCTTCAATAAATCTTAAATATGCCAAGGCAAATAGCATCTTTCGCCTATCATTTGCCAAAGGATTTAGAGCTCCTACTCTAAAAGAACTCTATTTTAACTTCAATGATATCAATCACAGCTTATTTGGAAATGCAGACTTAAAAGCAGAACAATCAAATAACTACTCAGCAAGTATACAGCAAAAATTCTTAATTAATGAGCTGCTTTTCAAAACAGAAGTAGTTGGATTTTATAATCAAATTTATAATCAAATTAGCTTTGCACAATCCAATGAGGCTATGGGAGATACCCTTATTTATTTTAATATTGGCGAAAATAAAACTAAGGGAGCTAATCTTAATATTTCATTGATTCACAATAACCTAAGATTAAATATAGGAGGTTCTTATATTGGCATTTACAATCAATTAGCAACAGAAAATCCAGTTGACAAATATGCTTACTCAACTGAAATTAAGGGAAGTGCAACCTATTTATTTAAAAAACCTCAACTTACACTTTCAGTTTTTGGAAAACACCAAGGAAGCCTCCCTGCCTATGCTTATAATAGCAGCAATGAAGTTGTAAAATATACAGTTGAAAGTTATCAAATTGTCGATTTAACTCTTGGGAAAAAATTTTTACAAGAAAGTTTAAAAATAGCGGTTGGTTGTAAAAATCTATTAGATATAACCAATATTAAATCAAATGTGAATACAGGAGCTCATTCAAACGGCAGTAGTGGCTCAGTTCCCATGGCAACAGGTAGAATGATCTTCTTAAAAATAGAATACCACCTTAATTTAAAATGAAAATAAAATGAAAACCATTTTTAGCTTGTGCACAATTCTACTCCTGTTAAGTAGTTGTTCTAAAGAAGAAATAGCTTTAGCACCACCAACGAGTAGCAATAATACCACCTTAGACAGTACTAATCTTATACCAAAAGGAGTTTTGGTTTCAAATACCGTTCACCTAAAATCAGATTATAGTAGGCAAGTATGGTTTAATTTAGGTACAAATACTGTTGTAAAAACGAACTTAAGAACCGATTGGGACTTGGCTTTTGATTGTGGAGAAAGCAATGTACTTTATTTAAACTCTGCTCTAACTGCTGGAGTGGCATTTACTGGGGAAATAGATTTTGAAAAAGTCAATTCAGACAAGGGATTAAATTATATTAATGAGCATCATTCAGGAAAAAAGGACAGCTTAGCAATAGGCGATATTAGCCATTTGAAAGAAGTCTTAATTATAAATAGGGGTTTTAATCCACAAGGACAACCCTTAGGAAAATTTAAAATCCAAATTAATAAAATAGAAAATAACGTATATAACATGACCTACTCTCAATTGGATGGAAGTAATAAAAATACTGCATCCATAGCCAAGGTAGAAGGTTATAATCGTATCGCTTTTTCTTTTAATTCGAATGAAACTATACAAATTGAACCCCCTAAATTAGATTATGATTTATGCTTTACTCAGTATACTTATACTTTTATCGACCCACCAATAGTATATTCCGTAAATGGAGCTATTATCAACCCTTATAAAACTTCAGTTGCTAAAATTTTTAATAAAGAATTTTCTAAAATAACCCTAGAGGATGTTCAATCCATTCCTTTTCAAACCCATTTAGATGTGATAGGACACCATTGGAAAGATTACAATATTGACAAAGGAGAATATACCGTTTTTGTTAAACAAAACTATATCGTTAAAGATTCTCAAGACAACTTTTACAAACTTCACTTCTTAGATTTTTATGATGAGAATGGACTTACAGGTTCGCCTTCATTTGAATACATGAGATTATAATATAAACCTAATTATCAACCCTATAAAAAACATATTATGAAAAGTTTAACATCGACAATTGGCTTTAACTCAGCCTTGACAAAGGAAACAAAAAAGCAAATGGATAGAGAAGCTATCCTAAAACTTGCAGGAAAATTCCATGTTACCTTTGATTTTGCTGAGACTTTCTCTCCTCTTGAAGGTTATCAAAGAGAAAAATTATATAAAAATGAAAGTATAGAATACATCTTTGTTATTAAAAATGAACCTCATCATATTTCTCTGCAACATATTTTAGTGGTTAATGAAAATTTTGTGGTTAAACATTGGCGTCAAGATTGGATTTATGAAAATACAGATTTTTTATTTTTCGAAAAAGAAGGCCTGTGGAAAAAGAAATCCCTAACTGAAAGAGAAGTTGAAGGTACCTGGACTCAAAAGGTATATCAAGTAGATGATTGCCCGCGTTATCAAGCATACGGTAGCTGGGTTTTTGTGGATGGAAAAAGCTATTGGGAAGGAAAAGCAGATGCACCCTTACCTAGAAGACAAGAAAAAAGAAAAGACTTTAATGTATTAGTAAGAAGCCATAGAATTGAAATAACCAATTACGGTTGGATGATGAACCAAGATAATCAAAAGGTTTTTAGAGATGAAAATGGAATTGATCACTTAATCGTTTGGGAAAAAGGATTTGAAATTCAGAATAGAGGTGATTATAATGTACAACCTGCTGTTGACTATTGGGAAAAGACACAAAATTTTTGGGCAGATGTAAGGTCAATATGGGAAACACATATCGAAAAGTACAGTGAATTAAAAATAAATGAAAAAGTAAATGGTCAAAACCTTTATGATAAAATTTTTACACTTGCTCAACAATTCTCGGGTAAAAACTATCATCCTATCAAGACAAAAGAAGCAATTCAAGATGTAGTAGCTTCTCATAGTTATTATGATTAAGTAAAATCGCAGGTAATAGGGATACATCAAATTTCAATGTAGCACAGTTATCTTTTTTTCTAACTTGAGAGGGTTCTTTTTGAAAGAATAGTTTATTTGCTAAAGAAATATAGGATACAAAGCATTTGGTTCGCAAAATTAATTTTTATCGGACAGTAATGTAAAATAATCTTACTTCTTTGTTAGTAGGGATACATCAATATTTTTGTTGTATCCCTTTTTTTATTAAATCCTAAAACTTTTTTCAAAACAAATAGTCTAAATTATTTTTTAGATTAATCTAAATTAAGATATTTGCATAACTAAATTAAGTTATTAGAGAAATGAAATATAAACTTTTAATATTATTCCTATCTTTTTTACAATTGCCCTATCTTTTTTGTCAAAGCGGGAGTGTTGAAGGTACTGTTAAGCAAAGTAATGGCGAAGTTATACCCTTTGCTAATGTGTATTTATCTAATTCAAGTATAGGAGCCTCCACAGATATCAATGGGAAATTTAAAATAGAACATATACCTGTTGGGGAGCAGCTGATTACCGCTCAGTTTATAGGATTTGAAAAGCAAATTATAAAAGTAAGGGTAAAAGAAAATCAATCCACTAGCCTACATTTTACATTAAAGCAAAGTAAATACGAACTTAGTGAAGTTGTAATTAGTGGAACCATGAAAAAAATGTCACGAAAAGACAGTCCGGTTCCAGTAGAAGTTTACAGCTCTAGCTTTTTTGAAAACAATAAGTCAAATTCTGTATTTGAAGCCTTAGATAACATTAATGGGGTAAGGCCACAGGTAAATTGTAGTGTTTGCAATACTGGGGATATTCATATCAATGGATTAGAAGGCCCCTACACTATGGTATTAATTGATGGCATGCCCATAGTAAGTGGGCTATCAACTGTATATGGATTATCGGGAATTCCAACCTCATTAATTGAAAGGGTTGAAATAGTTAAAGGCCCAGCTTCTTCACTTTATGGCTCAGAAGCCGTTGGAGGGCTAATTAATGTAATCACAAAAAAGCCAAGCAATTCTGCACTTTTCTCAGCAGAAGTTTATGCAACTTCATGGCAAGAAGTAAACACAGATATTGCTAGTAAATTTAACATTGGAGAGAAAGTCACCTCCTTATTAGGGGTTAATTATTTTAATTACAGTAATCCTATAGATCACAATCAAGATGGTTTTACTGATCTCACCTTGCAAGATAGAATTTCTATATTTAATAAATTATCTATAGATCGTAAAGATAATAGAGAGTTTAATATAGGTATGCGTTATGTCTACGAAGATCGTTGGGGTGGAGATATGAAATGGAATCCCGAATTTAGAGGTGGAGATTCCATTTATGGGGAAAGCATTTATACCAATAGATGGGAAATTTTCGGAAACTATCAACTCCCTTTTGAAAGTGAAAATTTTAACCTTCAATTTAGTGCAAACCAGCATTTACAAAACTCATTTTATGGCACAGACTCCTATAATGCTGACCAAAGGATAGGGTTTACACAATTGACTTGGGATAAAAAAATATTTGCTACTCATGATTTCCTTTTTGGGGCTGGTTATAGATATAGCTTTTACAATGACAATACCGCAGCTACCTTAAAATCTGATAGCAGCGGACATCGTGCTTCTATAACCCATTTACCGGGAGTTTTTATCCAAGATCAAATAATCTTAAATGAATTTAATACACTTTTGCTTGGCTTAAGATACGACTACAATAATATTCATGGAAATATATTTTCTCCAAGAATTAACTATAAATGGAATTCAGCCAATGATAAAACTCAGTTGAGATTAAGTGCAGGAAATGGATTTAGAGTAGCTAATATCTTTACTGAAGACCATGCAGCCCTGACTGGAGCAAGAGAAGTTGTTTTTAAAGAAAAATTAAAACCTGAAAAATCCTACAATGTGAATCTAAATGCTGTTCAAAGATTCTATACAAAAAATGAAACCTTTATTAGTTTAGATGCATCCCTATTCTACACACTTTTTTCAAACCAAATTATCCCTGATTATGAAAGCAATAAAAATCAAATTATCTATGGAAATCTTGATGGTAAAGCAGTTTCTGAAGGTGTTTCTATAAATGTTGATTTAACTTTTAAAAATGGACTTAAATTAATTGGCGGAACCAGTCTTATTAATGTAAACACTATAGAAAATGGGATAAAGGAAAGACAAATATTAACTGAGCACTTCTCAGCTAATTGGAGTGTGGAATATAAGATACTCGCTTGGGATTTAAACCTCAATTATACAGGGAATTTATACAGCCCTATGCGGCTACCTCTTCTAGGTTATTTAGACAACCGAAGTAAATACTCTCCTTGGTTTAGTATCCAAAACATTCAATTAAGTAAAGGAATAAATCAACAATGGGAAATGTTTGCCGGTGTTAAAAATCTACTCAATTTCACACCTGCATCCAATAGTATAGCTAGACCCTTTGACCCTTTTGATAAAGAGGTACACTTTAATGCAGAAGGAGATGTAATTCCAACTGTTAACAACCCCAATGCCTTAACTTTTGATCCCGATTATGTTTATACTTCTAATCAAGGCATAAGGGGTTTTATAGGACTTAGATACAAAATTCGATGAGAAAAGTATTGCTCATATTACTAACTATGTTTTCCTGTACTATTTATGCTCAGGCAGAATGGACAAAGTTTGAAGAATTAACCAATTCATTTAAACAAGATAAAAAAGCTATTTTAATATTTGTTTATACTGACTGGTGTAAAATTTGTAAGATGCAGGAAAACATAGTTTTTAACGATACTACGCTTTCAAAACTCTTAAAAGAAAAAGTATATTTATTAAAATTAAATGCAGAAGAAAAGAATGATATTCTTTTTTTTAATAGAAAATACAAGGGCGCAACTACTAAGCAATATCATGAGTTAGCTGAATATTTAGCTCAAGAAAATAATACTTTAAATTTCCCTTCTATAATTATACTGAATCGAAAATTACTTCCTATCTATAAATTATATTCCTTTATAAATAAAGAAGATTTGAATGATATTTTAAGACAACTCTAAGTCTATATGCTGTCTTTTCGAAGGTTGTAATGAAAAACCCAAAGCTAGAACTATTGGGTTTTCTTTTTTCTATGCTTTCAGCCTGTATTTATTTTAAATTCATACCTCATCCACTATCTTTACTTTTTGCTCCTTGGGTTTTTACTAGAAACCAGTATCAATTAAGGTAGAAAAAAATTGCAGATCTATTTTTACCTATAACATTCTTTACTTCTGAAATCATTCTTACCGTGGGGAGGAATCTTTTAGAAACGCATACCAACACATTGGGATTAATTATTTTAGTACCTACAAGTTACTTTATATAAAGACTTATAGCTAAAATTCCCAATTTTAAAATTCACCACTATCTAGGGTTCATAAGTTCCTGCCTGGGTTTTAAAACTTATTGCCAAGCGATTCCAGCCGTTGATAGCCACAATCGCCATGGTCAAAGCCACACGCTCTTCTTCATCAAAATGAGCACTTAAATTTTGATATAAATCATCAGTAATTTCATTCTCTGAAATCAAAGTCAAAGCCTCAGTCCAGGCTAGAGCTGCGCGCTCTTTTTCGGTATAAAAAGGCGTTTCTCTCCATGCAGAAAGTGCATATAATCGCTGCTCTGTTTCTCCTGTTTTACGAGCATCTTTGGTGTGCATGTCTATGCAATAAGCACATTTATTAATTTGCGAAGCTCTAATTTTTACCAATTCAAAAATGGTTTTATCCAATTTTGTACCAGCTACATATTTTTCTAACCCTATCATGGCTTTCATTGCCTCTGGAGCTACTTTTGAATAATCTAATCTCTCTTTCATTTTATCTTTATTTTATTACTATGCCTTAAGATCTCAGCATAGAATGTATTTAAAAAAATTAATTTACCGTATTCTTTAATTTGTTCTGTTGTTTAAATAAGTTTTTTGTCAAGCTCTCTTGATGATCTCTATGGTAGATATAAGTTGGATCTTTTATTTTCATTAAAGTACAATTAAAAACCTTTGCACGCTCTAATAAGTCGGCATCTTCAGCCAGTGGAATATTTTTAAAACCACTCAAAGCAATCAAACAAGATTTCCGAACAAAAAAAGTCCCTCCTATTTTACAATTACTTAAATGTATCTTTTTTGTGGTATCAAATCTATTGGGTACAAATTGATTTCCTATAACCTTTGCCCCTCCATGTAAAAAATCTATACTTGAATTGTTTAACAAATACTTATAACGAAGCATTAAATGATTAGCTTTATATGCATCATCGGAATCTAAAAAAGTAACAAATTGACCTTTAGCCAATTCAATTCCTTTATTTTTAGTTAAGGCTACACCAGAATGTTCTTTTTTAAAATAATGAATTCTCTTATCAGCTTTTACATAACTTTCTATAAGTTGAGAAGTATTATCTTCACTACCATCATCTACAACAATAGCCTCCCAGTCCTCCATGGTTTGAATTAACAAGCTGTTTAAAGCCCTATTCAAAAGGTGAGCTCTGTTATAAGTTGCAATAACCACTGAAAAAAAGGGTTGCTCCACCCTGTTTACATCCGCTTTTATCATTGGTTTATCCAAACTTCATTTTGAACTACTTACTGTGAAACCTGTCCATTTCTGCCATAGCAATCGATCCATGAGCATAAGCCCCTCCCGCACACATTTCAGCAGCTACCCATATAGCCTCCATCATTTCCTCATTCGTAGCTCCTTTTTGTTTTGCGTTGCTGGTATGTTCTTTAATGCAATAGGCACATTGGGTAATATGGGAAACCCCTAAAGCAATCAGTTGTTTCGTCTTTTCACTTAAAGCCCCAGCTTTAAAAACAGCATTGACAAAACTTTTCCATGCTTCTACATTAGCACTGGAGAGTTTGGCTTTCTTTTCAACCATTTCAGGAGTAGCCTCAACATAAAGTTGCTCTTCTTTTTCTCCTCCATCATCTTCTTCCATTTGAGCTACTGAAATTCCAGCATGAGAATAAGCACTCTTAGCCCTCCCTGCAGCAGCTATCCATATTGCTTCCATTATTTCTTCTTTAGAAGCTCCTTTTCTCAATGCAACCTTAGTATGCACTTGTATACAATAAGGACATTGAGTAACATGTCCTGCAGCTACAGCTATCAATTGCTTGTCTTTTTCTGAAAGTGCACCCTCCTTAAAAATTGTCTTACTAAAATTCCTCCAATGTTCAATAATATCAGGCGCTAACGCTGCTTTACTTTCTGCTAACTCCCGAGTAGCTTTGGGGAATAAACTTGTGTCTTCCATAATTTTCTTTTATTTATTTCAATAATTTTGCCTCAGCTGTGATTTTAGCTGTTCCTCCAGCATACAGCCTAGAAACGGGACATTTTTCTTTAGTTATAGCTGCCAATTCTTTTAATTTATCTTCCTTCAAACCCTCACACTTTACACTGCAATTTAATTCAATACCTGTAATACTTGGACCTATATCATCCTTATCCATGGTAACTTTAGCCGTTGTAGAAATGTCTTCAGGATTTAATCCTTCCTCAGTTAGTAACAAGGATAAATACATAGAAAAGCATCCTGCATGAGCTGCTCCTATTAATTCCTCTGGATTGGTTGCCTTTCCTTCTCCAAAACGAGAATTGTAGCAGTAAATATCTTCAAAACCGGTAAAACTCATTTTACCTTCTCCTTCTTTTATGGTACCTCCCCAATTTGCACTTGCTGTTGATGTTGTCATAATTGTATCGTTTAATTTAATTATTAATTAATTGATGATTGAACTACTCAAAGGTAAAGAAAAAACTCACATAAAGGACAAGATTGTCTTTTATATAAAAACAAAAAGTAGTTCTTTGTAAGTTAACAATATCTCACACTTTTTGTTCTTAAAATTTCGATAAAATGAGTTTAAATTTCACCTATAACGGAAGAGCTTTCTTCTTCTCTATGTCCTTCTGTATTTCGTTTAAATATATTTCTCCACAGTTCCATAAAACTATCGAATTCCTGGCGATAAAATAGTCCTACGCCCTGGGTATAAGGGCTATTGGTTTGAAGCAAGCTATTATTGGTAGAACGATTAAATCCCTTTAGCCTCAACCTACCGTCTTTACTAATTTTATATTCTAAAGAAAATTCACCAATAAAGTTTGAGCGGTCTTCATTTTCCATGTATTCAGTATCTGAAGTATAACCCAAGTTACCATCTAGAATGAGTCGGTCTTCAAACAAGCCAGTAGAAAGGGAGAGGTCAAATTCATCTCCAGCATATTCATCCCCTTGTCGGTAATTTACACCCACATCAAATTGACCACTCATTTGCGACAACCAATTACTCATTTGATTCGAAAGAAATTCATATCCGTTGTTGATTCCCGTAGAACTTCTACTTACCCCTGATTCTGAGGCAATACCGCTGGAAGGTGCCATAAAGCGATTAAAAATCAACAAACCAAACACTTGTTGATTCATTTCTTGTTGGTTTACATCTGAGGCATTGACGTATAATATACTTTCTAACCTTCTTTTAATTTCATCATCTGCTGTTGGAATACGGATATCAAAGGAAATCTCAGGCGTCAATAAAAGCCCTCTCATCTGCAATTCCAGCTCCACTGGAACCCTTCTTTTAAAATCAGCTGTACTATCTTGACCCATAATATCTACCAAAGAAGCACGAAGATTATATATGGCTTTCATGTCAATTCTCGCGTTATAAGGATCGCCATTCCAAGAAATTCTACTTCCTTTAGCCAGAGAGAATTTTTTATTAATCACATTTTTTAAGGTAAATAAGTACTCTCCTTGGTCAATCACATATTGTCCATAAATGTTAAAATTCCCCAAAGTATTAATTTCCAACTTTAAGTTTCCTTCTCCATTGGCCTCAAGGATATCTCCAATCTTTTCATCAAAGATGATTTGTACTTTTGCATCTCTACTAATGTCCAAATCAAAATTCATTTGAATACCTGTTAAATCAACTTCTTCCCCCTTCTCTTCTTCTTGTCCGCTATTTCTAAAAATTAAAAACTCTGAACTGGAAACCTCCACACCCTCTTTTAAGGGGATTCTAAAATTTGTACCCTTTAATGCCTTAGCGTTTATGTCAAAGACAAAGCCATTTCCATCGTTGAGGATGTTAGCTGTACCCGTACATATAGCAGTACCATAATACAAATCTGAATGTTCTGCTGTTGTATTTAGTGCTAAAAAATCCTTGTATTCTATGTCTATATTCAAGTTATAGTCCTTGAAATTGGTATGGGTAATTTTCCCTGTAGCTAAAGCTGTATTTTCATTTTTATCGACAATTCTTAATTTATCAAAACCAATATAATCTGTTTTGATCTGCACTTCATCCTTTAATTCGTAATGTGTATTCAGCAAGTTTAAGGTTAACGCAGCCCCTTCCATTCTTAAAACTCCATCCAATTCGGGCTTCTTAGCTACTCCCCCTATGGCTATTTCTCCAGAGATATTTCCTTCCACATCCGACACATAATCCTCAATATAACGGCTTACCATAAAAATAGGAAAACTGTTGACTTTTAAGGTTAAAGCTAAACTTTCTTCTTTTCGTATAGGAAAAACCTCTCCATTAAACTGAAGTATATTTTTCTTCATCTCACACAAACTACCATCCACCATTAATTTCTTCTCATGGGCATCCCATTTACTTTCAAAAAAACCTTTTCCTATAGCAATAGTATTTATTTCCAAAGAATCAAAAGTTAAATTTGATGTTAGTGTAAAGTCCTCATAAATATCTTTTAAGAGCATTTCCCCATTGGCTATACCACTTAACTCAATAATATTATCCGGTAGCATTTGACTAATATAGGTCAAATCCAATTGCTGCATTAATACTTTTAAGGAGTCTTCTGGATTTTTTGAAACAATACCATCCATTTCTAAAAATTGTCCTTGGCTTTCTAAGTGAAAATTATTAATCAAAATACTATCTCCATGAATCAGTGTTTGATTGTCGTTGGCAATGCTCCACAATTTATCTCTTAAAAGAAATTTACTGTCCTTTAACTCAAAATCTAAGGCATCGAAAGTTGTAAGTTTGGCCAACACATTGATATTCCCAGAATCGGCTTCTTGATTTAAAGTTTTCCATAAAGCTTGAATCGTTGTACCTCCTTTATAGCCTTTACCAATTACTGAAACTCCCCCCATTTCTATCGTTTCACTAGCTTTTAAGTTAGAAGATCGAAACAACAAATTAAGGCTATCCTGATCCGATTCTAAGCGAGCAATATAATTCTCTATAGAAGTGGATTTATAATTAATAAAACCTCCTCTAGCAAAAAGGTTTAAGCCCATCCTGGTATTATCATAACTACCGACAACTTTAGTATTGCTATCTATATTTAATTCGGGCAAAAACAATTCTGTAATTGGAGAGAAGTTGATAAAATTTATGTCAAAATTAAATCGTTGCATGGCTTTTTGTTCCTCTAACTCTTCATTTAAAAAATAATGAGCAATTAAGTTCTTTGCTGCTGCACCCATTTCACTAAGAGCAAAATGCCCTTTAAGCTCAGCTTGTGCAATATCAGAAGATAAATTCATCAAGCGATCTCCTTCATGTTGAATGGACACCAACTCAACACTATCCACGATGAATGTTTTTTCCTTATCTCTATAATGTATGCTGTCCAAACGAAATATTCCCTCAATCTCATCAAAATTCAACCCCACCAGATTAATATCTCCATTCAAATCGAGTTGGGTTAAAGTATCTTCTTGATTAAAAAGATGGAGTTTGGCCAGGTTAGCTTCTCTTACCCGAACTGCAAAATCTGAAAACAAGAGTTTTCTACTAGCATCTATCTTACCGTTAAAGTCCAATTTAATGTTCTCATCATGTACATTTAGCTCACCGTCAAACATTTGTTGATTAAAGCTCGCGTTAACTTGAATATCTTTATATGCATAATCTGAAAATTCAAAAATCTCAATTTTACCTTTAGCCTCAGCATCCACATATTCTTTACTCAAACCACTTCCATTTAGCTCTAAGTTTAAAGCTACCTTCCCTATCTTATCCACTTCTAAAAACTCTCCCAGCTTAAAGCCTTTTGAAGCCACCTTCCCTTTGTAATAGAATTGATCTTGCTCTTCTTTTACCAGCATGTCTAACTGAGCGCTACCAAGTGCTGAAGCAACCTCACCATAAGCTACAAAATCATTGTAATAGCCTGTAAAATTCCCATTAAAGGAAATTTCCCCCAAGCGGTCAATATTTTCAGCAATGTGTACTGTCCTTTTTTCTTTAAAAGGAGGATAAGGCAATGCTCTTAACCCATGAGCTGTTGTTACAAACCTTTCCATGTTAAAGTAAATGAAAGTATTTTCAATGTTTGGCAAGCCCCTAAAATTAAAATCCCCATATAAAGCGGTTTCTCTATTTAATAGAAGCTGTATATTCTTTCCTTTTAAATTGGAAACTGTACCTTCTACTTTCCCCTCTATATAAACAGTATTATCTATTCCTTGCAGACTAGGAGCAAAATGGGACAAATCGTTTATCCATAAATTCCCTTCTTTTATATTAGCTGACATATGAACTAGGTTAATAAAGTCTGTTTTATAGTCTGGAAAGGAATTGGCAGTAAACTTCAAATCCATTGAAACATCTGAATATTCCGTTTGGATGAGGGCTTGTTTTAGCTCAGCAACCTCATTCAATACTTGAAAATTTCCAAGCAAATTTTTTAAATAAAATCCACTAGATTTTTCTCTGGCTGATAAATGCTCAACTTTTGCTTGCATATGGTAAATGTCTTCAATTTCTAAGTCACTCACCAAAAGGTTTAAACTATCCAACCTTAGGTGTTGATAATTCATTCCATAATCCAGCGTATCGGGAAGGTTGTTGTCGTGCAAG
>CAZKFN010000051.1:0-15844 GCA_964552035.1 uncultured Flavobacteriales bacterium
TTGAACATATTAAAAAGAAATATGATAAACTCGACGATAAGATTCAAAAGGAGTTGGATAGATTTCAAAATCAATTTGATAAAGAAACCTCATTACCTAGAAATCTTGAGCGAGAAAAGATGTGGGTGATAAACATTGCTGAAAAATTAGAAGAATTAAAAGAGTTTGCGGAACCTAAATTGATTATTGAGTTGAAGTAAGTTCTTTAATTAAAAATTAATTTGATTCAATTTTACTATTCTCTTATAATCACTATTAGCTGCTCTATGGATTGTTTTCCTCCTTTTAACTGAAGAACGTATTGTCCGGTTTTTAAGTTTTGAGTTGGAATAATTTCTCTATATATTCCTTCCTCATATTTTCTTTCACCCCTATTTAAAACCAACTTTCCACTTAGGTCGAACAGCTTAATTGAATAGTAATTGGCATTTTCAATATTGAATTCAAAATTAATTGTAGAAGAAGTAGGGTTGGGATATACAATGGGCATGGCTTGATCTCCTAAAGGTAAGTAGCCTTTTCGGTTTAGTTCCAATCGGTTGTATAATGCTTGGGCAGAATCAGCTTCTGCTTTTAAGCTATCTAAATCGTCTGAAACTAGAATAGCAAATGCGGCAATATAACTGTCGTTTCTTTTGAGGTCAAAAGGGCCAACAGAAATTGCATCTAAAATGTCATTTCCTGTAGGACTTGAAGTTCCTGCAGAATCGCGCATTTGACTTAATGCTATATATTTCTCTTGGGTGCTAAAACCATCCGATAAGTCGATTTCAACTGAGCCTCCAACAACATTGTCTATGGCATAATGATTGGCGTTAACCTCTTCATTTAAAATTTTAACAGCACAATATAAACTAGTATCTGTAGCAAAAGCAATACTCATTTTCCTGCTGGCATCATAGCCAATTTTGTTTTTTGAATAATCTACAATATCCCAATCCAAAAACATCCCCGCAAAGAGATTTTTTAAATCCACCTCTCCTTTATTGATAATTTGATAAATATAAAAAGCAGTGTTGGGGAGTTTATTTTTATATACATGGTGGTAGGTATATATTTCATATTTTTGAATTCCTTTATTTATAAAAGTTGAATTGAGTTCAATACCAGCATTGTTTTTGGTGTTTTTCTTTTTAATTACTTCTTTGATACTAAAGTCATTGTCATCCTTTTCAACGCCTCTAAACTCATTAAATACAGTGTTGGGGTTTTCTGCTATGGCAAAACTTCCTTCATACAATAAAGATGGGCCTTTTCCTTTGTATTTAATTCCTTCTCCTCTTTTATCTGCTAACCCAATTCCTGCTTTGCTGCTAAAAGTCACTCTTAAGTTATTTTCCTCAACGGTAATGAAATCGTTATTCACGGTATGTTTAAAATATTGAACACCTTCAAAGTTATCTGCACTTAGCTTAACTTTAAAGAGTAGGCTTGTATTGAGTGGGGTAGAATGAGGGATTTTAAAAATAAAGGGCTCATTTAAATTATTTAAAGTATCACCGTTTAGAAGTTGATTAGCTTCTAGTTGATTAGAAATTACTTGCAAATCGTTTTTTTCTGTACTGATGGTAATTTTTACATTGTTTGCATCTTTAAGGTAATTGATAAAATCTGCAGAAATAAAAATACTATCCCCATTTATAAAGTTGTCATCTATGCCACTTGAAATTTTAATATTCTCCATTAAAATTCCTGCAAAGGTAGTATCTGTAAGTGCTCTATAAAAATTAACTCTTCCACTTCCAGTTTTCCCTCTATATCTTTCTTCGTTGATATCTTCAATAAAATCCGAGGTGTTTTTTAATTGTAATAAAACAGCTTTATTATTGTAATGTGGGAAATGTGATTTGATTAAAGCAGCCCCCCCAGAAACCAAAGGAGAAGCCATAGATGTTCCTCCATTCATGCCATAAGAAGCATTTATAGTAGTGGTTAGCATATCTTCTCCAGGAGCAAAAATATCCAACCAATATCCATAATTTGAACTTGTTTTAAGGGTATCTCCAGGGATGGTAGATCCAACTGCCACTGCATTTTCATAAGCTGCAGGATAAAATGTAGTTTCAACTCCTATTCCAGCACTATCTCCACGAAAAGGGCCATTACCTGCTCCACAAAAAATCAAAGCACCTTTGTTTATTGCCGCATAATTTATAATGTCTTCAGCAAATTCGCTTTGAGTATAACTTCCCCAAGAACAATTGATAATAAAAGCTCCATGATCTGCAGCATAAACAATGGATTCGTAAGCTCCTGATAATTGACCCTCTGCATTGTCTATTTTGATAATCATTAAACGACTGTTAAAGCCCGCTCCAGAGATTCCCCTTACATTGTCGGTTGCAGCAGCAGCTATCCCTGCTACATTACTTCCATGGGCAGAATGGGTATAATGTACATTATTGTTATTGCTTCCTGTATTCCAACCGTAAAAATTATCTATAAATCCATCGTGGTCATCATCATTCCCGTTAATGGGATCATCCCAATTGTAAGCTAAATTTTCCATTAAATCTGCATGTGAAGTATCGATTCCTGTATCTGAAATGGCTATAATTATATTGCTATCGCCTTTTTCTATGTCCCATGCTTCAAATGCTTTTACAGCATACAAATACCATTGCTTATCATTTAAGGAATCAGAAGGGGTATAGGTTAAGTGATTGATGTAATTAGGCTCGGCATATTCTATAAAAGGAAACTTTTTAAGTTGCTCAAGTAGAAAGGGAATGTTAGCTCCAGTTTCCAAATGAAAATAATAAATGTTGTCAATGCGTACTTCATTTTTATTTTTTGGTTCTAGCATTTTTTCATTCTGATGCTTATACGGGAAAACCTTTTTTACTTTTGTTATAGGGGCTTCCTTTATCCAACGCATTAATGGTGGAATCTCTATGCTATTAATTTGACAATATTCTGAATATTCTTCATTGATTTTAATTATCAATTTATCGGACAGATAATCGCCATTTAGCAGATCGTTATTTTCTTGAGCAATAGAATAATTGATAAGAAAAATTGATAAAAACAATAGGATTACGCTAAAAAGTCCTCTCATAGAATTTGTATTTTTTTGCTAAATGTATTTCCTTTATTATCTCTTCCTTTCAACAAATATAAGCCTTTGCTTAATGAAGGTAGCTGAATTATTTTTTGGGGTTCTGTAATGTGTTTTTCTAAAAGCTTACGCCCATTTATATTGTATAAGCTAATGTTAAAACCGCCTTGAAAAGGGCTTGTAATATTTAATTTGCCATCTTTTACGGGGTTTGGATATACTTCCCAGCTTGTGTTTTCTATTTTTTCTATTCCAACAATTTGATAGTATATGCTATCTGAAAATGTACTACAGCCATTAGAATCTGTTCGTTGACAATAATATAAACCAGCTTGATCGGCAATGTAAAAATCTTGATTAGCTTGAGGAATTGCTTGTTGATTATGAAACCATTGTAATACTCCATCGGTATTTCCTAGAAGGAATAAACTATCCTCTATTTGATGAATTTGAGGGGATTTTGCTTGTTTTATAAAAGTTAAAATAAGAGTATCTGAGGGTGATTGGCAGGAGTTGGAATCTATGGCCCAAACCATTATGGTGTCATTACGGGCTATTTTTGTAATAGCCCTTTGATCACCATGACTCCATTTATACTTAAAGTAGTTTTCTGTAGTCGTGATTCTTATACTATCTCCCTCACAGCTTGGGGAATCTAAAACATTTAATTTGGGGGTAAAAACATTCCCTTCTAATAAAGCAAAGGCGTCTGCTTTTCCATGTCCCCATTTTGGATTGGGAAGATTTGAAGTAAATTGATCAATCCTGGCCGAGTTAATGATAGCACTTTTTATGCTTGAATAATTGAGCTCTGGACATTGTTCCAATAGTAATGCTACAATTCCTGCGACAGTTGGGGAGGCTAAGCTTGTTCCCCCATTCCTATAATGCATGCTGTCTGGAGTAACTTTTTTGGGATCATTAAGAATAGCTTGTTGTAGGGTGGAAATTTTACCTGCGGCAAATAAATAATCTCCAGAAGAACTGATGTCTGGTTTTAAAACTCCTTTTCTATTTGGACCCAAACTAGAGTTAATACTAATTTCCCCAGCAGTCCATCCTGTTTTTTGCAAGTTATGATTAACGTCAATATATTCCCCACGGTTGACATAATTCCCTACTGTTATTACAGAAGGTAAAGCGGCAAAACTGCTCACTATGGTTTGTAAACTATCTGGTTTTTTATACTTATACATTTCTGAATAAACAGCAGCGCTAGGCAAAGTGGAGTTGATGATGTTAGAATGACGTAAGAGGGCATAAGAAGACCAGATGTCTAATTTCCCATTACCTGTGGTTTCAAATCGATAATGATATTGTGTGGAATCTACGCTAATACGAACTTGCAGGTTATATCTTCCTTGGGCACTATCAACAAATGTTTGAACCAGTGCCAATCTGTTGTTATCAATGCTAAAAATAGTATCGGTATATACTTGGTTTAATCTATTTTTCCCTTTTGCAAAAGCTGTTCTTCCTCTTAACTTGTAATTGGAATTTTGATGTTCATCTGCGCCAAAAGAGTAAGATATGTTGTTGAAATCTGCTGTATCTGACCAAACTTCAAATACAACTCCTCTTTGGTTGTTTGGTAAAATATTATGCTGTTCAAACCAAGTAAATAAGCTGTCATTTTGTAAATTATGTTGCAAATGAAAAGATTGAGTACCTTCATTTCCGGCAGCAGAAACAAGTGCTCTCCCTCCTTTTTGCTGTAGCATTTGGTCAATCATTCTAGCGGCAATATCTAATCCATCATGTGAGCCTTCATAAGTTCCGACACTGGTATTGATAACGCAAGGTAAACCCATGCTGTCGGCTTTACTAAAAATATAATCCACTGCTTCAGCTACAGTTTGAAGCCAGTTGACACTTCCAAAGCGTGTGGCCACGGAAATAATTTTAGCCTCGGGTGCAACACCTCTATAATTCCCATTAGCCATCCCTGATGAAGCAGCTGTTCCAGTAACATTTGAACCGTGTCCAAAATATTGAGGATGATCTACATGGGTACAGCTTTTATTTTCTATAGAGGCAGAAGTCCATTCCACCCCATAATTGTAATTGTTTGCCTTTCTATTAGGTTGATGAGTGGCATTTTGATCCCAGATGTATAAGATCTTAGTATTGCTGTCTAAATCCATAAAGTCGGGGTGCTCAATTTCTATTCCTGTATCAATAATGCCGATAACCACACCCTTTCCGCTATATTTTTTTCTAAGGGAACCCAGCATTTCATGAACTGACTTAGCTCTTGTATTTATCAACATGGTATCGCTTAAGGCATGGGCAGGAGCTAGGCTGAAATCTATTTGTTTGACGAAGGGGTGAGCAGAAAAAACCTCTACATTTTTAGCTGGAATATCAATGGAATACAACAATCCAACTTTTAGGCGAACATCCCCTCCTAATTCTTTTATTAAATTACTGATTTCCTCTGTTTTACCTTCAACAAGGAGAGGGACCATTTCATCTTGATTTTCAACTTGATGCAGATAGTCCATTAATTCAAATCCAAATTTTTGTTTTTGAGCTTTTAGACTAAAGGTTAAGAAAAATAAGAAGGTTAAAGAGGAGTATTTAAGGAACTTCATTTTTCTGAAATAGTATTATAATGAGGTACTTCTGAAAGGAAAGAAAACTTCTTTTCTTTAAAATTAATTTGAGCACAATAATGTTCTACTCCGTTGGTGACTATAAGAAACGGTAATTTGAAGTGTATATTATACCTTCCAATTTGATCGAAAACACTTTGTGTAATTTTTATATTTGGAGCTTTACATTCTACCATTAATATGGGTTCGCCATTTCTAGAGTAAACTAGGATGTCTGTTCGTTTGGGTAGATTATTTAATTTCAACCCTTTTTCTATAGCAATCAGTCCTCTAGGATAGTCTTTTTCATGAATTAAATACTCAATAAAGTTTTGGCGTACCCATTCCTCTGGAGTTAAGACATAGTAAGCTTTTCGGGTTTTGTCGAAAATTTTAGTTCTTTTGTCCTCTTCCTTGAATTTGAATTGATATGTGGGTAAATTTAGCTCCTGCATTTACCTACAAAAATAACTTAATACTTGGACTATAATAAAATAATTCGCGATTTAAAAAACAAAGTATATCATCCTGTTTACTTGTTGTATGGAGAGGAGGAATATTTTATAGATCAAATTTCAGATTATATTGAAGAGAATATTCTTGATGATTCAGAGAAAGAGTTTAATCAATCGGTGCATTATGGGTTGGATGTGAATGTGTTGGATTTAATTTCAGAAGCAAAGCGCTATCCTATGATGGCTCCATATAATGTGGTAATTGTGAAGGAAGCACAAGTTATTCGAAACATTACAGAACTAGAAAAATATGTAGAACAGCCTTCTCCAACTACTGTTTTAGTTTTAAATTATAAGCATGGTAAACCTGACGGACGTAAAAACTATGTCAAGTTAATAAAGAAAAAGGGAGTATTATTTGAGTCAAAACGACTTTATGATAATCAGGTTCCAGCTTGGATAGAACAGTATATTTCTGCCAAAGAAGTAAGAATTACGCCCAAGGCAATTCAGTTGTTAATTGCATATTTGGGTACGGATTTAAGCAAAATTGCCAATGAAATTGATAAGCTTATTATTAGTACACCTAAAGGAGGTGTGATTGATGATGAACAAATTGAAAGAAATACGGGAATTAGCAAAGATTATAATGTTTTTGAATTAAATAATGCGTTGGGCAGAAAGGATGTTTTACGGGCTAATGTTATCATCAATCACTTTGGTAACAATACTAAAGATCACAACATTTCCATGCTTCTTCCAATGGTATACCGTTATTTTTCTCAACTTTTATTATTTCATACAGTCAGTAAAAAAGACAAAACTACTCAAGCACGTGTATTGGGAATTAATCCTTTTTTTATTAAAGACTTTCAAGCTGCTTCTAGATATTATTCAATTAAGAAAATTGCTCGAATCATGGAATATTTGCGAGAAGCTGATATTCAATCTAAAGGATTGAAAGGAGGAGGTATGAATCAACATGAAATATTAAAAGAATTGGTGTTTAAAATTCTTCATTAACAAAAAAATGTTATTAATCGTCAATAACACCCATTCCTAATCAACTTATTTTATGGGAATTGATTAAATTATCTCATTTTTGCAAAAAATCAATAAGAATCTTTGTTTTAGAAAAAAATATAGTCCATGAATAAAAATATTCAAATAGCTTTTAATGTTGTGTTTGGAATAGCAATAATTATCTTGTTTTATTTACAATCTTCTTCTAAGTCATCAAATGAATTAAAAGAAGAAGAAGTGGAAGAAGTGGATTCCAAAGTATCAAAGCTGGAAGAAGGAGCATTCAGTTCATCCTTTATAAAGATGCGTTATATCAATACAGATAGTTTGTGGTCAAAGTATGAGTATGTTAAAGAATTAAGTAGAGATTTAGACCGACAACAAGAAAATTATAGAGCAAATTTAGAAAGTAAGGTGTTAGCTTTTCAGAAGGAAATTAATGAATTTCAGCAAAAAGCTCCAACTATGAGTCAGTTTGAAGCAGAACAAAAACAAAAGGCTTTAATTGAAAAGAACGATGAACTAGAAAGATTAGAGCAAGAATTGTCTATGAAATTATTAGAAATGGAAGATAAGATGAAACGTGATTTACGTAAGAGTATTTTGGATTATATTGACCGCTATAAAAATGAGAATATAGATTTGATATTAGATTACTCTTTGACTTCTTCTGTATTAATGATGAATGATTCCTTAAATATTACCAATGAAGTTTTGAGAGGATTAAATGAAGAATACCAACTTAAAAAAGACAAGAAATAAGCATGTTAGTGGCAAATGTTAAGAAAGAAAGCAACATTGTTGAATATGTAATTTATATGTATCAAATAGAAGATTTGATACGTTCCTTTAACTTTAATCTCGATAAAATCGACAGAGAGATTGTCCAAAAGTATGAGCAGACTTTAAAAGTAAAAGAGCAAATAAAAATTTGGTATTCTGATTTAATCAAAAAAATGAAAGAGGAAGGAATACAGGAAAAAGGACATTTAAAAGAGTTGGATGAAATTGTAGAAGGCTTAGAAGTTTTACATCAAAGTTTGCTCAACACTTTTCAACTTGAAGAGTATAAGGATTTATATGGAAAAGCTCAATCTTCAATAGAGGAGCTTAGAAGCAAGTCAGATGTTAAAATTAGACCAAGTGAAATTGCCTTATCTATTAATGGCTTATACGGATTGTTAGTTTTGCGTTTAAAAAAGCAACCCATAACAGATGAAACCCAACTTGCTTTGAATAAAATTAGTGCAATGATGGGCAATTTGGCTTTTCAATACAACCAAATGAAAATGGGAAAACTTCGCTTTCCAGAAGCACAAAAGAATTAAAAATTTAAAAAGCCAGTTAAAGTTCTAACTGGCTTTATAATGTTTGCTATGTTATTCAAAATATTGATGA
The DNA here is from genome assembly GCA_964552035.1 of uncultured Flavobacteriales bacterium. Classification (GTDB taxonomy): domain Bacteria; phylum Bacteroidota; class Bacteroidia; order Flavobacteriales_E; family Vicingaceae; genus CAZKFN01. The sequence goes on from CAZKFN010000051.1 coordinate 8,529, forward strand.
TACATTTCAAAAGAAGCCTTTAATTCAGCAATTGCTTTATTAGCCTCTTCATCATTTTTAGCAGCTATTAAATTGCTAGTCAACTCCAAATGTGGGTGAAGCCAATGATGTAGTTGCTCATGGGACTCCCCCTCCATAGTACAAGAAGAAATTAATTCTTTATTTTGATGATCTAACCTTTCACCTAAACCTTGATAGTCAGTATCTCCATCTTCAAGGTAAATCTTAACCATATCTTCAGCAATTTCAATATGAGGTTTCATTTCCTCATTAACTAACCAAAGTTTTCCGTCGTTTAATGTGATTTTATCGGAAGTCGTATCGGTGTTATGTTCATTTGAGTCACAAGAAGATAAAGCTATGGTTAGCAGAATTCCAAGACTTAAAAGTATTCGGTTCATGTTCTAAAATTTTAATTGTTTTGTTTTGCAACCAAAGTTACAATATTATAATCTTTTTAAGGTTTTTATTTCTCTTGTCGAAAGCTGCTTAAATTATTCATTAAATGAACAAAAGAAAATTATTTTTGCAGTTTGAAGTTAAGGTTAAGTTATGCGAATATTACTTTTTGTTTTTTCGGTGTTATTTTTTTCTTTGGAAGGTAATGCACAAATTTTAAATGTACAAAAATCTGAGTTGAAAAAGGATACTTCTAATTTTATTGGTTCCATGACAGCTTCAGTAGACTTATATAATCGATCGGTAGCAGCAGATAAAAAAATGAGTTTCTTTGAGGCTAAGTTTAAATCTGGATTCGCATGGTTTATAAAAAACTCTACTTTAACTTTTATCAATGATTTTTCATTTGCAGAGCTCAATAAAGAAATGATTAAAAGTGTAGGATTTCAGCATGTACGTTATAGTTTATTCGAATCAGGAGAATTTCACCCAGAGGCTTTTGCTCAATACCAATTTGATAATTATAGAGGATTAGCTCCACGTTGGCTAGGAGGTGTTGGATTGAGGCATGATTTGATACAAGCTAAAACTTTTAATTTCTTTTACGGGGTTGGTGTCATGTATGAATATGAAGTTTGGCAAGAAATAGAAAAGCCCGATAAGGTGTATAAAAGCTTAATTAAATCTACAAACTATATAGGATTTCATTGGGATGCAACAGAAGACTTTAATTTACATATGATTTCATATTTTCAAACTGCCCCTGATAAAAAAGACAACTTATGGAGAAAACGTTATAGTTTTGAAATAAGCATGAATACTGCCATTAGCAGTAGATTTTCTATTAATAACAGTTTTAGCATTTCTCATGAAAGTCAACCTATTATTGATGTTGTTCCTACTATTTACAATTTGGAAATGGGGATTAACTATTTTATAAGATAAATCCCTGTTGATAATTGCATTTGAAATCATGATAATAGTACCTTTGAAATCATTAATCCTTCTTACTTTTGGAACTAAGTAATGATTAATTTGAAGTAAAAATCAATGCCCTTTATCAAAGAAACTTCTTTCCTAGTCCTTCTTTCATTTCTTTTAGCTTGTCATTCTGAAAACCGTTATGAAGGGAAATCTATTTTTCGCTATAATATTGGTGAAAATATCACTTCGCTAGATCCTGCATTCGCAAGAAGTTTAGATAATGTATCCACGGTGAATCAAATTTTTAATGGATTAGTGGAGTTGGATAGTAATTTGCAAATTGTTCCTTCCATTGCTGAGTATTGGGAAATCTCTAAAGATGGCAAACGCTACACTTTTTATTTGCGAGAGGACGTTTATTTTCATAAAAGTGAGGCTTTTGGTAAAGATAGTAGCCGAAGGGTTGTAGCCGGTGATTTTGTATATTCCTTAAATCGCTTGGTCGATGAAAAATTAATTTCTCCTGGAAAATGGGTAATGAATGCAGTTGCTAGAAATCAAGATGGAAGTTTAAAAATAAAAGCATTAAATAAAAAAACTTTAGAAATTGAATTAAATGAAAAATTTCCACCTTTTTTAGGAATTCTAAGCATGCAATATTGTGCTGTAGTTCCGGAGGAGGCTGTGCGATATTATGGCAATGATTTCCGCTCCAATCCTATAGGTACTGGACCTTTTAAATTTAAATATTGGAAAGAAAATGGGAAGTTAATCTTATTAAAAAACGAGCATTATTTTGAGGTAGATGCCCAAGGAAATAGCTTACCTTATTTGGATGCTGTTGCCATTTCTTTTATCAAAGACCAAGAAGTGAGCTTCCTTAATTTTATAAAAGGAGATTTTGATTACTTATCCGGTTTAAAAGGAAGTTATAAAGATGAAATCTTAAATTCTAATGGGGAATTGATGGATAAATATAAAGACCGATTTAATTTAATTAAAAGTCCTTATTTGAATTCAGAATATTTGGGGTTTAATTTAGATTCTACTTATTTGGAAGAAACCCAAAGCCCCTTAAAAGATATTAACCTTAGAAGAGCCATTAACTATGGCTTTGATCGGCATAAAATGTTGAAATATTTGAGGAATGGAATAGGAATTCAAGCAGACCAAGGATTTATACCTAAAGGATTAGCCGCTTATGAAATTGGAGGGATTAAAGGATTTTCTTATCAACCGGATTCTACTGTAAAGTTATTAGAAAGAGCTGGTTATCCAATGGGTGAAGGTTTGCCTAGTATTACTTTAAGCACTACATCAGAATATCAAGATTTGAGTAAGTACATTCAACATCAACTGAGTAATTTTGGGATTACCATTAAAATTGATGTGAATCAAGCAGCAATAAATAATGAATTGATAGCCAACAATAAAACAGCTTTTTTTAGAAAATCTTGGGTAGCAGATTATCCCGATGCAGAGAATTATCTATCCTTGTTTTTAAGTGAGAACTTTTCTCCTTCAGGACCTAATTATACTCACTTTAGCAACTCCACTTACGATTCTTTGTTTCAGTATGCTATGAGCATTTACGACGATAGTAGTAGGCAGTATCTTTATCAAGAGCTCAATCAAATGATAATAGATGAAGCAGCGATTGTCCCTTTATTTTATGATGAGGTGGTGCGGTTTGTCCCTAAATATATTTCTAATCTAGGAATTAATTCCATGAATTTAATGGTTTTAAAATACACTCGTAAAGAAGAAGTGCATCAATAAAAATTTTATTTGTAACGTCTATTTATGGTAATCATAGTAACCAGCCAAATAATAAATGCAAGAATGCTAACGGTTGTAAGTAAGCTACTGTCATCAGAGAAAAAATAAACAATTCCAATGATGGAAAATAGTATGATTGCTATAATTCCTTTTATTTGATCTTTTTTATACATTTTACAAATTTACGTAAGGAAAATATCTTTTTCGATTAACTTTGTAAGAAAACTAAAACAAATGAATATCATATTATTCGACACTCAAAGAACTAAGCTTTTACCCTTTGCCTACACTCGTCCAATTGCAGATTTTAGATGCGGCATTTTAACCCTAAAAGAGAAATGGGAAAAGCGTGTTTCATCTGCCAAAGTTTCCTTTTTAACTGTACCCTATTTACAAGTAAAATACCAAGTAGTTTACAATTCTTTAAATCTTTATGTCAATGGAGCTTTGCTGGTGGATGAACAAATGATAGCAGCTTTTCAACAGTTAAAAGATGGAGAAGCTTTGTATGATGATGCAGACAATTTAATGGCTTTATGTTCAACAGAAAAGCTAGAATTAGAAAACTTAGAAAATGCAGTTCAAGAAAAATTAAATTATGTTGATGCCTTTTCAAAAATTGAAAATGTTTGGGATATCTTCGTTTTAAATGCTCAAGAAATAGAAAAAGATTTTGAGTTATTAACTCGTGGAAGGACTTCTGCACCTATTGATTCTAGCAATACCCTTCTAGGAGATCGTATATTTTTAGAAGAAGGTGCAGTAGTACAAGCTGCAATTTTAAATTCGAAAACCGGGCCTATTTATGTTGGAAAAGATGCTGAAATTATGGAGGGAAGTGTGATCAGAGGACCCTTTGCTATGGGGGAGCATGCTGCGTTAAAAATTTCAGCTAAAATATACGGTGCTACCACTTTAGGACCCCATGTAAAAGTTGGTGGAGAAGTGAGCAACTCTGTGATATTTGGCTATTCCAATAAAGGGCATGAGGGCTTTTTAGGTAATTCGGTACTAGGAGAATGGTGCAATCTCGGTGCTGATACTAATGTCTCTAATCTTAAAAACAACTATGCATTAATTAAGTTGTGGAGCTATGAGAAAGGGGGCTTTAAAAATTCAGGACAGCAGTTTTGCGGAATGATGATGGGAGATCATTCTAAAAGTGGAATAAATACCATGTTTAATACTGCAACAGTGGTGGGTGTTAGTTCCAATATTTATGGGGGAGGGTTTCCTAGGTCTTTTATTCCTTCTTTCTCTTGGGGAGGAGCAGAAAAATGGATGACGTATAGATTTGAAAAAGCCATGGAAGTGGCAGAAAAAATGATGGAAAGAAGGGGGGTAAAATTAGAGGAATCCGATAGGTCTATTCTAAAACAAGTCTTTGAATTATCTTCTACCTATCGTAATTTTTAGTTTTTTAACTGCCATATAAGCAGTTTCTATTTTTAACACGCCAGTTGTCTTATTAATGCTTGCCGAGGTTACTACTCGGAATAAAATTATAAACTGACAATTTGACTAAAGATAAATTATGAGTTCATCCCTATTTGATAAATTTACTTTTGCTGGAATAATTGATGATGAAACAGAATTCATCCCTTTGATGACTTCAGAAGATGAGGAAGAAATGAATCAAGAAAAAATACCTAAGAAGTTACCTATACTACCTCTTAAAAATACAGTTTTATTTCCAGGGGTGGTAATCCCCATTACCGTTGGACGGGATAAATCTATTAAGTTAATTCAAGATGCTAACAAAGGAGATAAGATAATTGGAGTTATTTCTCAAACCAATAGTGAGGTTGAAAATCCAGAACAAAAGGATTTATTCAAAATTGGAACAGTTGCTAGAATCATAAAGATATTTCGAATGCCCGATGGAAATACAACTGTAATAATTCAAGGTAAAAAACGATTTAAACTTTTAGAACTCGTTCAAAAAGAGCCTTATTTAGAAGCAACAATAGAGGCTTATGAAATAGAATCTTTGCCAAAAACCGGGGCATTTAATGCCTTAGTTGATTCCATTAAAGATGTGGCTTTGAGTATTATTGAACTTTCTCCGAATATTCCTTCAGAAGCTTCCTTTGCTATCAAAAATATAGAGAGCAATTCCTTTTTAATGAATTTTATTGCATCTAATATGAATGCTAAAGTTCAAGTTAAACAAGAATTGTTGATTGAGCAAAGCAGCACCAAACGTGCGCAATTACTATTGGAGCATTTGAATAAAGATATGCAAATGTTGGAATTGAAAAATGATATTCAATCCAAAGTAAAAACCGATTTAGATCAACAACAAAAAGAATATTTCTTGAATCAACAGATTAAGATGATTCAAGAAGAATTGGGAGGGAATCCTCAAGAAAAGGAAATAGAAGAGCTTAAAAAACGAGCTAAAAAGAAAAAATGGAGTAAAAAAGTTCAAGAGCGATTTGATAAAGAGGTGTCTAAATTACAACGCATCAATTCAGCTTCAGCGGAGTATTCCGTACAAGTGAATTATGTGGAAACGATTTTGGATTTGCCTTGGGAGCATTATTCCAAAGATAAATTTGACTTAAAAAAAGCACAAAAGGTTTTAGATAAAGATCATTTCGGTTTAGAGGAAGTAAAGGAAAGAATCATAGAACATCTAGCGGTTTTAAAGTTAAAAGGAAATATGAAATCGCCTATACTTTGTTTGTATGGTCCTCCAGGAGTGGGTAAGACTTCATTAGGGAAATCCATTGCTGAGGCAATTGGAAGAAAATATGTGAGAATGTCTTTGGGTGGACTTAGGGATGAGGCTGAAATTAGAGGGCATAGAAAAACATATATTGGTGCTATGCCGGGAAGGATTTTGCAAAATCTAAAAAAAGCGGGAACCTCCAATCCTGTTTTTGTGTTGGATGAGATTGACAAAGTAGGTAATGATTTTCACGGTGATCCATCTTCAGCTTTACTAGAAGTGCTTGACCCAGAGCAAAACGATTCTTTTAACGATAATTTCGTAGAGTTGGATTATGACTTATCCAACGTTTTATTTGTAGCTACAGCCAATAATTTAGCAACCATTCAGCCTGCCTTAAGAGATAGGATGGAAATGATTGAAATTAATGGATATACAGTAGAAGAAAAAGTAGAAATTGCCAAGCGTCATTTAATACCAAAACTGCTTAAAGAAAATGGATTAAAAAAGACCGATATTAATATCTCCAAGAAAATTATAGAAAAAATTAGCGAGGAATATACTCGAGAGTCTGGAGTTAGGAATTTAGAGAAAAGGCTAGGGAAAGTAGTACGGTATGCCGCTAAATCCATAGCTATGGAAGAGGAATACGACAAAGAAATTACAACAGAACGTTTGTATGCTATTTTAGGGCCAGGGCATTCTAAAGATAAATATCAAGGGAATGATGTGGCTGGAGTGGTTACCGGTTTAGCATGGACTCAAGTTGGTGGAGATATTTTATTCATTGAAGTAAGTTTAAGTAAGGGAAAAGGAAAACTCACCCTAACAGGAAACTTAGGAGATGTGATGAAAGAATCTGCTATTATTGCTTTGGAATACATTAAAGCACATGCTGAAGAATTTGGCATTGATGAAGCCATTTTCGAAAAGTGGAATGTTCATATTCATGTCCCAGAAGGGGCTACACCAAAAGATGGACCTTCCGCAGGGATTGCAATGCTAACGGCTATAACTTCTGCTTTTACACAAAGAAAAGTAAAAGCTAAATTAGCAATGACGGGAGAAATTACCTTAAGGGGTAGAGTCTTACCTGTTGGAGGAATAAAAGAAAAGATTTTGGCTGCAAAAAGAGCAGATATCAAAGAAATTATTCTTTCTAAGGACAATGAAAAAGACATTAAGCAGATTAAAGAGCATTATCTTAAAGGTTTGACTTTTACTTATGTGGAAGAAATGAAGGAGGTCATCCAGCATGCATTGTTACAAACTAAAGTGAAGAGTCCTTTAAAAATTAAATAGTTCATTTTATTTTTTTGGACTTCTTGAGGAGATTTTTATTGCTATTGCTAACGCTCAGAAAAACGTTAGCAATAGCTTTTTTAATTTAAACCTTTTCCAAAGCCTGTTCTATATCATAAATTAAATCCTCATAATGTTCCACACCAACGGAGAGGCGAACCATTTTATCACTAATACCCAGTTTTTCTTTTAATTTATTATCAACACTAATATGTGTCATAGTTGCTGGGTGTTCTGC
>CAZKFN010000052.1:0-15773 GCA_964552035.1 uncultured Flavobacteriales bacterium
ATCAGCTCAAACAAAGGCAAGTAAAAAAACAACGACCAAAAAAACAACTACTGCAACTAAGAAAACGACAACGGCTGCCCAAAAAACTACGACAACTACAAAAAAAGCAACCCAAACAACAGCTAAAAAAGCTGCACCAAAGAAAACTGCTGAAAAGAAAACGACAGCAGCAAAGACAAAGGAAAAATAATTTTTTTTACCTGAACAAAAAAAGGTCTTCCTGAAAATTTCAAGAAGACCTTTTTATTTTACTTATCTTTATATCTAGTTCATATATTTTCTTGCCTCGGGTAAAAAGTCTTGAATGTCCTTTACCCTTCTTGCATCACTAGGGTGCGTACTCATAAACTCCGGTACATTTGCCCCACCTAAAGCAGCCATCCTTTTCCAAAAATCTACAGCAGCTCCTGGATCATATCCCGCCATAGCCATAAATACCAAGCCCATTTTATCGGCTTCGGATTCATGAAGTCTAGAATACTTTAAGATTCCCAACTGAGAACCCACTCCAAAGGAAGTCAAAAATAACTCTTGAGCTTCTTGTGGTTTATCTTGCAGCAACACGGACAAGGCTACTCCACCAGCTTGAACAGCCAATGCATGACTCATTCGCTCATTTCCATGATTGGCTATGGCATGTGCAATTTCATGACCCATTACTGTTGCAACTCCTTCTTCTTTTTCACAAATAGGTAGAATACCAGTATAAAACATCACCTTTCCACCAGGCATACACCAAGCATTTATCGTAGGATCATCTATTATATTAAACTCCCATTCAAAATCACTTATACGATCTTTCATTCCATTTTTTGACATATAGCTGTTGGCAGCTTCAGATAATTTTTTCCCTACCTTTTTAATCATTTGTGCCCTAGCATCCGTATTAGGTAAAGGTGGAGTTTCATTCTTAACTTGCTGATATTGAGAAAAACTCATACTCCTTAATTGTGATGTAGGAAGTAAGTTGAGCTGTTTTCTATCGGTAATGGGTACATTGGAGCATTGCACCATAAATGCAAGTATTCCTACTAAAATTAATCCTTTTTTCATCTCTATTATTTAATTTCTGCTGTCAAACCTTGACTAGTTAAGCCCTCTAGCATGGGTTTTAATTGGTTCAAACTACCGGCTTTTACCTTACACTTCCCCTTGTAATGCACTAAATAAGTACACTGCTCTGCTTGTTCAACTGAATGCTTACAAATTGAAATCAAACAGCCAATAACATGATCAAAAGTATTAAAATCATCGTTATACAAAATTAAATTGTAGGCCTTCGTTTTAATTTCCTCTGTTAATATTTCTTCTTGCTCTTCTGTTTTCATCAAAAATAATTATTAGCGATTCAACAACTGATTGGCTCTTTCTATGGTAATTCTTTCACCTTTATAATAAGCAGTTATAAATGCATCTGAAATGTCTTTTTCTACCTTTTCTTTATAAGCCCTAGCGTCTTCAAGATGGGTAAACATTCCTGTATTATAACGTCTTAATCCTGTCGGTAAAATTACAAAATTTAAAGGTTCGTAAGCTGTAAAATAATCGGCTTCAACGGGCTGAGAAAATACTCCTATTTGAACCGTGAAAAACACTTCTTCCACTTCTTTTATATTAACTCTTCCCTCATCTTCTCCTTCAGTAATGGTTGGAACTGCAGTTAATTGATTAGGAGATTTTTTCAAATTACTTCTAGGTGCAGCTGTTTGATTTCCTATAGTTTCAAAAGAAGACTGTGCTGTTCCCTGTACTCCTTCTTCTATCATCTTTCTAGCTTCTGATAGTCCAATTCGAACTCCATTAAAATAAGCTACCACAAAAGCGTCACTATATCCCAAAGCTCGAATTTCATCTCGTGCTTCTTCAGCAATCTTTTCTTGATTAAACAATCCTGCGGTATAACGCTTAATTCCGTTGGCTGCATCTTCCGTCATTATGGGTGCAAATCCCTTAAACAAATCCTGTGGAATAGGATTTCTAAATGCTCCAACTTGTACTTTAAACACTAAGCCTTCCGGTAACTCGTTCTTTTTAGGTATAGGTTTTTCGAGACTATATGCAGAAGTGTTTCTATCAGTCCTTAAGAAAATAGATTGATTCAATTTGGGAGGAATCAAATGAATATTTTCTAGGTTTAGCTCCTGCTTTTCAATTATTTCTGTTGCCTCAACCTTCTCTGCTATTTTTTCTTCCTCCTTTATTTTGGACAGTCTCGATAACTCAATAGTTTCTTGAATTCCTTGTGGGTTTGTTCTGTACTTTCCTATTAAATATAAAACTTCAGCTCTCTTTTCTTGAGGAATATCACTTAGTAAATCATCTCCATACTCTTGTTCTTTAAAGATAACTCTATCTTGTTCTGCTATCAGATTAGTTAAGGAATCAATTTGAATTTGAAGACCTTGAACCCTGACTTCAATAAGCTGAGCTTCTTTTATCAAACGTTTTCTATCTTTTCTTTTTGATGCTTTGGCTTGATTTTCTATTTCTTGAATTCCATCTTTTAAGCTGTTCTGCTCCTCTTGAAGTTTTATTAGCTTATCCCCTTCTTTATTTCTTTGTGTTTCAAGTTCATAAATTTTATATTGCTGTTCACTAAAGCTTAGAAAATCAACTGACTCTAATATCTGGATTTCTCTTTCTTTTGAAATATCCATTGGAATAAAAGTTAAAGTAGAATCGATTTCCGCTTTTTCAGCCTCAGCTTCATGAGTTGTTTTTTCTGTTATCCTATCCTCCCCAATATTTACATCCCCTGAGGTTAAATATACAATACTAGCTTGCTTTTCTTGAGGTAGTTTAGCTAGAATTTTCTCGCGTTCTGATAGGCCTTTCTCTATTTCTTTTTTCTTGGCTTTCATCTCTTTAGTTAAGGAATCTATGCTTTTTTGTTTTTCATTGGCCCTTTTGTCAAAAACCTTTGCTTCTTTAATTAAAGCTTTCTTTTCTTGTTTTGAAGAATTCTCACCTGCCAACTCCTTTAAACGATTAGCTTGAAATTTCAAATCACTGAAATCCATTTGTAGGTTGGAACTCATTTGTTGAGCAAATAGCAATTCCTCATTTAAGTTTTTCAGCTCTATATGCTGCTTATTAAATTCCTTAAACTCTTTTGTTTGCATTAACTCTTCTGCCTCTCCTTGGTCTATGCTTATTTCACTTTCTTTAATTTCCCGTAATGCAATACGTTCATCATTTTTAAAGGAACTACTCATTGATTCAGTATTTTTAAGGTCTGCTTGAGCTAAACTTCTATACCTCTCTTGTTCCTGTTCTGATAAATGCACTAAACTATTTTCTTTTTTAAGATGTACTTCTTGAATTGTCAAATTGTTTTCTTTAATTCTAGCATTCAGAGCTGCCAATTCAGAATCTATATCATCAATAGCATTTTCAGTAGAATGGATTCTTTTTAACATTTCATTACGTTCTTCCTTTTTTGTAAGCGTTACAACTTTTGCATGTAATTCTCTACGTTTTTGACTCAATTCATCCCTCTCTGCCCTTAAAGCTAGAGCTTCTTCATAATTACTTTGAGTTTCTTCTTGAAGTTGATTTAATTTTAATTCTTGCTGAATTAAGATTTGATATTCTTCCGAGCTTCTAATACTTTTTTCTTCTTTTTTGCTAAGCTTTAAATCAATATCATCGTATTTTTTTTCATCTATTTCATAAGGTTGAGTTATGGAATTGTGAACAATTTGCTCTTCTTTATTTTCATTAAAGTTAGCCAACAAAGGATTTACCTCATTTTCGTCTAAAAGGGCTAAAGCAGCTTTCTGTTTATTTATTGCCATTAATTCATAGTCATAAGCATCTTGCATCATAACTTCAATAATGGATGGTACATGAGTTTCAAAAGCAGTTGCTTTCAACTCATTGGCCTGTTCGAAATAGCTTTCCGATTCTTTAATTAGTTGTTGAGCATTTTTAAGTGCCAAAGAGTCCCTATTTTCATCTGTTATTTTAGCCATTGATAATATTTCAGCATTTTGGCCGTATTCTTTTTCATTAGCTTCAGAGAATTTTTTAATCGATTCAATTTGCTTTTCTATGGATTTATTTTCTAATTCATCTGCTTCTTGAAAAGCATTTCCTCGATCTTCTGGGGTTTCTAATTCGTACACTAATAATTTCTTTTCTTCAGCTTGCAAATAAAGTTCTCTAGCTTCAAAGAGTGCCTTTTTTGCCATCAACATATCTTGTGCTGCTGTTGGATTATGATATTCATAAGATTGGTTTACAGCATAAGAAGAAAAGCTATCGTCAATAATGCTTTGTTCTTCTATGTCGTCTATATTGGTTATAAAATCAGCTTCAACAATTGTTTTTTCAAGAGGTTCTTTAGCCTGCAAAATGGGATTTTCTTCCAACTCCTTATCCAATTTCATCAGTTCTTTTTGTCGATATTCTATGTCGTTAGAAAGCAAGAATTCATTTCTAAATTTGCTTTTTTTCAATTCTTCAACACTTTGAAGTTCTTCTAGCGTCAAATCTTTCTCTATGTCAATTTCTATTTCTTCATAATCTACAATCTTACTGTTCAAATCTTTAACAATCTCACTTCGTGCTTTTATTTGTCTTTCATAAAGTTTAAGGTTTTCTTGAAGTTTTTTTGCATTTTCTATATTCCCCTCTCGCTCTTCGACATTAAGAACAGCATAAAGAGGCTGAGCCTTTGCTTTTAGTTCTTCAATTATTTCTTCTTCTTTTCTTATAGTTTGAGTTAAATCCGAATTACGTTGCACCCAACGTAATTTTTGTTTCTCATTGATATCCTCAAGGGTGGGAATATTATTTCCAAGTTGTTGGCTTGAAGAAATCAATCGGTGGATTTCGGTTCTATCTTTAGAAGAAGCTATTAATTTTCTATTTCTTGTAATGACGTTATTGTTTTCTTCCTCTACTAAAATTAGTTGATTAATTTCTTCTGCTTGCTCCTGTAAAAAAATCGATTTTATAAATGTTTGATGTGCTTCTTGTTCTTTATAATGCCAATCTTTCTCATTGTTTTGCTTTGCGGATGCTGCCTCTTTAAATTTTCGTTCAGAAGAAGCTTTTAAAGCTATAGCCTTAACATAATAATGATCGGAGTATTTATTTAGACGTCTAATTTTTCTAGAAGCTTCATTTTCTATGTCTTCAATTGCTTTAAGTTCCTCTTTAGAGGCAGTTTCTTCTTGAAGAGTTTCCTTTATTTTTCCCTTTTCCTCCTCCTTTTCCTCTTCCTTTAGTTTTTCTACTTTACCCGAATGTGCAAATACTTGTTTTTCCTCTTGTTTTGGAGGAATTGCTTCTTCCTTTATTGGAGAACTAACGGACTGAAGTGGTTCTTTAGCTTTTTCTACAGCTCTTTTTTCAGCATTTTGTTTTTCTTCAGCTGTCATATTTTCATCCAACATCGATCGTTGCACAAGGCTTTCAGCAGTTAACAATTCAGCTGGGTTTTTATAAGTATCTGCCAAACTTCCATCAAAGATATTTAGGACTTCTAATTCTTGATTATTTCCCTCATCTTTTAATCTTAATTCTTGGCCTAATACACCTAAGCCTTTTTGGCTAGGCACTTCAATTATTGCCGTATGAATAGGTTGATCATCCTCTGTTTCTATAGAAAATTTAAAGGCTCCACCTCCTTCGGGTATATCGATTTGATATTTTCCTTTATCGTTGGTTTCGAAAACTCCAATTAATTCATTACTCTTAGTATCAAAGACAGAAATACGTGCTTTAGAAGGTTTTAAAATCTGCCCAGAGCCGCTTTCAGCAATTAAATTACCTTTAATGATATTAATTTCAGCTGGATCTGTTTCAATTTTAACTTTATACACTGTAATTTGATGGTCGGCATCAAATCGATTAGAAGCAAAATAAGCTAATTCTTTCCCTTTATCAGAAATAAATAAAATATCATCCCCTACTGAGCTAAAAGAAAAACCTAAATTTTGAGGTTTGCTCCATTCTGCTTTTTCTTCGTCATAAACACTTTTAAAAAGATCATATCCTCCCATACTGTTATGCCCCTTGGAAGCAAAATAAAGTGTTACTCCATCGGGGTGGATAAAAGCATAATCCTCATCATATGGTGTATTAATAACATCTCCAAGATTTTCTGCTTTTCCCCATTTATTGTTGTTCTTTCTTGTAATCTTATAAATATCCTTCCCATTTTTAGCGGTTTTTCCATAAGAAGAAAAGTAAACGTCCTCAGAAGTAGATGGTAAAAATAAAATTGATTTATCCTTGACCTTTTTATCATAAGAAGACATAAAAGCTTTGGGTTTAGCAATAATTCTACCCCTCAACCCCTCCAATTGATATGTTCTATAAAAGCTTTCTGCTGAAACCACTCTTTTTTCTAACACCTGAACTCTTCTAATATCTTTCACCAAAGCTTTTCCATTTTCACACATTTCTATGTGACGATCTACTCGGTATTCTTCAGCTAAATTTTTAGATGCTTTTATTTTAAATTTTCGATAAGAAGATATGGCTTTATCAAAATTATAGCCTAAATGATACGCTTTACCAAGGTAAAAATGGACTAAAGGAGAAACATCTGGTCTGGCAGCAGCATATTCTAAATAGGTTAAGCTTTTTTCTTTCTCTTTAGAAGATTCAATAAGTGTAGCACCGTATTTGAAATTATAATCAGTATCCTTCTGATAAAGAGATAATAACTGGGCATACAAGGGCATGGCCTTCGTAAACTCCTTATTATTAAAATATTTTTCTGCTTTTTCTTTAAGTTGTTTTTCGGGCATTAACGTTTCACTTTGTGCATTAAGGTTAATCGTTAACGCCAAAACCAAGATAAAACTCAAAATAATGCCCCTAAGCATGACTTTTAAAAATTAATTAATCTCTATCAAAGTCTTCTAAAAACTTTTCTTTCTCTCGTTCCACACCAAACATATAAGTAAATGGTGCTTCCCCCCTTTCGTTTTTATATTTACGATCTCCACGCTTCATATCTTTCACTCTTTGGTTAAAGTCTTCATTGCTAGAAATCACTTTCAATAAATTTCTACGGTATTTAAAATAATACCATTTATGAGGAGAAGCTTCAATATAGAAATCAATGATATCTCCACCTCTAGACTTTGTAATCATCATGGAACCTTTAACGTATTTATGAACTTCTTTTCTATTAATGTTGGATATTCCAATATTACCAAACGACTTATAAGCTCTAAGTTCTTGATCCCATTGCATTTTTAAATCATTAAAAACAAAATTCTTTTGCAATTCAGGAGGCATTCTTCGAATTCTACCGTTTAAGCTTAACTGAGAAATCAACTCATTAGCCATTTCCTCACCAATAAAATCTCGCAGGCCCTTTTCAAAAGTTCCTCTCATAAAGTCAGTAGGCTCTAAAGAAGCATTTCCACTAATATCATCAGCAATCATATCCATTAATCTATTGTCGAAAAAGAACTCTAAAGAACTCATTAAATCTAGTATTACAGCATCATCCGATAAGGTATGGTTGATGTTTCCTGCAGATTTAAACTTCATGTTTCCGCCATCTACGCCTAAATCAACTAAACCTTCTCCATAAGTTTTACAATGATTGACGTCCAGACTTAAATAATTTCCACTTTCTTCCAGATCATTAATTTTTTCTTTAGAAGATATTTTATAGGTATTTTTATCTTTATCATAGTATAAGAAACCGTATGCTGGTAACACTTTAATATCGTTATAACCAACTCTAGGTGTTAAGAATCCGGAATAAAAATAGACGGAATCTTTAGCCAAACTTAAACTAGACACAATAAAGGCATCGTTCGGTGCTCGAAGGACAGAATCAATAGGAATATAGATATCATCCGGATCGATTTCTCCTTTAAATCTTAACCAAGGACGTTCCATTTTTTCACATTCATGGCTTATTTGGGTTAATCCATTAAACTCAAGATGCTCATCGTTGGCATATAAGGTGACTTTCCCATAATATGCAAATTGAGGACTAAGTGTAAAATCAGCAGATTCTCCAACATCACCAGTACCTATAGTTTGTCCACTTGTGTCAGTATAGATGTTGGACAAGTATATTTCTTGAGTTTGACCCAGACGATCTTTATAATCGATATAACCGGAAGCACTATAGGTTTTTCTACCATTAATTTTTGTATTGGCTTTATAAATGTTGTGGAATTCAGTAGTAGCATTCGCCACGATCTTCGAATTAATTAGAGGAGTCATCTCCGCTTTCTTTAAAACCGTAACAATTCCACTATCTGGATAAACCCTAGCATCGGCAACATGGATATACTCCACTTGTTCAGCTTTAATTATGTTATTTCTAGAATCGTAATTTGCTAATGGAGAATAGAAGAACAAACTATCTTGATCGTATTTCGTGGATACAAATTTAGATCCTTCTAGATATACATCTGCAGAAACCTCCTCTGTGGAAGAACCTCTAAATTCAATGTTATCATCGTCCATAAACCATTTAAATTCATCCATAAAACAGATGTATTGGTTTTTGGGAAGTTCAATTGGCGTTACTCCATTCATTTTGAAATCTGCATAACGTTCTTCAAAATCAACAAAAGCCTTTACCCCGTCTGTTTTCAATGTGAGTACGTCATCTTTAGAATCCTGAATACCTTTTAATTTAAAATCAGCAGTATCAGAATTTATGGTATTGTAGCCAAATTCAAATTGATTAGATTTTAAATCTGCTGTTTCAAAATAATAAGTACCGTTGCCAATAGTTCCCGATGGAGAATAGGTCGTAGTTCCCATATAATGGGATATAGAATCATACATTTCCATTCCCACAGAAGTGGTTGTAGCATCCATTTTATCCTGATAAGGTAACCAAAGCATATCCGTTTGCTTTGCAACAATTGGAGGGTATTCTGGTCCTCCTTCTTGTTCTTCTACGATATAATCCTTAGCTAAAGTTGTCATTGAGTCAATATAAAAGATAAAGTCATTGGAGTAGGTTGTAGAAGTTATGTATTCTAACTTACCACTACCTCTTAATCCTCGATTACTCAAAGAAATATCATCGTGAAATTGTCCTTTACCCCCATAAGTTGGAAATCCACCAGTAGGAGTTTTAACTTCAAATCCTAAAGAAAAATCTTCTTGTAAAGTTAATTCCTCCTTGATATCAGGAAAAATTCCAGCAGAAGAAAAAGTACCTCCAAATGCTAATTGCTCACTTTTAAAGTCATCTAAACTATCAATTCTAAAGGGTTCAACTTGAAAGTAAAATTCATTTTTATTATATGCTCCACCCAAGACTTCTTCCTTATTATAATAGACATAACTATCTCTATCACTTGTAAATATTGGGTATTCAGGATAATCTTTAATTCCTGATTTATTGGTAAAGTAGTCGATAACTAACTCTCCATTAATTCCTTCAATCACGGAGCGAACTCTTTTAAGTTCTGGGAATCCTCTTTCATCTAATTTCCCTGTTGGAGCTTTCATTTGCATGGAATCAACATTAACTAAATTGATTTTAAAATTCTTATAATCAAAGTGGAACTCTTTACCATAAAAATCAAATCGCCCTGCTTTTACATGACCCTTAAAATCAAAAGCTCTATTTTTATGCATAACTATAGAACCTCCTTCAGGTAAAATAACCACTTTCTGAGAATCGCTAAGAATAATACCGGGAATACCATTTATGGTTAAATCATAGTTTAATAAATTAATTTTACCATTCTCTTTCCCTGATATTTCTGATTTAATTGACAAGACATCGTAGTCTATTCTTCTATGCATAGATTGTACAAAGTCGCTCAACTTTTGTTTTACAGTAAATTCATTCTTATCAAAATTAAAAGTCAAAAAACCCATGGATGTAAATCGAACAATCAGGTTGTTGGTTGCAGCATCTGAGATGTTTAGAAAATAACTTAATTCCCGAATTGAAAGCGTATTGGTACCGTATCGATTTACCATATTTTGGATTTGATACAAAGGATTATCGGCATCCAATCCTCCAATTTGCTCAAAAACTTCCTCTTTAAAGAAATTTATAGATGAAAAATAAGCCGTATTTCTTGAACCATCTTTAAGGTTGGTTAAGAGTATTCTCGGTTCGTCCATTTTCCAAATTACCACTTCGGGAGACATCTCTACTTGATGAAAAGTATTGGTATAAGGAGTTCTTGCTACCCCTTGATCTTCTCTATATAAGGTCACTTCACGGCGATCAGATAAAAATTTAAAATCTAGACCTGGATGCGATATGGAATCTCCAGATAAATAAAAACTAACCGCAGCATGATTGGAAATTATTCTATCCGACTGAATAGAAAAAGTTTCAGAAAAGGCCCTTAAAAACAAAGTATCTTCCCTATAAAACTCCAGTTCAGCCAATTTCCCTCCTTCACCAGTTCCATGTAATTTAGCACCTCTCATAGAAAAACCACCGTCAAAATTCACATCGGGAAAAATGTTTTCTATCCTCATCCTTTTAGTATATGAATCAAAACGTGGGAATGGATTTTTTTCTGGAGTCATGTTACTCAACAGCTTTTCTTCTAATTTCCCTAATAAAGGATCTTCAAAATAATTAGTATTATAAAAAGCAACAGAATCAAGTGTATAATAATTGTATTTGGTATTAATCTGATAATCGTCAACTAAAGCATAAACCTCATCTTCAGGCATTCCTGCTCTTTCCCAAGTAATTTTTCCACTTTTACCAACCCATGTTTGTGTTGTTGGATAATAATCTCCTGATGTATTTTTTATCTTCATGCTGTCCCCTCTAGAATAGCATATTAAATCCAAGGATTCAAAAGTTAGTTTGGGAAGACTGTCGTAACTAAAAATATAATTATTATTATTTGCAGCCCATACGTTAGAAGCGGAATAATAAAGTGCATTTTCTCTAAACAGCATGCTACTAAATTCCATAAAAGAATTAAACTCCCTTTTTTTATCACTTTTTAAAAGCTCACTAACGGTGTTTTGCCAAGCAATAAAACTAGCTTCAGTTTGCTGTTTATCAATCACAAAATTTCCAATAGTGTAGAGATAATCTTTAAAATGTGGAAAAGGTCTATATCCCTTTTTTAACATTTCATTAGTTGTTTCATACACTCTTTTTCTTTGACTTTCAGTAAAATACCCCCCATACCAAACATCTCTAAACTGCCTCATAAAACTTTTCCCTTCTGGACGCGCATTTCTTAAATAGGTCTCCATACTTTCAAAGAACCCTAAGGAGTCTTCGGGAAAGTCTTGATTTTTTTGTCCGTAAGTAATGGTTGTGATGCTCACAAAACACAGCAATAAAAATATCTTAAGGGGTTTATTCATGATGTGTAATTTTCAGTTATTCAAAGATAAGTGCTTTAGGTAATATGTGTGTGGTTTAAAATTACAATTTTGTAATAGACTTTTGAGAGCGAATTAAACTCCATTTATTTTTTGAAGCTATATTTAATTTTTTCAAGTAAAAAGTATTTAATTGCTTCTCCAAATCAACAACATCCTCTTCGAAAAATCCACTTATCAATAATTCACCATTGGTATTTAAATAGTGAACATAATTTTTAAGCTGTTGTGTTAATACATTCTTATTGATGTTGGCAAGGATATAATCATAAGTAGTATTAATTTCATGAAGCCTTTCTACTCCTCCTATCCAGGATTTAATATGACTACAATTATTTCTTTCGATATTTTCTTGCATGTTTTCGTATGCCCATTTATCAATATCAATAGCGTGAATAAGTTTTGCTCCCAGCTTCTCAGCTAAAATAGAAAGGATTGCAGTCCCGCTTCCCATATCCAAAACGGTTTTACCATTAAAATTAAGTTTTTCCATTTCCTCCAACATCAACTGTGTAGTAGCATGATGTCCTGTGCCAAAAGACATTTTAGGTTCTATGATTATCTCAAATTTAAACCCACTTTTAGAAGGATGAAAAGGGGCACGAATAGTACAAAAGTTCCCAATCTCAATTGCATCAAAAGAGCTTTCCCATTTTTTATTCCAATTGACCTCTTGGATTTCTTTATACGACCATTCTACATCTTTGAACTCTTTAGTATTTAACAAAGGAATATCTTTAATGAAGTCTGTTTTAAAGTCTGAAATAGGAATATATGCTTTAAGGTAAGGATCTTCTTCCAAAAAGCTCTCGAAATTATTATCCGATAATTCTGCTATTAAGAGTTCATTAAAAGGTTCGTAAGGTATTAATTTAAATGAGCATTCAATATAATTCATTATCTCAGTGCATTATAAACTGCAATAAAATCATCAGCATTTAGAGATGCCCCGCCAATCAATCCCCCATCCACATCTTTTTGAGAAAAGAGCTCTTCCGCATTATTTGGGTTACAGCTACCTCCATAAAGGATACTGCAATTTTCTGAACCTCTCTTTCTATAATGTTCGTTTATCAGTGCACGAATAAACTCATGTATTTCTTGTGCTTGGGCTGCCGTAGCAGTTTTACCTGTTCCAATCGCCCAAATTGGTTCATAAGCAATAACAATATGCTCAAATTCATCGGCAGTTAATCCCCATAGAACCTTTAACTGTTTTGCAATAGCTTTAAAATGCTGCTCACTTTCCCTTGCTTCTAGAGACTCTCCGCAGCAAAATATAGGGCGGATACCATGAGTTAACAACATTTTGATTTTACCTAATAGCTGTTCATTATTTTCTTTGTTGTATTTTCTTCGTTCTGAGTGCCCTACTAAACAATATTCCAATTTTAAGGACTTTAATTGTGCTGCAGAAACTTCTCCTGTGTAAGCTCCACTTTCCATGTGATGGCAGTTTTGAGCACCTACTTTTACCTTCTTGTTTTTAACAATATCCTTTATTTTAGATAAGTGTATAAAAGGTGGAATAAGAATCAACTCTTTATCCTTTTTCTCAACATACTTCTCGGTTACGGCTTTTGTCAAGGCTACACCTTCATCAAAACTCAAATTCATTTTCCAATTACCGGCCACAATCTTCTTTCTCATATATAAAATTTTTATTTTAAACCCTTAATCGAGGGTCAAGAAATCCATATAAAATATCTACAATAATATTAATAACTACAAAGATAACTGCAATAAATAAAACAGAACCCATCACTATAGGAAGGTCATATTGCTCAAGAGCATTGACAATTTCCCAACCAATTCCCTTCCATGAGAAGATGATTTCTATAAATACTGCTCCAGCCATAAGCGAAGCAAACATTCCTGAAACAGCGGTCAACACTGGATTTAATGCATTCCTCAAGGAATGCTTAATCAACACCGTATAAAAAGATAAACCCTTAGCTTTTGCTGTTCTAATATAATCCATGGACAAGACTTCTAACAAAGAATTTCTACAAAGCTGCAAAATAACAGCTAATGGTCTAATTCCCAAAGTTAAAGCAGGTAAAATTAAATTAGACCACTGAATGTACTCACCTTTTCCTAAATCATCCACCTCAAATAAACTACCACTCATCTGCAAACCCGTGTATTCCGACCAAACAAAACCAAATAACCAAGCGATGAGTATTCCTACAAAAAAGGAAGGTAAAGTCATTCCAGAAGTTGCTAAAACCAACAAAGCTCTATCGATAAAGGTATCCTGATTTAAGGCCGATATTATTCCCAAAATTACCCCCACTATTAATGCAAATACAATTGCTGAAACAGCAAGTGTAGTCGTCTCCAACACACTTTCTTTTAAAATAGAAGCTACTGTTTTCTGGCGTTGAAAAGATTTCCCTAAATAGGGTTTTTTAAGTATCAGCACTTTATTTTTTCCTTTAAAAATGGGAACACCTCCATAGCGTTCATTATCATAAAAATGGGCGCTGTTTTCATGTAAACTATAGGTTGACAAAAAAGACATATCATTTAAATAGATGGCATATTGATAAGCAATACTTTTATCTAACCCCAGCTCTTTTTTAATTTCATCTATGGCATCTTGATCCGCCCTTTGCCCTAGCATCATTCTCGCAGGATCGCCAGGCAAGACGTTAAAAATTAAGAAAACCAAAGTCAAAACTCCTAATAGAACAAGGACTCCATACAATAATCTTCTGATGATAAAAGTTGCCAAATGCTCTATATTAGTTTAGAAATTGTTCAAGTTTAGGAAGTTTATTCACATGCCATTTATTGGATACTGTACCCTGCTCCATAAGCATTAGCCCAGGATTGGAACGAATAATAGTTTTAAGCACAATTTCATCCGACACATAAAAATCAAAAGGCAGGTTGTATTTTTCTTTGTAAGCTTCCTTTTCGGCAGTTCCAGCAGCAGAGAGCCCAATTACGGTAACTCCCTTAGATTCTGCTTTCTTAACTAAAGCAGAGATTTCATCCCAATGATTATTTTTGGCTTTTTGTAAATTATAAGCAACAATCACTAAAACTTGATTTTCACTTAAAATAATATCCGTATAATCGTCCCCTTCATTCCCTTGTATCATAAAATCTGTAATAGTTGGCAACTCTCCTTCTTCAATCAACTTACTTTTAGTATCTCTCCACTCCCACTCTTCATGTTCCCAAATTTTAGAATCTGTATACTCTTCTTGAGTAAAAGCTTTTGTTTCACCCGTTTGAGTATTTTCATAAATCAATGTGTTTTTATATATGGGCTGCTTTGCACCAGGTGCCATAACCATTTGAGAAGGAATATTCTTTCCAATAGCATAGGGCCTAAAATCTTTAAAAGGTAAATAATTAGTAGCTACAACCGAAACATAAATTCCAAAAACAAGGCTAAAGACCACGGCAATCATTGCTGCAAGTTTTTCATTTTTAGCATAATGTTGAACTAAAACTGTCAACCATATTAAAGCTAATACTTCTCCAGCCATGGACCATTTTAACATTAGGGCCAATAGAACTAATATAATTGTAGAAACAGCGAAAACAATAATCAAGTCTCTTGTAGATTTCCAAGGTTCTATTTTGTTTCTATAAGCAAAAATAATTAAGATAAAAATCAGTAATACAAGATCTTTATAAAAGGATTGCCAAGGAGTAAGTGGAATTGCATCTCCAAAACAACCACAAGAACGAACAATTTCAAAAATTGCACTGGCCCCTGTAAGAATGGTGAAGAAAACAATCATTAAAAGTAAAGCCCAAGAAGTTGGTTTCATCTTATAACCTACTAAGACAGCTACACCTAAAACAATTTCAACAATACAAAGCAGGGCTGCTAAAGGGACGGAAATATCCATTAACCAGCTCCAGCTCATTCCAAACTCTACAAAGTATTCTTCTAATTTATAGGAAAATCCTAATGGGTCATTAGCTTTAACTATCCCACTAAAAATAAACAAGTTACCTACAATTATTCTAGCTATATTTACGATATGTTTCATTTTATTAATCTTTAATAATTTATTTTATTTCCAATTGAATTAAAGCAAAAACTGCATAATTAATAATGTCTAAATAATTGGCATCAACACCTTCTGAAATTAAGGTTTTCCCTGCATTATTCTCAATGTTTTTTATTCTCAATAATTTCTGCAAAATTAAATCTGTTAAGGAAGAGGTTCTCATTTCTCTCCAAGCTTCATCATAATCATGATTTTTATTTTCCATAAGATTTTTCGCAGTATTTACCCAGCTTTCATAATCCTTACTAACTTCTTCTAGAGGCATATTTGTTTCTTCACTATATCCTTTATCCAATTGTATTAAAGCCATAATGCTATAATTAATGATAGCGATAAATTCTTCTTCTTTGCTTTCTTCTACCTTATTTATTCCCTTTTCTTCAATGCTTCTTATACGTTTTGCCTTAATATATA
>CAZKFN010000053.1:0-2866 GCA_964552035.1 uncultured Flavobacteriales bacterium
AGGAGACGCGCAGCTAAGCAGAAAGATTATTGTAAATAAATAGTTTCTCTTTATGATTCAAGAAATTTAATCTTGAGGATTATTTGAAATGAGTAAAAAACCTCCGAGAAATTGGAGGTTTTTTTATACTTTAATTTTTTGCTTCTTCGTAAATTGGCATCCTAATGAATAAGCATCTTTTGGATACTGAAATAACTTTTTTAAAAGGAGTAGGCCCCAAAAGAGCGGAAGCTCTTAATAAAGAATTGGGGATAGAAACTTTTTCTGATTTATTATATCATTTTCCATTCAGATATGAAGACAGAACTAAGTTTTATAGGATTGACGAAGTACATGCTAATTTGCCTTATGTGCAATTGTTTGGAGAGATTGTGTATCTAGAAGAAATTGGTGCACAAAGAAAAAAAAGATTGGTTGCTCGTTTAAAAGACGATACTGGAACAATTGAGTTGGTGTGGTTCAAAGGAGTGAGTTTTTTAAAAAAGAATATTGCACTAGGGAAAAAGTATGTCGTTTTTGGGAAGCCAAACTCTTATCGACAAACAATTAATATTGTTCATCCGGAAATGGAGTTACTAGCGGATTATAAAAGTAAAATACATACTGCATTAGAGCCTGTATATCCATCTACTGAAAAACTTAATAGAAGTGGTTTGGCAACCAAGAATATAGCTAAACTTTGTAGAGAGCTATTACCTAGAGTTAAGGGAAATATTTTTGAAATTTTACCTGAATCGATTATCCACGAAAATCGATTAATGAGAAGAGAACAGGCAATTTTTAACATCCACTTTCCCAAGGATACCAACTATTTACAAGCTGCTCAATATAGAATTAAATTTGAAGAACTCTTTCTCATTCAAATGGACTTGCTTAAGTTGAAGTTAGTTAAGACAGAACGGTCTGTTGGTTTTGTGTTTTCTCAAGTGGGGAATTATTTCAATGATTTTTATTCTAAAAACCTGCCTTTTAAGTTGACCAATGCGCAAAAAAGAGTTGTTAAAGAAATACGTAGAGATTTGCGCTCTTCTAAACAAATGAACAGGTTGTTGCAAGGAGACGTGGGCAGTGGGAAAACAATTGTAGCAGCCATGAGTGTGTTGTTGGCTTTAGATAATGGATATCAGGCTACTATAATGGCACCTACAGAAATCTTAGCCAAACAACATTTTCTTTCTATTCAAGAACTTTTTAAAGGTTTAGGAATAAATCTCGCTTTATTAACAGGTTCTACAAAAACAGCTGAGAGGAAATTAATTGATGAAAATCTACAATCTGGGGAGTTGCAACTGTTAATAGGAACACATGCTTTAATTGAGGATAAAGTGAAATTTTATAATTTGGGCTTAGCAGTAATTGATGAGCAACATCGATTTGGAGTAGCTCAAAGAGCAAAGTTATATAAAAAAAATACTCAACCTCCACATGTTTTGATTATGACAGCAACTCCCATTCCAAGAACACTTGCTATGACTTTGTATGGAGATCTAGAGGTTTCTGTTATTGATGAATTACCACCGGGTAGGAAAGATGTAAAAACCGTACATTGGTATGAAAGCAAACGCTTGAGATTATTTGGATTTTTGGAAGAAGAAATTCGAAAAGGACGACAGATTTATATTGTCTATCCTTTAATTGAGGAATCTGAGAAAATGGATTATGCCAATCTTGAAAGTGGTTATGAACATATATTTAAGCGTTTCCCTTCACCTCAATATAAAGTAAGTATTGTCCATGGGAAAATGCCCGCAGACACTAAAGCTTTTGAAATGGAAAGATTTGTTGCGGGTGATACAAACATTATGGTTTCAACAACTGTTATTGAAGTAGGTGTGAATGTTCCTAATGCTTCTGTAATGGTAATTGAAAGTGCTGAGCGATTTGGATTATCTCAATTGCATCAATTAAGAGGTAGAGTTGGGCGCGGTGCTGAACAATCCTATTGTATTTTAATGACAGGAAATAAACTCTCTTCCGATGGAAGATTGCGCATGAAAACCATGACAGAAACCAATGACGGATTTAAGATCGCAGAAGTAGATATGAAATTAAGAGGACCTGGAGATATGCAGGGGACACAGCAAAGTGGAACCCCTTTTAATTTAAAGTTGGCCAATTTAGCTACCGATGAGAAAATAATAACTCAAAGTAGAGCAGCTGCACAACAACTATTAAAAGAAGACCCACTTTTAGAAAAAGTAGAAAATACAGTTTTGTTAAACTATTTGAGAAATCAGAATAAAGGGAAAATAAATTGGAGTACAATATCATGATGGAATGTAAGAACATAAAGACTTTTGAAGAACATAAAGGACCAGTATATACACTTTGTGAAGGACCAGAGCCTCATCAGTTTTTTTCTGCTGGTTCAGATAGAAATGTAATTCTTCGTGATAAAAAAGGACAAAAAGCTTCCCGTTTGGTAGCTAAGTCGCCAACAACTATCATTAGTCTGAACTATATAAAAGAATATAATTACTTATTGATTGGTCAGGTTGAGGGTGGAATACATATTATAGACTTAAAAAAAGGAGAGGAAATAAAATATTTAAAAAATCATATCGGATTTATTTTCGATATGGAATATCTACCTGAAAAAAAGGAACTACTTGTAGCATCTGGTGATGGGAAAGTATCTGCTTATAAATTACCTGACTTTAACATGCTTTGGATGGAGCAGTTAAGTAGTAAAAAAGTAAGAAAAATAGAATACTCAGCTCAAAGAAAGGAAGTCGCGATTTCCTGTGGAGACGGCGAGTTAAAAGTATATAGCAGTGAAAGTTTTGAGCCTTTATACAAGTGGAATGATTTTAAATCCTCGGTTAATATGTCTATGTTTCATCCTACAAAACCCATGATTATTGTT
>CAZKFN010000053.1:2876-8134 GCA_964552035.1 uncultured Flavobacteriales bacterium
AAAGGATGCACAATTGCATAGAATTGATTTGATAGATATGCAAAGAAAAGAAATGGTTCCAGCACATTATTGGGCAATTTATGATATACAATTTTCACCTAATCATCAATTAATGGCAACAGCTAGTAGAGACAAAACCATTAAACTATGGGAGATTGACCCCTTTAAGGTGCTTTGTAGATTAGAAAGAAGAATTGCTAATGCACATACACATTCCGTAAATAAGCTGCTGTGGTTAGATGACAATACAATGGTGAGTGCTAGTGATGATGGGAGGGTGAAAATTTGGCAAATTTTTAATAAATAATACCCCTTCAGTTGTTTAGCTTGGCTTTTGAACTTTTTTCTTTATTGGCTTAAACGACTTGAATTATTTAATTTTGATTTTTTAAAAATATTCAAATGAACATCTCTTACAATTGGCTAAAGGATTATTTAAATTTTGATTTAACAGTTGATAAAACTTCAGAAATCCTAACGGATATTGGATTAGAGGTTGAAGGTGTTAATCAATTTGAAACTGTAAAAGGAGGTTTAAAAGGCGTGGTGATTGGAGAGGTAAAAGAATTAAATCCACATCCAAATGCTGATAGACTGCAATTAACCAAAATTGACGTCGGAGGAGAGCGCTTGTTAGATATTGTCTGTGGTGCCCCTAATGTTGCTTTAGGACAAAAGGTAGTTGTAGCTACAGTTGGATGTACTTTATATCCTGATGAGGAGGGTTTCAAAATTAAAAAATCTAAAATTAGAGGAGAAGTTTCCGAAGGAATGCTTTGTTCTGAGTCTGAACTTGGGTTGGGTGCGTCTCATGATGGAATAATGGTACTGGATAATACTGCTGAAGTAGGAGCCTCTGCCGCTGCTTATTTTAAATTGGAAAGTGATACTGTTTTTGAAATTGGTTTAACACCCAATCGCGCGGATGCTACCTCCCATTATGGAGTTGCTAGAGATTTAGCGGCTTATCTTTCACAAAAACAAGAAGTAGTTTTAAAGAAAGGTGAATACATAGAGCTTAAAAAAGAAATTGATAGTGTAGCGATTGAGGTGGAGGTAGAAGACCCTGAGGCTTGTCCAAGATATTCTGGAATATGCATTGGTAATTTAACTGTTAAAGATTCTCCCGATTGGTTGAAAAATAGATTAAAAGCTATAGGCCTAAACCCTATCAATAATGTAGTTGATATTACCAATTATGTGTTGCATGAAACAGGGCAACCCTTGCATGCCTTTGATGTTGCTAAGATTAAGGGAGGTAAAATAAAAGTAAAGAAACTATCCAAAGCCACTTCATTTATTACCCTAGATGAGGTAGAAAGAAAGCTGACCTCAGAGGATTTAATGATTTGTAATGCTGAAGAACCCATGTGTATTGCTGGAGTTTTTGGGGGAATATCTTCAGGAGTTACCTCAAAAACCAAGGCTATCTTTTTAGAAAGTGCCTATTTTGATTCAGTAAGTATACGTAAAACAGCTAAGCATCATGCTTTAAATACGGATGCTTCTTTCAGATATGAAAGGGGAGCTGATCCAAATATCACTATTTTTGCTTTAAAGAGGGCAGCATACTTATTAAAAGAAATTGCTGGAGGGAAAATTAGTTCGGAACTTTTTGATTATTACCCGAATAAGATTAAAGATTTTGAGGTTGATTTTAATTATGAAAATTGTTATCAATTAATAGGTCAGAAGATTTCTAAAGAAGAAATAAAGCAAATCCTACAGGGATTGGAAATTAAGATTCTAGAAGAAACTTCTACAGGATTGAAGTTAAAAATTCCGGCCTATAGAGTAGATGTTAATAGAGAAGTTGATGTGATAGAAGAACTTCTTCGTATTTATGGCTATAATCGAATAGAACTTCCAGAGCAATTGAGAGTAGCTATGATTCCCAATCCTAAAAAAGATGCTACAAAGATTGAAAATAAAGTAGCAGACTATCTAAGTAGTAATGGCTTCGCAGAAATATTAAACAACTCCCTGACTAATCCTGGTTATTATGCTGAACAAGAAGATTTAGTAAATATGTTAAATCCCTTAAGTAAGGATACTGAAGTTATGCGAAAATCCATGGTTTACGGTGGATTAGAAGCCGCGGCTTATAATATAAATCGAAAACGTTCCAATTTAAAGCTTTATGAATTTGGAAAAGTATATAAAAAATCGGGTAATAATTTTATAGAAAGACAGCAATTAGCTCTTTGGATAAGCGGTCAAAAGAAAGAAGAAAGTTGGCAAAATAACAATGAAAAGGTAGATTTCTTTGATTTAAAATACTTTGTATATAATGTGTTAGAACGCTTAGGTTTTGGAAATTATAAAATTTCTACTGTAAAAGAAGCTGGTGTTTTTGATTATGCTATAGAATTAAAAAAGAAGAAAAGGCTGATTGGGAAATTGGGAAAACTTTCCACTAAAACTCTAAAGCAATTAGATGTTAAGCAGGAGGTGTTTTATGCTGAGATTGATTGGACTTCTATATTAGAGTTAATTAATGTTGCAGCAGTGGAGTATAAGCAAGTTGCTAAGTTTCCAGCTATCAGAAGGGATCTTGCTTTATTAATTAATGAGGAAATAACTTTCCAGCAAATTGAAGATTTAGCTAGAAAAACCATAAACAAGTGGCTGAAGTCCATTCACCTTTTTGATGTCTATGAAGGAATAAGATTGCCAGAAGGCAAAAAATCTTATGCCGTAAGCTTTGTTTTTCAGGATGAAAGTAAAACCTTGACCGATAAGCAAATCGATAAGATAATGGAAAAACTTATAACAAGGCTACAAGAGGATCTTAATGCGGAGTTGCGTTAAATTAAAACAGCTTTTCTAAATTCTTAGCATCTACAAAATTAGGCAAGGTGACCTTTAAATTAGGTTCCTGCTCCATAGCGCGTTTAATTGCAAAGTTAGCTCCTGTATTTCTAGCCCAGCTTCTTCTTGCTATTCCGTTATTAACATCCCAATGCAGCATGCTTTTTAATCTTCTTTCAGCATCCATGCTGCCATCAATCATCAAGCCAAAACCACCATTAATAACTTCACCCCAACCTACCCCTCCACCATTATGAATGGAAACCCAGGTAGCTCCTCTAAAAGAATCGCCGATTACATTCTGCACAGCCATATCAGCTGTATACTGTGAACCGTCATAAATATTAGAGGTTTCCCTATATGGAGAATCTGTTCCAGAAACATCATGATGGTCTCTACCTAAAACTATTGGAGCTGATATTTCTCCATTGGCAATAGCCTTGTTAAAAGCTTCGGCAATCTTTAACCTACCTTCAGCATCGGCATATAATATTCTTGCTTGTGAACCCACGACCAGCTTATTTTCTCCTGCAGCTTTTATCCATTTGAGGTTGTCGTTGATTTGCTGTTGGATTTCCTGAGGTGCTGTGGTAGCTATTTTTTCTAAAACATCTGCTGCAATTTGATCTGTTTTTTCTAAATCCTTAGGATCGTTAGAAGTACAAACCCAACGAAATGGCCCAAATCCATAATCAAAGCACATGGGTCCCATAATGTCTTGTACATAAGAGGGATATTTAAATTTATCACCATCCATAACATCGGCACCAGCACGACTTGCCTCAAGTAAAAAGGCATTGCCATAATCAAAAAAGTACATTCCATTTTCGGTTAATTTATTAATGGCAGCAACATGGCGTTGAAGTGTTTTTTGTACTTCTTTTTTAAACCTTTCGGGTTCCTTAGCCATCATTTCATTGGCTTCCTCAAAACTATATCCAATAGGATAATATCCTCCTGCCCATGGATTATGCAATGAAGTTTGATCCGAGCCTAATTCTACTTTAAAATTTTCTTTTGCCAATTTTTCCCATAATTCAACTACATTTCCCTGATAAGCAAAGGAAACTGCTTCCTTATTTTCTTGAGCTTGTTTTGTTCTAATAAGCAAAGCATCTAAATCTTCATAAATTTCATCGACCCAACCTTGCTCATGCCTTTTTTGAGCTGCTAAAGGGTTTATTTCAGCGGTTATGCTTACCACTCCTGCTATTTTTCCAGCTTTGGGCTGAGCTCCCGACATTCCGCCTAAACCAGCAGTCACAAATAACTTTCCTGCAACTCCATCATTAGAAATCTTTCTACCAGCATTCATAACTGTAATGGTAGTTCCATGTACTATTCCTTGAGGACCGATATACATAAAAGAACCTG
This sequence comes from uncultured Flavobacteriales bacterium, assembly GCA_964552035.1. Lineage (GTDB taxonomy): Bacteria > Bacteroidota > Bacteroidia > Flavobacteriales_E > Vicingaceae > CAZKFN01. Next base: position 7,062 of record CAZKFN010000053.1, read on the forward strand.
CTGTCATTTGTCCGTATTGAGTAACACCCAACGCGTTGAATCTTTCCCAATCATCAGGTTTGGAATAGTTTGGAATCATCATGCCGTTGGTAACAACCACTCTTGGAGCATCAGCATGAGAAGGGAATAATCCGAGTGGATGTCCGGAATACAATACCAAAGTTTGTTCATCCGTCATTTCTGCGAGGTATTTCATACATAAGCGATATTGTGCCCAGTTTTGAAATACTGCTCCATTCCCACCATAAGTTATAAGTTCATGCGGATGTTGTGCTACGGCATAGTCCAAATTGTTAGAAAGCATCAGCATAATGCTTGCAGCTTGTTTGGATTGGTGCGGAAATTCATCAATGTGTTTGGCCTTAACTTCATAATCTGGACGAAAGCGATACATATAAATCCTACCGTAATCTTTTAATTCTTGGGCAAATTCTTTGGCTAGAATAGCATGATGTTTTTTTGGAAAATAACGCAAAGCATTTTCAACTGCTAAAACCTTTTCTTTTGGATTTAAAATGTCCTTTCGAATGGGAGCATGATTAATTTTTTTATCATAAGGTTTTAATTTAGGAAGTTGAACGGGTATTCCTTCTAGTATTTGATTTTTAAAGTCCATAAGTAGGTTGAGTATTTATAGAATACAGCATCAAGAATAATTTTGATGATTAAAATTTATTAATGTTTTCGTCTTCTTTTAAAGCCATAGGGACAATGTTTGCACCCATTTTGACAACAATAACCACGTTTTAGGTGGTATTTTTCAGTAAAAACAATATAACCTTCTTTACTAAGATAATAGTCTTCTTTATCGTATTTATCTCTTATAGAAAATCCATCCATTTTTTGATGCTTTTTACAAAGTTAATGAACTTACTAACTAATTATTCACCTAGTTTAGAACTTGATGAAAATTAATTTATTTATTCTATTGAAATATGTGTAAGTTTTAGAATAAAGAATTAAATTAGTGTATATATTAGCTTTTATAATCTCAATAAATATATGCTATCCTCAAAGTTAAATTATTTATCTCCTACTCAGAAAATTAACGATTCTGTTTTAGCCAAAAAGCA
>CAZKFN010000053.1:8144-15695 GCA_964552035.1 uncultured Flavobacteriales bacterium
ATTTAATTCATCCTCATATTTCTGGTAATAAATGGAGAAAATTAAAATATAATTTTCAACAGATGAAAGTCCAGGGAAAAGATACGATGTTAACTTTTGGTGGAGCTTATTCTAATCATATTGCTGCAACTGCCGTTGCGAGTAATATGGCAAAAGTGAAGGCCGTAGGAGTTATTCGAGGAAATGAATTTGAAGAAGAATTGAATTTTACATTGGCATTTGCAAAAAAAGAGGGAATGCTCTTGCATTTTGTTAGCCGGGAAGAATATAAAAGCAAAAACGAAAAATCTTTTTTAGATCAAATAAAACAACAATATGGAGATGTATTTATTGTCCCTGAAGGAGGAGCAAATCGCTATGGTGTTGAAGGATGTACAGAAATTATAAAAGAGTTAGATAAGGATTTTGACTATATATGTGCTGCAGTTGGAACAGGTACAACTGCAGCAGGAATATTAAAAAGCTTAGATGAAAAAACAATCTTATTGGCTTTTCCAGTTTTAAAAGGCAGAGAAGATTTAGAAGAAGATGTTTTATCTTGGCAAACAGATAGGCCGTCTGCTTCAAAAAAGTTAAAATTTATAAACGACTATCATTTTGGTGGCTATGCTAAAGTTAGCTCAGAATTAGTCAAATTCGTCAATACTTATTATAGAAAACATAATATTCCTTTAGATTTAATTTATACCGCTAAGATGATGTTTGGAGTTTATGATTTAGTTCAAAAAGATTTTTTCCCCAAAGGAAGTAAAATTCTCTTTTATCACAGTGGTGGTTTGCAAGGGAATAAAGGACTTAGAGAAAGAGCAAACATCAATTTACTTTTCTAGTTAAGTGGATTAAAAGTCTATTGTTAATATCTTGTTAATAGCTCCTGTCATATGCGTAAATGCAATGTTAACTTTGTTGATGGAGTTATTAACAGTTGTTTATAAATGAGAATAAGCCTAGTTGTTTACCTTTTGCTAATTAGTTTTTTTGTTACTGCACAGTCTGGAAAAAGAATCACAAGGCAAGAATATATTGATACTTATAAAGAGGATGCCATTCGTGAAATGCATGTCAGTGGAATTCCTGCTAGTATTACTTTGGCACAGGGAATTTTAGAGTCAGGGGATGGAAATTCTACCTTAGCTAGAAAGGCCAATAACCATTTTGGAATTAAATGTCATTCTTCATGGACAGGGAAAAGGTTTTATCAAGATGATGATGCAAAAAATGAATGCTTTAGAAAATATAAGACCGTCTTGGATTCTTATCATGATCATTCAGAGTTTCTAAAAAGACCGCGATATGCTCAACTTTTTGAACTTAAAATCACAGATTATAAAGGCTGGGCAAAGGGTTTGAAAGCTGCAGGATATGCTACAAATCCAAGATACCCTCAATTGCTAATTAAGATTATTGAGGATAATGAACTGCATCAATATGACGAACCTACAAAACGTCTTGCTCAAACAAAGGTAAAAGAAAAAAATAGAACTAAATCAAAAGAGGATTATAATAGGGGAGAATATGGTAGAAGGAATTTTGGTTATACGAATGCACATGATGTATTAAATCACGAAAATAACATTAAGTACATTAGAGTTAGAACAGAAGACACTTTTGAAAAGATAGCCCAAGAGTTTGATATGGGATTGTGGCAATTGTATAAATACAATGACATACCAAAGGGCAAGGAGTTGTTTGATGATGGAATCTTGTATTTACAACCTAAAAGAAACCGGGCTAAGAGTGAATTCCATTATGTACAAACCGGAGAAACAATGTGGGATATTTCACAAAAATATGGGGTGAAATTAAAAAAGCTTTATCGTAAAAATAGAATGAATCTTAGTGATGTTATAAATCCAGGAGATAAGCTATATTTAAAAAAGAAAAAGCCTTTAAACTAGGCTTTTTCGATTACCATTTCCACCCTAAAGTAAGCATAATTCTAGAGTCAATTCTCTCTATACTAGCTACTTCGTCATTAAAAGAATATACTGGGTCTACAATACTCATATCGCTACGCATATAAGTCAAATCAATAGAATAATTATTACTTCTAAACCCTGTGCCCACAGAAAATGTATTTCTGCTTTCGTCAAGTTTCCAATCGAAATTTTTATTGGCAAATGGATTGTCTTCATATCTATAACCAGCCCTAAGAACAAAAGGATTTAGATTAACTTCAGCCCCAACTCTAAAATTGTGTGCACCTTTAAGTTGATTTTTTATTTCTTGATTGATAGGGCTGTAATCAAAAGGGAATTCTTGATTGTCTTTAATTCTCGCACTTGCATAATTAACAAATTCATAATCAAAGCTCAAAGCTGCTTTATTGTTAATAATATAGGCTAGCCCAGCATTATATCTCCATGGTGTATTGATCTGATAATCGTATTTACTATCAATTTTATCCGTTTTTAAATTGCCTATTGCCGTAAGTTCAGCATGGGCATTGAAAATATAATTTTCAGATAGACTTATCCAGGTTGGTGTATGAATAGAAGCACCAACTCTCAACTCATCTGTAATTTTATAAATAGCACCGATTTTCAGATTGACTCCTGAGCCATAAGTATATTGTTCACTTTTTTCATTGTAATTAAGGGGAACATAATTAGAATCGTTAGGATTTGGTGTAGCTTGGTATTCATAGGTTTCACTATATTCTCTTATTCTTTCATAAGTAACATTTTGAAAAGCAATGTTAGCCCCTAAAAATAATCGATCTTGATAATTCCCTCCAAAGCTAAAATAGGTCTCTGATTGTTTTCCTTTTACATAGTTTCTTTCATTTTGGTTCACCGATTGAAGTGATTGTAAACCTAGACCTCTAGTATAACTGTACGAATTTCCATCAGGGTCAATCATATAAGTATTGTATGCTTGAGAAGGTCCAAAAGGATAATAATAATCCAAGACATTCGCTTCATTGGCTTGATCATTATTTAATTCATGGATATAGCCATCTATAATTGTGCTGCCTATTATTGAGGCATCCGCGGTACCTGAATGTGTATAATCCCCATGAAAATTTGAGATTCTATTATGTCCAATTGCAAATGAAGCATATTTCCAGCCATTAGGATCATTAGTATAGCTTCCTACATAACCAATATTTCCAATGTTAAAATTATTGGTTTGTTCATCGGGAGTGTTTCCTCTATAACTGGAATTCATTTCATTTAGAAGTAGTGTAGGAGTTAGGGTAAATTCAGAGCTTCTATAAATACCAATCGCTGCAGGGTTAATCACTATAGCAGAGTGGTCGCCTCCTAAAGCCGTAAATGCACCTCCCATGGCGTTAAATCTGGCTGTTCCAAATTGTTGCATTTTAGAATAGCGTAAGGCATCTATGCTATTTTGTGCATTCCCTCCAATACTTAATACTATTCCACTGATGATTAATAGGTACTTTTTCATCTTATTTCTTTTTTAATAATTATATTATCTTCTTGCTGGCCTACTGATAGCTCCACCTCCTGTTCCACCACTACTTCTAGAAGGACTAGGAGAAGGGGGACTGTTAAAAGAAGGCCTACTTCTCTGCATACTCGGCTGACTTTGTATACTTCTTGAAGGCGTACTTTGCATAGAAGGGCTACTTTGAGGCATGCTTTGAGGAGTAGCTTGAGTCGGACTACTATTTTTTCTAGCTGGCCTGCTATGAGAAGGAGTATTGTATGTCGGCTTAGAATAAGAAGGGCGACTAGCTGGGCTTGTAGACCTTGAAGGTGTACTCTTATTAAGGTTATTTATAGGTTCAGCTGAAGGTGCCCTTGCCGGTGCAGTTGAATTATTCCTACTTGGATTAGGATTCATATTTTGATTTGGTGTAGGTCGACTATATTCTTCTTGAACTCTATTTGGTTGATACCTTGTAGGGTTAGCTCTTTCAGGTCTAACAGCATCATTTTTAGGTTGATTGCTAGCAGGCCTTGTACTTTTAGGTCTAGCATTTTCTTCAATAGTTGTACCCCTTTCAGGTCTTAAATTTTCATTCCTGTTGGGAGCAGTAGAAGGCTGAGTACTTTCCTTACGAGTATCATCAAGGATTGTGCCACCTCTTTCAGGCCTAAAGTTATTGTTGTCATCAATAGAAATATTCGATTTATCATTGGTTGTAGGAACGGCTTGCCTTGGAACTCTTCCATCGGTAGGTCGATCCCCATACTCTGTTGAACCGCTACTTCCTCTAGGTGTATTTATTCTTCGAACTCCTTCTTCTTTACTACCGCCGGCATAGTCATTTCCACCAATTCCACTTCCATAGTATCCATTATAGAATCCATGATTATAACCAGCCCAATAGTTACTCATTCCATAACCATAACCATAACCATATCCTCCATAAGAATAGGGGCTATAATAGAAAGGATCATAAAAAGGGCTATAGTAAGGTCTGTAGAAAGGATCATAATAATAAGGAGAGTATCCATAACTGCCATAACCCAAACCATAACTAAATCCAATATTCCAGCCACTCCAGCTGTTCCAGCCAAACCTTAGGCTACTTCTAGGTCTACCATAATAATAAGGATCCCAAAATTGGTATGAAGTATATAAGCTAGGACTAATAAATATAGGATTAGCAGTATAGATAATTCTATCTCTAGTATAAGGGTCATAACTACTAAAACTTCTTACAGGGGAATTGATTTGATTAAGCGTTTGTGCATAGTCTTCATCGTAATATTCATCCTGAGAGTATGCGTCCTCCTCGTAATATTCCTCTGCATTATTCTCATTTAGGTTATTGTAATACTCTTGATTACTTCTCGCTTTTTCATCATTAGCATACCGATTTTGATATAATGATTCTGGGTGGTTTTTATTTTCTCCATTATCATTATAGCGGTTGGGATAACTACCGTCATGATACACGTTGTTAGATTTATTAAAATCCTCTCTAGGATCTTTTTTTATTTTTTGTATTGGGTCATTCTTTGGGCTGTAATATACATCGTCATATGCATAAGGTGCATAGGAAGAAGAACAGGCTCCAAGAAAGAACATCAGAACAATAAAGCTTAATTTTGGGACTAAATTTTTCATGGCGAATGTTTTTTCAAATTTATATAATCGACTTCAAATCTTAAATTGATACTTTTGTCAAATATAATTCATTTATCTATATACAAACTTTATACCAAATATTATGGCAAAGGGATTAACATCCAGAAAAGAAGACTACTCTAAGTGGTATAACGAGATAGTAGAACGTGCAGACTTAGCTGAGCATTCGGCAGTTAGAGGTTGTATGGTAATTAAACCTTACGGTTATGCTATCTGGGAAAAAATACAAGCACAATTAGATTTAATGTTTAAAGAAACAGGGCATTCTAATGCTTACTTCCCATTGTTTGTTCCTAAGAGCTTATTTGAAGCAGAGGAAAAAAATGCAGAGGGTTTTGCAAAAGAATGTGCTATTGTTACTCATTATCGATTGAAGAGTGATGAGGAAAATCCAGGTAAGTTAAAAGTTGATGAGACAGCCAAGTTAGAGGAGGAACTAATTATTCGACCCACTTCTGAGGCAATTATCTGGAACACCTATAGAAATTGGATTGAATCTTATAGAGATTTACCTATTAAAATTAACCAATGGGCAAATGTAGTGCGTTGGGAAATGCGAACAAGGTTATTCTTAAGGACTGCCGAGTTTTTATGGCAAGAAGGACATACAGCTCATGCTACTAAAGAGGAAGCTTTAGAAGAAACTAAGTTAATGTTAGATATTTATGCCTCTTTTGCTAATGATTATATGAGTATGCCTGTGGTTAAAGGAGTTAAATCTGAGAGTGAACGCTTTGCAGGTGCAGTAGAAACGTATTGTATTGAAGCCCTGATGCAAGATGGTAAAGCACTTCAAGCAGGAACTTCTCATTTTTTAGGACAGAACTTTGCAAAGGCATTTGATGTTAAATACGCAACTGATAAGGGAGACCAAGAATATGTTTGGGCAACTTCTTGGGGAGTGTCAACCCGATTGATGGGAGCATTAATCATGACTCATTCTGATGATAAAGGTTTAGTTCTTCCACCTAAGCTGGCTCCTTTCCAAGTTGTGTTGATACCTATATATAAAGGAGAGGAACAACGAACTACAGTAGTTAATCGCTTAAAAGAAATAAAATCAGAGTTAGAAAGTAAAGGAATTTCAGCTAAACTAGATGATAGGAATACGCATAAACCCGGCTGGAAGTTTTCTGAATATGAGCTAAAAGGTGTCCCATTAAGGCTGGCCATGGGAATGCGAGATATAGAAAACGGCACCATTGAGTTGGCTAGAAGGGATACTTTAGAAAAGAAAACCCTTGACCAAAGTGATATCGTTGCTAAAGTGGGTAATTTATTAGAACTTATTCAAAATAATTTATTGCAAAAAGCTATTGACTTTAGAGAAGAGAATACATATAAGGCTGATAGTTATAAAGAATTTAAAGAAATTATTGAAAATAAAGGAGGTTTTGTATATGCCCATTGGGACGGAACTGCTGAAACAGAAGAAAAAATAAAAAATGAAACAAAGGCAACAATTAGGTGTATACCTATAGAAGGGAAACTAGAAGAAGGAAAATGTATATATACGGGCAAACCTTCTTCACAGAGAGTTATTTTCGCAAAAGCATATTAATATGGAAAAACAAGAACTATTTAGTCAGATTGTACAACAAATACAAGATAAAGCATCGCTTAAGCAAGAAATTTATAGGAACACTTTAAATGCATTTTCACAATTTAGAACATGTGGAGAAGCCATAGTAAATGAACTAAGGTTAAAGATGGATTCTTTTGATAAGGATGTGGCGATTGAATTTAATTCTAAAGGAGACTTCGAATTTCAAATAAAAGTTGGAGGGGATATTATATTGTTTTATATGCATACGAATGTGTTCGATTTTCATCAAGCACATCCCATAAAACAAAGTGCATATATTAAAACTGATCCGATGCGCTCCTTTTGTGGATTAATTAACATCTATAACTTTTTAGCAGACTCTTTTAAATACAACAGGTATCAGGATAGTGGTTATTTAATTGGGAGGGCTTTCATCAATAAAGATAATCATTTCTTTATGGAAGGGAAACGTCAATTAAATTTTTTATATAATAATCTTACTAATGATGTGATTAATGACAATCATATTCATAATATTATTCAACAAGCGATTCTATATTCTATGGATTTTGATTTGTTTACACCTCCTTACCAGCATGTACAAGAGATAAGTGTTGCTAATTTGTTACAAGAGGCCTCAGGTATGCGTATGAAAACAGCAAAACGATTAGGCTTTAAGTTTACTGCAGAGGATGATGCTTTATCTTAAAAGCAGAGTTGCAATTCCTTTTTGGGAAAAGATTGATTTATATTTGGTTAGAGCTTTTTATTTTTAGCCATATCTTTTTTTGATAAAAAAGCTGCAAATAATTTGCTTTAATTAAAATGATTTGACTACCTTTGCAGACCGAAATTTTGAGAATGTTAAATGGTCCGTTCGTCTAGGGGTTAGGACGCCAGGTTTTCATCCTGGAAACAGGGGTTCGATTCCCCTACGG
>CAZKFN010000054.1:0-3849 GCA_964552035.1 uncultured Flavobacteriales bacterium
TGTCTTTCAATCTCATCGTTAATAATGTGCTCTATAGCTTCTGCATCATTGTGTACATGTTCTGCTTCTAGCTTAAGCCGTTGATTTAAATACATTTCCCACAAACGATGAAGTCGAATGACCCTCTTGGCTTCATTAAATCCATTTTGGGTAATGATATAATTATTTCCTTTTTGTCGTATTAGGCTTTTGTGTTTTAGCCTTTTTAAGCCGATTTTAAGCTGCTTCGGTAAGAAATCTCTACCCGCCATTAAGTCCTCTTCACTTCTTCCTTGCATAAAGCTTTCATCTTCCTCTCCTAGGTGGTAAAACAATTTAAGTATGTTTTCATTTAAAATTTTTCTTCTATTTCCCCTTCGAACTTTATGTCTGGCTACTAAGCCTTTTTTTGGGGCAAACCAGATAGAAAAAACAGCCAATACAGATAAAACCACCACCACCCACGGACCAGTGGGCATGGAAGGTGCGATGTAACTAATGTATGTGGCTATAAATGCAGAGAAAATTCCAAAAGCGGTAGCAATAAGTATCATTTTTTTAAGGTTGTCGGTCCAAAATCTTGCCCCAGCTGCTGGAGTAATTAATAAAGCTGCCATTAATACAACACCTACTGCTTGAATTCCCACTGCTACTGCCAATACAGTTATGGTTGAGAGGCAAAACTCTAAAAAGCGTATGGGAAGACCAATGCTCTTAGCGTAAGCTATATCAAAGGAAAGGAGTTTAAATTCCTTAAAAAAAAGCAGAACAACAAGGATAAGAAAAATCCCTATACTGCTAAAAATAAGAATATCTTGGGGCATTAAAGATGCAGCATTTCCAAATAAGAAATGATCTAACCCTGATTGAGATGCACTTCCAGATTGTTGAATATGGGTTAACAATACAATTCCAAAACCAAAAAATACGGAAAGAATAATGGCAATAGCTGCATCACTTTTTAATTTAGTGGTTCTTGCAATGGCATCTATCAATAAAAGGGATATCCAGCCGCTTATTAATGCACCTATAATAAGATATAAAGGATTTTTAACGTTGGAAAGCATAAATGCAAGAGCAACACCTGGAAGAATAGAATGAGAAATGGCATCCCCAATCAAGGCGCGCTTTCTCAAAAAGGCAAAACTTCCCACTATAGCAGCTGTTGCGCCTAATATAATGCTCCCAAGGACTACAAAACGTACATTGGGCTCAGAAAAACTTAAAAATCTTAAAGTTTCTTCCATATTTATTACTCCCTAATTGGAAATTCTTTTTCCTTAATTAATTCTCCCACTTTACTAAGCACGTTGAGTTTACCACCAAAGGCTTCCTGTAAGAGTTTTTCATTAAATACTTCTTCTTTAGGTCCAGATGCTACTAGGCGGGTGTTTAACAAGACAATCCAATCGAAATAACTCTTGGCGGTTTGTAAGTCATGATGAACTACTATAACGGTTTTTCCCTCTTTTTTCATTTGTCTTAATAGCTTTACAATGACTTCTTCTGTCGCGGCATCAATACCAACAAAAGGTTCATCTAAAATATACAATTCGGCTCCTTGGGCTAAAGCTCGGGCAATAAAAACACGCTGTTGTTGTCCGCCACTTAGTTGACTGATTTGCCTATGGCTGTATTCCAACATGTTAACTTGTTCCAAAGCTTCAGCAGCAATATCTTTATCTTGATTGGTGATTCTTTTGAGGATGTTGTCCTTTCGGTACCTTCCCATTAAAGCAATGTCCATAACCGAAGCAGGAAAATCCCAATCTACGGACTCTCTTTGGGGTACGTAACTGATTCTATCTCTTACCTTAGAAAGTTTTTCTCCAAAAATTTGTACATAACCACTGTCTTTTTTAATTAATCCCATAACTGCCTTTAAAAGTGTTGTTTTTCCTGATCCATTAGGACCTATGATTCCAACAATTTGGCCTTGTGGAATTTTGAATCCCACATTCCACAGTACCGGACGTTTGTCGTAACTTACCGTTAGGTTATGTGCTTCAATTGCAATCTTATTACTTCTCATAAGTTTCCTTTTTTAATCCCGCAACAATAGTGTTGACATTGTGCTTAACCATACCCAAATAAAAAGCTTCTTTTGTTTCTTTTTCTCCCATAGCATCTCCGTATAGGGTTCCTCCAATTGTTGCATGGTGCCCTTTTTCTTTACAGCCTCTAATTACTGCTTCAAGTGCTTTACGTGAAACAGAACTTTCCACAAAAACTGCTTGAATGTTTCTTTGGACAATAAAATTTACCAAATCACTTAAATCCCTTAAACCATATTCGGAAGCAGTAGATATTCCTTGTAGACCTTTTACCTCAATATCATAAGCTTTCCCGAAATAAGAAAAAGCATCATGAGCGGTAATCAGCACCCTTTGAGGTTTGGGGATACTTTGAATTTCATCCTTTACCCATTGGCTCATCCTTAAAATTTCTTGAGCATAGGTTTTTCCCTGTGTGAGTATGCTGTCTTTTGACAAACCTTCAACTTTTGATAATTCTTCTGTGAGATGTAGGCAGGCTTTACTCCAAAGGTTTAAATCAAACCAAATGTGCGGATCGTATGCACCTACAAAATCACTGTTGTTGATCAAATCACTTTCTTCCAATCCATCAGCTACTTTATAAATGAGTTTTCTATTCTTTAGCTTTTCAAAAATGCTCCCCATTTTTCCTTCCAAATGCACCCCGTTATATATAATAATGTCCGCATTGCTCAATAAACTTAAGTCACCTCTTGAAGCTTTGTAGAGGTGGGGGTCAACACCTGGGCCCATAATACTCACCACATCAGCTTGATTCCCGATAATGTTAGAAACCATGTCGCCAATCATACCTGTAGTACATACAATTTGTATGCGACCTTTGTTATCAACTGTCGGCTGACAAGCTAAAAAAAGGAAAAACACATAAAAGTAGAGGTGTTTAATTTTCATGAACCTTTATATATAAGTTGTTAGCTACTTGCTTAGAAATATTGAGTTGTTCGTTTTGCTCTCCAATAGAAATTTTCATAGACTGATCAAATGGATTGATATCAAGGATTTTAAAGTTAGTTCCCAAGCCTATTCCTATGTTTTTTAAATGATTAAAGAATAAACTGCTGTGATCTTTAACTCCTATTATAACGTAAGTTTGATCAATTTCCCCTTGATTAAGCATGGTTCCTGATCGAGTAGGGAAATTTCCGTTTTCATCGGGAATGGGGTCTCCATGAGGATCCATTTTAGGATAATTCAGATAGGCATCCAAACGGTTCGTTAGTTCATTTGATTCTATATGTTCTAACTCTTCTGCAATATCGTGTACCTGATCCCAATCAAAATCAAGTTTTTCAACTAAAAAATATTCCCAAAGCCGATGCTTTCGAATAATTGAAACAGCTACCTCAGTTCCTTTTGTAGTTAATTCAACTGCTTGGTATTTTTCATAATGAATCAATCCCTTTTCTTTTAACTTCTTTAGCATATCGGTAACAGAGGAAGCTTTAGTTTCCATTCTTTCTGCAATTGCATTGGTAGAGGCTTTTAATCCCTTTTCTTGGTTTAAAGAATATATTGCTTTTAAATAATTTTCTGCTGTTTGAGTAGGCATTTGATTTTATTTTTATGACAAAGGTAATTATTTTAAACTAAATATTTTTTTAGATAAGCCTAAATTTTATTTACTATTATTCTATATCAATAAATAGTTTGTAAATTTTGGTAGTAGGGGATATGGATTTCTTGGAAGATTGAATTAAATGAAATAATATATTTTCAATTTCATAACTATAAAAAAAGAATAGATTGCTAAAATAAATAAAATACAAAATAAAGAATGTTACATTTGTGTACAGGTTACAATTGTAAATAGTAA
>CAZKFN010000054.1:3859-15411 GCA_964552035.1 uncultured Flavobacteriales bacterium
AGAGATTGTAACCATACAATGTTACATTTGTAAACTGCATAATGGAGAACTTAAGGAATATATTATATTAAGCATAAATTCAAGGCGTTATCATATAATTGATAAAGAAAAGCTTTAACCTTTAAATAAAAAATAAATTAAATAGTTGAAGATTTTACAATTGTAAATTAACTGTTCTTTTTTTATTGTTACATTTGTGTATTAAATAAAGAGTTACAAATGTATACCGAAAGATGACATGGATTTAACCGATCGATTTAGATACATCATGAAAATAAATCAGCTAACAGCTTCGGCTTTTGCTGATAAAATCGGAGTGCAACGTTCTTCAGTTTCTCATGTATTATCCGGTAGGAATAAACCAAGTTTAGAATTTATTCAAAAAATATTAGAAAATTTTCCAAGAGTAGATGCGAATTGGTTGGTTAATGGAAGTACTACTACTAGTTTTAATAAGGACGATTACATCCCAGAAGAAAATATTTTTTCAACGCAGCAAAAAAGTATAGCAGAACCGGTAACAAAAGAAAAAGTGCAAAAAGAAGAAGAGTTAAATTCTCCTGTAAATGCTAAGAAAATAGAGCGTATTCTCGTATTTTACTCGGATCATACTTTTGAAGAGTATAAACCCTAAGCTTCTTTAATAAGTATTTTAAAAAGCTTTATAAATTAGCATTGGCTTCCGTATTTTTGTAACATGTTTTATAAAATTATAATTCAGCCATTTCTCTTTCGCATAGATGCAGAGAAGGTACATCACAAAGTTGCTAAGTGGATGCGCAGCACTTTATCTATTCCTTTATTTAGAAATTTAGTACGGAAGTATTATGTAGTTGAACATCCCAGTTTGAAGAAAACCCTTTTTGGACTTGAATTTAAAAACCCCATAGGTTTAGCTGCTGGTTTTGACAAAGATGCTACTATGTATAACGATTTGGCCTGCTTGGGTTTTGGTTTTATAGAAGTAGGTACGGTTACTCCTAAAGCACAGGAAGGTAATCCTCAGCCTAGGCTTTTTCGTTTGCCCCAAGACAAAGCTTTAATCAACAGAATGGGTTTTAATAATGCTGGACTTGATGCTACGATAGAACGCCTAAAACAAGGGAAAAAAGATAAAGAGCTGATTCTTGGTGGCAATATTGGAAAGAATAAAACTACGCCCAATGAGCAAGCAATTTCAGATTATTTAGCTTCCTTTCATGCCCTTTTTGAGTATGTGGATTACTTTGTCGTAAATGTCAGTTCTCCCAATACACCTAATTTAAGGGAATTGCAGGAAAAGGAACCTTTGAAGGCCTTATTAAACAGCTTGCAAGAAGAGAATATGAAAAAAGCTCAACTCAAACCTATATTATTAAAAATAGCTCCAGATTTAACCAATCATCAATTGGATGATATTGTTGAAATCGTTGAGGCTACAAATTTAGACGGAATAATTGCTACGAATACAACCATAGAAAGAAGTGGGTTAAATACTCCAGCTTCTGAGGTGAAAAGTATTGGAGCGGGTGGTTTAAGCGGTTTACCTGTGAGAAGTCGTTCTACAGAGGTAATTCGATACTTGGCGGAGAAATCCAAGCACAAAATCCCAATTGTTGCCGTTGGTGGAGTGTTTACAGTTGAAGATGTCATAGAAAAAATTGATGCAGGAGCTGCCTTAGTGCAAGTTTATACGGGGTTTATCTATGAAGGTCCAGCTATGATTAGAAAAATAAATAAAAAGTTGATTCAACATTATGGAAAAGCAAGCCGTTAAAATCATTGAGTGCCCCAGGGATGCTATGCAAGGCATTAAAACGTTCATCCCTACTTCAAAAAAAGTGGAATACATTCAGCAATTACTTCAAGTTGGATTTGACACCATTGATTTTGGTTCTTTTGTTTCCCCAAAGGCTATCCCACAACTAAAGGATACTGCTGAAGTTTTAACACAACTTAACTTATCTGAAACTAAAAGTAAACTATTGGCTATTGTTGCCAACAAAAGGGGAGCAGAGGATGCCGCTGCTTTTGAGCAGATTGATTATTTGGGTTATCCATTTTCTATTTCTGAGACTTTTCAACAAAGGAATACCAACGCCAGTATTGAGGAGTCTATGCATAGGGTAGAACAAATCCAAAACCTTTGTTTGAAAGCAAATAAGCAATTGATAATTTATATTTCTATGGCTTTTGGCAATCCCTATGGAGATTCTTATCACGAAGATATTGTAGCCGAATGGCTAGCTAAGCTCGCTAATCTTGATGTTAAAACCTTTGCTTTAAGTGATACAATTGGAGTTGCTAAAAAAGAGATAATTGCTAAATTATTTAATCTCTTAATTCCCGCATACCCTCAATTGGAGATAGGCGCTCATTTTCACACTACTCCAGAGAGTTGGAAAGAAAAGATTGAAACAGCATTTGAATATGGTTGCAGGCGTTTTGATGGTGCAATTAAAGGATTTGGGGGTTGTCCTATGGCCTCAGATGAACTCACGGGAAATATGCCAACTGAGCATATGGTAGCCTATTTTTCGGAACATTATAAAACAGCTGTTGTAGACAATGAACAATTTGACAAGGCGATACTTTTGGCATCCAAAGTATTTCCAATGTGATTGTTAATAAAAAGTTTTTTTAAAAATGAAAATAAAATTTAGTACAAGAAAATTGGTTAAACCCGAAGATTTAAACCCTAACAACACCCTTTTTGGAGGTAGGCTTTTGCAGTGGATTGATGAAGAGGCAGCGCTCTATGCTATGATTCAGCTTGAAAACAAAAAAATCACAACCAAATTTATTTCTGAAATTGATTTTGTAAGTTCTGCCGAGCAAGGAGATATCGTGGAATTGGGAATTGGTGTAGAAAAGTTTGGAACAACCTCTATAACCTTGAGCTGTATGGCAAGAAATAAGATGACTCATAAAACTATCTTAACCATTGATAAGATCATCATGGTAAATTTGGATGAAAATGGAAAGCCAACTCCTCACGGTAAAACTAAAATTGAATATGTTGCAGACCGGATAAAGGCTAAAGAGAATAAAGAATGAGACATTTAATTGTATTAATAAGTTTAAGCTTCCTTTATTTTTCTACTTTTGGTTGGGGACAAATAGGGCATAGGGTGGTAGCAGAGATTGCCAAGAATCATTTGAGTGATCAAGCTAAGAGAAGTATTCAAGAGCTTTTAGAAGGAGAATCTTTTATAGAAGCTTCCAATTGGATGGATGACATTAAGAGTGATGCTCTTTATAATCACACACATGCTTGGCATTATATGAATATAGAAGCACATCAGAAATATGAGGATATCAAAAGAACTGCTAGAGGAGATATTTATGAAGCTACACAGCGAATGATTTCAACTTTAAAAGATAGGTCCACAAATGAAATCCAAAAACGTGAAGCTTTAATAA
Organism: uncultured Flavobacteriales bacterium; assembly: GCA_964552035.1. Taxonomy (GTDB): domain Bacteria; phylum Bacteroidota; class Bacteroidia; order Flavobacteriales_E; family Vicingaceae; genus CAZKFN01. The sequence continues at coordinate 7,262 of CAZKFN010000054.1, forward strand.
TGCTAATTCATTTAGTTGGAGATTTTCATCAACCTCTGCATGTAGGACTCATCGCAGATAAAGGGGGGAATAGCATAAAAATAAAATGGTTCAACAAAGCTTCTAATCTCCATAGAATTTGGGATAGTGAGATGATTAACAGCAAGCAGTATTCTTATACTGAACTTGCTAAAATTATTGAAAATTCCAGTCCTCAACCTCCAGCTTCTTTTTATTCTATTGACTTAGATGATTGGGTTCAAGAAGCTATTGAGCTTAGGTCGGATATTTATAGTTTTGGAGAGGCTAAAAGCCTTTCTTATCCTTATTTATATAATAATTGGGACATTGTTAAAAAACAACTACACAAAGCTGGTTTGCGTTTGGCAACCCTATTAAATGAAATTTATGAATAAATTAGATGAAAAGACCATAAAGAGCATTAAAAACTTTGCTTGGATAAGTATGGCAGAGGGGACCTCTTTTTTAGTACTCTTATTAATTGCTATGCCATTGAAATACATGGCTAATATGCCTTTAATGGTAAAGTATGTAGGTTGGGTACATGGAGTATTATTTATTCTCTACATTGTTAATGTAGCCCTACTTGGAGGAAAGTTAAAATGGAGCATTAAGCGAATGTTACTTTACTTTTTAGCTGCTATTTTACCGGTAGCTCCTTTTATCGTTGAGCGTAAAGTTAAGCGTGAGTATTTGTCTGGGAAGCCATAAAATTGACCTAACAAGAATTTAGAAATAAGCTCTAAATTAATGGAGTATAAAAAGTAAGTACCTTAATTAAAAAACAAAAACTGCCTCAAAAACAGTAAATTACACCATGTTTGAGGCAGATACTATAAATTTTAATAAGTTATAAACTTATTTTGTTTTAAGTAAATCCAAATCACGGTCGAGGTTGTTAGGGTTGGTTAAAATATCCAAATTCCATTCCCCTGAAAGTAAATTAGGTAGAATAATAAATCTTTGTCCATATTGAGAGTTCATAGCTGAAGATTGTGTTTTTCTTTGATCAGGAGCTGCAGGGTCGATATAATTAGTAGAAAAATCAGAAAGCTTACTACCTATTAATAAATCCACATACTCTTTTTGCATAATTTCATTTCTATATTCAATTACGGCACCAGGTACTGAAGAAAAATAGACATTATTAGCATTAACATCTATTCCATGCATATGAAGATTGTTTATAACCATATCACTTGATTCTTCAGGGCGAGTAGAAGTAAAATAGATTTTAGCACCTAAATCTTTCGTAAATTCAATAAAATTTTTAGCCCCTGGAATTAAGTCTGCATTTGATTGACTAACCCAATCTCTCCAACTGTTGATGTTGTCTTCTATGCCTTCTTTAATAAGCCTAGCATAATAAGGTGAATTGTCTAAAATAACATTGTCAATATCAATTATAATAGAAGGTGGCTTATTGTCATAATCCTCACCTCTTTCTTTACTACTTGATAAATAAGCAACGGCAGTGTTGAAGGCCTGATGACATAAGGCTTCATATTCTGCAGCTTGTTGATGCCATAAAACTGAATTTAAAAGTGCTGTATTTGTTGGTTTGGGTGCTTCTAATACTTGAAGTTGAGGGGTTTCTTTAACCATTTCATCTGTGCTTTTGCAAGCAGCTAAGGATAGAGTTAGCATCCCGAAGATATAAATATACTTTTTCATTTTTAATTACTTATGATTAAACTTTTTGTTTGAATTGAAGATATCGAAAATACACCTAAAATTTTATTTTCTAGATTTCCTGAGGTGTTTTTTATATTGCTCTTAATGTTTGCTGGAGGTGCTGAAAAAATTCCTCCATTATTAGCTTGTGTTACCACTTCTTCTAAGAAATTATAAGCAGCTTCGTTGAGACTAAGCAACTCAACTGTAGAAGTATCTCCCAATTCAAATGGAGCATCGCTTTTTGTAATAGCTGATCTAATATGTCCTAAAAATTCACTACCATCGGCTTCTAATCCCATCATTCCTCCATTTTTAGAAAAGGTAAAGTCCGTAGGTCGATTTTGTAATAATTCTCCATTTTTATAAGCTTTTATCCAATACCAATCATCTCTACCTGCAAAATCCGTAGCATAAAACTGGGCATAATATCCTTCCATAAAAAATAAGGATTTCGCCCTGTACATTTGTGTCATACTGTCTATGAGTGGTACAGGCTGGAGTATTGAAGTAGCTTCATAAGTTTCATTATCATATATCACTTCCAGTTTGTAGGGAAAAGAAATACTATCTAATGCTCCAAAAGTACTAGGGTCATAAATATAATGTCCATCTTGAGAATGAACAAAATCATAACTCTGATTCGGGCCATGAACTTTAACAGTAGCATTGGTAACAGCCGGTGTAGTGGTATTGGAAAAATAATCAGCTGACCTACTCAGTATAATAGTCTGTAAATTACTATCATTGGTAATAAAGCCGTCAACAACTAACTGTGCTTCACCTTTGTCTAGGGTTATATCGACTTCATCTTCACAGGAGGTGAAGATCAAGCTACAAAGAACGAATAATAGACTTATTCTTTTCATTTCTTAAAAATTAAAATTATAAGATACTGCTGGAACAAAGTTTCCAATAATTGAAAACTGCATGGCTTTAGCTATTTCAGGATTACCTTCATCCTGCTCAAAGTAGATCGCAAAAGGGTTCCTTCTACTATAAACGTTATAAACAGAAAAGACCCATTCCCCTTTAATTCTCTTTTCTACATTTTTTCTAGGTGTTAGGGTAGCCGATATATCCAATCGATGATAAGCTGGAATACGGTAATTGTTTCTAGCTTCTTGTACATTATGTGGTAAAATCACTCCTTGTATTTGATATCGATTGGTTGGGAAAGTAACTGGAGTTCCACTAGAATAAACAAAGTTAGCAGAAAAAGCCCATTTGTCATTGAGTTTGTAATTTCCTACAATACTGAAATTATGGAGTCTATCAAAACGATTAGGGTACCATTCGCCTTTACTAATTCCCTCTACTTTCCGTTCGGAACGGGATAGCGTATAGCTTATCCAACCCGTTAAATCCCCTTCATTCTTTTTAACATACAATTCAAGTCCATAAGCTCTTCCAATACCACTTAATAAATCTCCTTCTAATTCTTCATTAAAAAAGATATCGGTATTGTCGATATAGTCAATTTGGTTTTTTAAATTTTTCCCAAAAACTTCAACAGAGCTTTCGTAAGTGTCGTTTTTAAAGTTCCTAAAATATCCTACCGCAATTTGATCGGCTATTTGTGGTTTTATGTTGTTGGTGGTAGGTAGCCAAATATCCACGGGAGTAGAAGCAACGGTGTTAGATATTAGATGTAGATTTTGGGTCATTCGGTTATAACTGGCTTTTATAGAACTGAATTCATCTAAGGAATACTTAACGGATAAACGAGGTTCTAGAAAATGATAATCGCTTATTCTTTCAAAAGAGTCGTATTTTTCTACACTTTTTAAGGGTTTTCTAATTCCAGCTGTAGTATCCTGATAGTTTTGTTTTATTCCTGGACCTAAATAAGCAAAATGAGACCAACGTAAACCATAAAGTAGGGTAACGTTTGCCCCAATTTCCTGTTCGTTTTGTAGATAAATTCCATTCTCTAGAGCAAACCTTTCGGTCATGCTAATGTCTTGATCTTTCCCATCGGTTGAAAAGCTGGCTTCTGCTGGTTTAAAGTCATAATAAATCGATTGAATACCAAACTTGAGTTGATTATTTTTGTTGAGATAATAAGTAAAGTCTGGTTTAAGACTATAACTCACAATAGCAGAATTCCAATCAAAGCCCGTTTCTATTCCTTGATCTTTAAAGTCTAGTCCAAAAGCATAGCTGTATTTGCTATAAAAGCCAGTCAAACTTAAAAAGAACTTTTCATTAAAAATGTGATTCCAACGAAGTGTTGATGTGGCATTACCCCATTTAAACCTCAAAAAGTCTGCTCCAAAAATATCATTTCCATAATAGGCTGAAAAAGAAAGTCTATTTTTATCGTCAATCACATAATTAAGTTTTCCACTTAAATCATAAAAATAAAATTGGCTTTTTCTTAAATCCTTTCTAAGGAAAGGTTTAGCTAAAATATCAGCATAGGATCTCCTTCCTGCTAATAGAATAGAAACCTTGTCTTTTTTAATAGGTCCCTCGATTGAAAACCTACTAAAAATCACTCCAATGCCTCCAGACCCTTCAACTTTATTCCTATCTCCTTCTCTCATTCCAATATCTAAAATAGAGGAGAGGCGACCTCCATAGCGGGGTTCAATTCCACCCTTTATAAGTTTTACTTCACTAACAGCATCGGGATTAAAAACAGAAAAAAAGCCGAATAAATGAGAGGAATTATACACTGGAGCATCGTCCATCAAAACGAGGTTTTCATCAATACCACCACCTCTAACGTTAAAACCAGTACTTCCTTCTCCTACTGTACTAACCCCAGGCAAGGATAAAATGCTTTTAATCACATCCGCTTCCCCTAAAAAGGCGGGAATTTGTTTTATGGTCTTAGCGTCCATTTTATTGACGCTCATTTCAACACTTCGTATGTTTTTTGTAGCCCCTTCTCCAGTGATTTCAACCGTTTTAATTTGCTTGGCTGAAACGGAGAGATAGGTCTCTATTTTTTCATTCTTACTTAATTTAATTGTCTGACGTGATGGCTCATACCCTACATAAGAGAAAGTAATGGTATAGGTCCCTTTTTTTAATTTTATTGAGTAATACCCATCAAAATCTGTGCTTGCGCCTGTATGCAATTCTTCTACCCGAACTGTAGCTCCAATCAAAGGCTCCTTGTTATCTTCTCCATAAATGTGCCCTTCAAGAGTATATTCTTGAGCATACATTGCAATAGCTATCAAAAAGATGGTGAAAAAAGAAAAAAAGTGTTTCATTAATAGGGTTTAGAATATTTGTTTTTAAAAGTGAGATAATTTACAGCTTAGTGCTTCATTGCTCTGTCTATTTGACGTTTAGCATCCTTTTCTTTGAGACTTTCTCTTTTGTCATGAAGTTTTTTTCCTTTAGCTAAGGCAATATTTAATTTAGCATAACCTCTATCGTTGATAAAAAGTTTTGTTGGAATTATAGTTAATCCTACATCTTGCTTTTTCTTAATTAATTTATTGAGTTCATTTTTGTGTAATAAAAGTTTCCTAGGTCGATTGGGCTCATGATTTTTAAAGCTAGCATTTGAATAAGGGGTAATGTTTATATTAAAAACATAAAGCTCTCCATCTTTAAAACCACAATATCCTTCCTTAATGCTGGCCTTGCCTTCTCGTATGGATTTAATTTCTGTGCCTTTAAGTTGGATGCCAGCTTCAAACTTTTCAATAAATTCATATTGAAAAGAGGCTTTTTTGTTTCGAATATTAACAGTTTTACTAAGTTGTGTTGACATTTTGCAAAGTTAATGTTTGATTAGAAATTTATTGCTGACAATATGTCTTATTTTTCGTCAATTACACAAGATGTTAAGACATTTTGTCTGAAATGATTCGTTTTTTTCTACTGGTATTTTATTTGATAAAGTATAAGTGAATGAAATTAATTAATAACAAAAATTACGGAGGTTTATTATGGCATTAGTAAGATTTAAAAATAGTTTTCCATCTTTCTTAGATGAGTTTTTTAGTGGAGATGTATTGAGCAATTCCAAAGGTACTTTTTTAGGAAATTCTTTACCGGCAATTAACATTAAAGAAAATGAGGGTGACTTTCAGCTGGAAGTTGCTGCACCGGGCATGAAGAAAGAAGATTTTAAAATCGAATTAGAGAATAATGTACTGGGGATTTCTTCTGAAATTCAAGAAGAAAATGTAGAGGAGAATGAGCGTTATACTCGTAGAGAATTTCAATACAGCTCTTTTAATAGATCTTTTACTTTACCAGAAAATGTGGATGCAGAAAAAATTGTAGCCAATTATAAGGACGGGGTTTTAAACATTGAAATTCCTAAAGTAAAAAAAGAAGGAAAAGTGTCTAAGCTAATTGATATTAGCTAGTAAACAAAAAGATTTGTTTTAGTTTAAGTTTATGCAATTCAAAAAGGCTCGGCTGTTATTTATAGCTGAGCTTTTTTTATGAATTGAACAGATTACTTTATTTTAGGTTTATTTAATATCTATAGCTTTATAAAAAAAAATAAGCTGCTAAATTAAATCTAATTTTACGCCCTTTCTTAGAAAATTAAATGACACAACCCCCCGTACTTAAGAGGAACTGGATCTTAGCTGCTTTAATGCTAACCATGATGTTAGCGGCAATGGATGTTACCATTATATCTACAGTTATTCCTCAAATTGTAGAGGATTTAGGTGGTTTTAATAAATTCTCATGGGTATTTTCTTCTTATTTGTTAATACAAACTGCTACAATTCCATTATACGGTAAGCTAGCGGATTTATATGGAAGAAAAAAAGTGCTCATTTTTGGGATTTTCGTTTTTTTATTGGCTTCTGCTGCTGCTGCACTTTCTTGGAATATCGATGCTTTAATTTTCTTTAGAGGAGTTCAAGGTTTGGGTGCCGGCTCTATTATGGCAACAGTAAATACTATTGCGGGAGATATTTATACCGTTGAGGAACGTGCAAAGATTCAAGGTTGGTTGTCCAGTATATGGGGTATCAGCGCTATCGTTGGCCCAGCCCTAGGTGGGGCATTGGTAAAATACGTTAGCTGGAGATGGATATTTTATATCAACATCCCTTTAGGTGCTGTCGCTATATTTCTGTTATATTATTTCTTAAAAGAACAACTAAATGTTCAAAAACCTAAAATTGATTATCTGGGTGCTGTCTTAATTTTTGTCACCTTAAGTTTATTCATCACTTTCCTTTTAAATGGGGGCAGAGTATGGGATTGGAACTCTATTCCAAGCATTACTTTGATAATTTTAACCTTTTTATTAGCCTATCTCACAATCAAAGTTGAACGAAGAGCTGAAGCGCCCATCATCCCTTTGTGGATGTGGACCAACCGATCTTTTTTAGGTTCTAATTTGGCCATGTTGGGAATGGGAATTATAATGATGGGGCCACAAACCTATTTACCTACTTTTACGCAGGCCTCTTTAGGGCTTGAAGTGGTATTGTCTGGATTGATTTTAGCGAGCATGAGCATTGGTTGGCCTACTGCTTCTGCTTTATCTGGTAAGTTTTATCTAAATATTGGCTTTAGAAATACTGCCATGATAGGTATTGTAATTGTTATTTTAGCCTGTGCTAACTTTTTATTGGTGAGCTGGCCACAACCTACTTATTTTTTAGTGTTAAATCAGGTAATGCTCGGTGCAGGCTTTGGATTAATGTCTACTCCCATATTGGTAGGTGTACAAACTATGGTAGGTTGGGAGCAAAGAGGGGTAGTAACAGGTGCCACTCTATTTGGAAGAAATTTAGGTCAAAGTATTGGAGCAGCAGTTTATGGGGCAATATTTAATGCCTCGCTAACTTTTAAAATGAAGGAATCTAAAGTGCATTTTTCAGATAATGGTGGAAATATTATCGAGACGCTTCATTCAACCGATATTTCCGCTACAGTAAAAGAAAGTATACAATTGGCCATTAACTTTTCTTTTAGACACATTTATGTAGGCATGCTCATTATTGCTGTTCTTAGTTTCGTAGCCTTAAATTTGATGCCTAAAATCACAGAAAAATTGGAGGAGAAGAGCTAAGGATTGATAAAAATTACCTCATTCTTATATGCTGTTTCTTTTTTGCACTATAATTGACCATCTTTTAAACTCCTCCAAAAGCTTTCGCAACTCAATAATCCTCAGTGTAAAAACAAAGGCTTTACCTTTAATAACCTTCATTTTCATTATTAATTGCTACTTGTTAATTGCTAATTGCTAATTGTTACTTGTTACTTGTTAATTGTTACTTTCCAATACAAAAAGTAATTTGTGTTGATTATCAATTAGTTATGTAGATTAGGCAACAAATAGGCAACAAAATCTGTAAAATTGGTGGCAAATAAGAGAAAATGCCTTTGTTTTATTAGAACCTATCTACGAGCAAATATAAGCCTTTTTTCTTTGTTTTAGCCTTCAAATTGAGTTCTTGATACTTTGGTAGTTCGGAACAATAAAGTTTGTCATAAGGCTTTGCAAAGCCGTTCTTGACCATTATTTCGTT
>CAZKFN010000055.1:0-15313 GCA_964552035.1 uncultured Flavobacteriales bacterium
AAAATATCTTCACCATTTTCAGAAGTTAATTGGAGAATTAAAGGAGTTTGAGTTTCTATGGTAAGCTTAATAGTTAGTTGACTGTATAACGTAGAATTATCGACCTTAAAATTTCTACCAATGCTGTCGTTTTCTTTTCCATAATAGTCGGTAAATGCACCTTTGTTAATTATTAATTGATAGCTGCTATCTTCTTCAAATTCTGAATTTAAATAAAATAATGCAGCATTAAGACTATCACGGCCTATTTTAAAGTTGATTGGAATGGAATCTTTATTAAATAATAAGATTTTGGAGGTATCAAAGTTTTGGATGGGGCGCTTAAATTGAATTTCGTATGCTTGATAATAAGCTAATTTACTACTTAGCCCTTTAGCTAAAGCGAGGTTACTATCTCCTTTTAAAGAATCAATTCGAACGTTAATCGTATCTATAAATAAAGTGTCATCTGTCACTTCCAGTTTTAATCTTTCCCTCGGCATTTCATTAAACCATAACACTGCAGTTTTTTGGTCATCGCTAATTTCACTAAAGAGAATTAGCTCATTCAAAGTGTCGATAAGATTAAAATTAAAATCGGTTAAAGAGGACTTGAAATTCAATGATAATTTTGGGCCTTCTTGTTTCCTTTCTTCTATAAATTGATTTCTTTCTTCTTCTTCAAATAAATACAACTTTATGGAATCATCAATATTGGAGGAGTTTACTTCAATAGTATGGGATAGAAAAGCTAAGGCTTCTTTTTGATCAAATAAAAAGTTGTTGTTTTTATCTTTTAAAGCAAATAGTTGATACTCACCTTCCTTTAGATTTGCTATGGTGAATAGCCCTTCCTTATTACTTCTGCTTACATAATTAGGTCGCTCTTTTGAAATAATGGAATCCTTAGTGCTTTTTTCATGAAGTAGGATAAGCACATCAGATTCTACTTTTAAATTTTCCGCATTGACAATCCTACCTGAAATGCTCATAGAATCAATATGATTTCCTGTAGAAATAACATAGTTGTAGTTAGATAGTGGATTCCCCTCAGTTATATCTACAATAGCATTTCCAAAATTGAATACATAGGTGGTATTTTCCTTTAGGGTGTCTTTAATTTTAAGTGTTAATGATTTTTTTTTAATTTGAGTTTCCAAATCATACTTTAAAGGCGGTGAAATAAGAAGCTCCTTTTTTAATTGTTGGAGCTTAATGTACTCATCAAAATGCAAGATGATATTTTGATTGGTAAAGTTAATGCTCTCATTTTTTGGATTAGTAGTTAAAACTTTTGGAGGAATAGTGTCTTTCTCCCCACCTGTTGGTGCAACTTGTTGAGCACAAGAATAAATAAGTACATTTAGGAATATAAAAAGAAGTGGATAGGTAGATTTTATGATCATTGTTTTAAGCTAGTCTATTAATTGAAGGATAGATTTTAAATATTTCTCATCAGTAGTGTCAAAGTCATCGAGTTTATCGCTATCAATATCTAAAACACCTATAATTTTATTTTGGACAAAAATAGGGATTACCAGCTCAGATTTTGAATTTGTATTACATGCAATATGGTCTGTATATTGATTTACATCTTTCACAATTATAGATTCTTGTAGTTCAAACGATTTTCCACAAACACCACTGCCTATTTCTATTTGCATGCAAGCAACTGGTCCTTGAAATGGACCCAAATGCAATTTTTTATTTTGATATAAGTAAAAGCCTACCCAGAAAAAATCAAAAGATTCTTTGAGTGCAGCTGCAATATTAGCTAGTTTGGAAATAAGTTGGTGCTCCCCTTCTATTAAGGCTTTTATTTGTGGAATAAGCGAAATGTATTTTTCTTTTTTGGAAGCTTTAAAGTCGATTTGTATGCTTTCTGCCATGGCTAAATGTTTTTGCAAAAATACTAATAAGTGCAGGCTATAGTTAGTAGACTTAACTTAAGATTTGGAATAGTCTTTAATACCTTTGCACAAGCCTCTATTGTGGCCCCAGTTGTTACAACATCATCTACCAATAGAAGATGTAAATCGGAAGCCTTTTGAGAATTTTTTTGATTAAGTTGAAAGCTGGCCTTTACATTCTCCCATCTTTTAAATCTTTTCTTTTTAGTTTGTGATTCAGTATTTATTTTTTTAAAAATAAGTTTTGGATGAATGGGGATTTGAGTAATTGTAGAAATCCCTTCAGCAATATAAAAGCTTTGATTATATCCTCTAATTTTAAGTTTCTTTTTATGGATAGGTAGAGGAATAATCATATCTATACCATCAAAGAAGCCATGCTCCTTAAGCTCAGAAGCTGCCCATTTTCCTAAACTTATTCCTATTTTCTTTCTTCCTTTATATTTAAAATTATGAATTAAACTTTGAACTTTTCCACCTTTTTGAAATTTGATAAAAGACATAGCCCTCTCAAAGTCAAATCTTCCCCAAAATAGTTTATCTACTGGGTTCTCATTTATTGAATAGGGATGAGCTCGAGGAATTTCATATCTACATTGAAGACAGATATGCTCTATGTCTTCATATAATGCTGCTCCACATGCATAGCAAATGGAAGGAAAGAATAAATGTCTTAAAGCTCTCATTGCCTTATAAAATTAATTATAAAAGTTAAACATTGCTCTATAAAGTTATTTTTAATAATGGAAAGGCTCTTCGTTTTGTTTCTTATTTTTAAAGTAATGCAATAAAACTTTTAAAACCTTATGCGAAATAAAATATGCCTTCTTCTTTTAGTTTGAAAGTATATTAATTTTGAGTGTAAAATGGGGAAATTTGATATTAACAATCATTACTCATTTATTTTATTGAAGCTATCTTTTACTAATCAAAAGCTTATGTTTGAAAACAGCGAGTTTGTTGCTAGAAAACTAAATCTTTAAGCTGTTTAAAATCCTTTTTTACATGAAAGCAGAAAAGTAATTAGTATAAAAAAATTCAATTATGTTTGGTTTTTAACACAGTACCTTTTTAGTTTTTAGCACTGTTGTTTGTATTAAAATAGGGTCTATTTTTTTAGTAAACACAAGGGCTTATTTAAATACTGTTCTCGTGGGTTTTGCATATATTTAAGAAAGGGTTTTTATACTTAATAGATGAAGTGTATTTTTGAATGGTATATTTGCAAATAAAATTTTCAGCATGACTAAAGAAATAGAAGGAAAAAATAGTTTAAAGCAAGCCAAAGAGCAGGCCAATAATATAAATAAGGTATTGATTACAATTATTGTTTTACTTTCTTTTGGTTTAGGATTCATCCTTTGGAAATACTTTGAACTTAGGAATTCCTTCGATCAAAGAGGGGTAGAGGTGGAGATGTTGGATGAAGAACGTGCCGATCTTCAAAATGAATTAGAAGATATGCTTCATGATTTTGATAGCCTTGAAACTGATAATGATTCTATGCGAGTTGAATTGGCCAATCGTCGTGCTGAGATTGAAGATTTATTAGCAAAGGCTAAAGATAAGGATTATGCCATTTATAAATTAAAACGTGAAACCAAAACTTTAAGAACAATTATGCGGGGTTATGTAGTAACAATTGATTCCTTAAATACCCTAAATGTAGGCTTGCAACAACAAAATGTAGCAGTACGCCAAGATTTAGAACAAGAGCGTTCTAAATCTAAAGAGCTGGAGGAGTATAATAAAAACTTATCCTCTCAAGTAGCTATTGCTAGTAGGTTGGAAGCTTCTAATGTCGAAGCTTTTGGAGTAAGAGTTAAACGAGACATGACGGGTAAGGAAATTAATAGAGCTCGTCGAACAGATAAACTAAGGATGTGTTTCACAATTGATGAAAATAAAGTGGCTCCAGTGGGTCAAAAAATGCTTTATTTAAGGGTGATTGGACCAGATGGCATAGTGCTTACTCCCAAAGGAGATGCTAACCCACAATTTGAATTTAATGGAAATAAAGGGTTCTACTCCGATAAAAAGGAAATTAATTACAATAGAACTTCTAAAAAATATTGTTTGGATTGGAGTAAGCCTACAGAGGATTACGTATTTTCTACAGGAGAATATAGACTCATTATTTATGCAGAAGATTATGAAATGGCAAGTGCGAAAATTGAGCTAAAATAAATTTAGAAGAACGCTCTAAGTTGCATTCCTCCAGTATGAATGGTTTTTAGACCTTCAGATTTTCTACCCATATAATTGAGGTTGAGCTGTAAGTTATTGGAAAGGTTACGTTGCCAATTAATTGTCCAACTAATATTTCCTCCTTTACTGAGTCCATCTAATATTTCGAAGGCAAGAGAATTATTTACGTTTCCATTATAGCTAATATTGACGTAGCTTAATTCTAATGAAAATGAGCCTTTGCCAACGTTGTTGTATTGCATTTGAGCATTAGCAGCTCTATTGTATGCTTTTTCATCACCAAGAGTGTTTTTTCGTTCAGAATAAACTCCAGATAAGCTCAATCTAAATTGAACAGATGGTTGAAAAATTATTTTTGGTTCTACCTCCTCGGTAGAAATATTATAGTTTCTTTGAATAAAAAATTCAGAGCCGGTAAATCTTTTTTCATAGGTTAATTTATTTTCTAAAGAAAATACTCTACTAAAGTTTAAACGACTTCTATGCTCATGTCTTTCTATATTTCTACTTTCAAATCCATTGGTTAAAAGGTTTTTACTTTTATTATTTAAGAAATAGTATTCCATTCCAAAAACAGTTCCAAGCCTGTTAAAATATAAAGTATTCGATAAAGAAGCATTGATTGAAATTAAACTGCTGTCTTTCATTTTTGTGTTTAATGGATTGTAAATGTCTTTTTCTAATTGTGTTTTTCGTTCTGCTCTATAAGTGGCTCTATTAGAAAATTTTCCTAAAAACTTCAAGAATCCCTTTTTGTTATTTAACAAAGCATTAGGTTGAATGAAAAGCATTTGGTTAAACTGATTGTTGAAGACTCTAATAAAGTTTTCTGAAGGAGTGTAAACTTTAATATAATTGGCTTTGAAACTATTATTAGGTCCTGCAATTTCAAATTCATCAAGCTCTTTTACACCATTGTTGTTGTAATCATTCCAGAGGTGTGTGCCTTGTCCATCTGCTACCTTAATAAATGAAAACTCCCTTTGGTTTTCTAATCCACTTCCTACCTCATAAAATGTGTTAGAACTTATAAAGCCCTTAAGTGCATTTAAATTGTACTCAACCCTTCCTACTAAACTGTTTTCTTTTTCATGTGTGGTTAATTCTTCTTTTAAAACATTTAATTTTCGGTAACCTAGTTTACCACTTAGCCTGTTGTTTGGGTTTTTTGAGAGCTTAAAATCAAAGTCGAAATTCTCACTTTTCATACTATAATCTAATTGATTGTCAGAAGGGAGGAAATCGTATACCTCTCCATAAGATAGCCGGTATAAACTAGAAGTACTGCTATCGCCTTTTTGAACATATCCTTTCCAAATAATTCTATCAAAGCTATTGCCTAACAAGCTGTCTTGCCTTGTTTTATAATTTAATATTTTTTCTTGTTCCAGATATCCACCTATCTTTAATCCCCACATATTTTGACTAATATCAGTGTAATGTCTTAAAAATTCACTTTTATTTTCACCCTCTGAGGTTAAATAACTTCCTCTAGAATTGACAGCAAATCCACTTTTTGAAAAAGCTGCTGAATATCCATTTTGCAAACCTTCAAATTCATTTCCTACAGAGAAATTCCCAAATTCATAATCAAAGAAGTTGTTGTTTTTTGATAGCCCTGTTTTAGCTTTAATTAAGCGTTCATTTCCAGTAAATAACTGATTATTGGTATTCCAATCTCTTTCAAACTCTATATCCCTATACCGCTCAATAAATTGAAAATCCTTTCCGATTTGCTCTATAAAAATAGAACTATTCCAATAGGTTTGATTTTTTGAGCTATCCAACTCTTTCCCTAAATATTGACGGTGGCTAAACTGCATTTTAAGACCATAAGATTGTTGATTTTGTTTACTAAAGGTATTAGGATTGTTATTGCTCATGGCTCCCTCTATACCGATTTTTGTATTTTTAGAAAAGTCATAATCCGCTCCAAAAGTGAAAAGCTGGTTTTGTTTTGGAGTAATTAATTGAATAATTGGCTCATAATTTCCTTGGGGAACTCCTCCAACAGGTTCAATCCATTGAAAAACTCTACCGTTTCCATCGCTGCGAATTTGTATGTAATTTCCTTGATTTATTTTGGAAAATTTAGCACTATATATCGCGCTATCTGGGTCTTTAGAATAAACTAGAACATTGGAGTAACCTAGGGTGTCAATCATTTTATATCGGATTTGTCCATTGTCAAATCCAACGCTGTCAATGCCGCTTACAACAGCTTCTTTTAAACTGTCACCAGCTTCTTTTAGAGCCCTTTTGTGTTCATCATCTAAATCTTGTTGCAAAGGTTGGTTTTTGTGATCTTGTTCAGAGTAAATGTTAAAGTTGAGTTGAAGTTTTTCCTTTTGATACGTATTTTCTGAAAATATTAAAGACCTATTATAGTTTAAATCTGAATATTGAAATTCTACTATAATTCTTAAATCCTTGGTTATCATTTGATTTGGTGTGAAAGAGATTTCTGCAGTATTATAATCTATGACATAATCATTATCCTCACCTCGCCTCATGCGTTTCCCGTTTATATAAACCTCCTCTGTTCCTGAAAGAACGACAATAAAGGTCTCGTTTTCACTACCTCTAAGCCGATATGGGCCCTGATTTCCTTCAATACCATTGATTACATTTCTAGAAAATTTACCTTTAGAAATTGTTGCATTGGCAGAGGTTTTTAGAATTCCACTATTCAATTCATTGGCTTCTTCTTTGGTGATGATCTCTGTAGAAAAGCCAAGTCCTTGAACTTTTTTATTAAGGTTCATAAAATAGCTGTTGGGTCGATTTAATCGAAAATCTCCTGCAGTTAAAGTAGATTTATCGCTAAATAATTCAATAAAAACTCGATCAAATTCCCTCAGTTGTTGTGTATTTCCTTCTTCTTGTATAGGTAGATTATTATCGCTAATTGCGGCTCTAATTCCTATGTTTTCTGAGATTTGTCCAGAAAGTTGTAAGTCTAGGTTAGAATTTACTGCTAAATCTTGATTATTACCAAAATTTAAACCTCTTGAAATACTACCATTCTTTGTTAACTCACTCATTCCGAATATGTCGATTTCTTCTTTTTCATCTTTAATGGTAAAAAAGTCATATCTTCCAGGATCGCTTTGTTCAATTTGGCCCTTGCTTTTATGAAAATATTTGGTAGTAAAATTAATGGGGAAGTGCCGGTAGGAAATTGTAACTTTTTGATGCAGTAATTTTTTATCAAAAATTATTAGAGCTTGAGCATAATCAATACGATATAAGCTGTCATCGACTTCTTCTTGGTTTAATTGTATTTGAATTGAACCCGGAATAATACTTAAACTATCAATAAAAAGAGAGTCTTTATCTATTGTCATTTCTACACGCTTGTAGTTTGAAGGGCTTTGCGCTTGGAGATGAACAGCAATAAAAAACAGTAAAAATGATATTAAAAAGGCTCTCAAATGAAATAGTTTAAGCACTGGTATTATCTCTAACGAATAAATTACCAGTTTAGTCAGTTTTTAAATTCTAAAGGAAATCTTTTCCAACTGATAATGTTAACTAATAAGTTTTTAAGTCTCATAAAGTTTAATAAAATATTCAGAAATTCACAGTAAAATTAAAGAATCAAAAAAGAGAATACATAAAAGATATGAAACGAATTATTTCTTATAATGTAAATGGGATAAGAGCAGCTATGCGTAAAGGGTTTCTAGATTGGCTAAAAGCAGCAGATCCTGACGTTTTATGCCTTCAAGAAATAAAGGCTTATCCAGAACAGTTGGAAGAAGGGGTGATAGAGCGTTTGCCTTATTACACATATTGGCATCCAGCTGAAAAAAAAGGGTATAGTGGGGTCTCAATTTGGACTAAAAATGAGCCTAAACATGTAGAAATAGGTTGTGGAAATGAATTGTATGATAAAGAAGGGAGAGTGTTAAGGGTAGATTTCAAGGATTATTCTGTACTTAGTGTGTATATGCCTTCTGGGACGAGTGGCGATGAAAGACAAGCTTTTAAGATGAAATGGCTAGATTTCTTTCAAAATTATATCGATAATTTAAGAAAGGAAATTCCTAATTTGGTAATTAGTGGAGATTATAACATTTGTCATACCGAGATAGATATTCACAACCCTAAGCAAAATGCCAATACTTCTGGATTTAAACCTGAAGAAAGAGCTTGGGTAAGTCAATTTATTGATTCAGGATTTATTGATAGTTTTCGCCATTTTAATAAAGAGCCTCATAATTATAGTTGGTGGAGTTATAGAGCAAATGCAAGAGTTAGAAATTTAGGTTGGAGAATTGATTATCATATGTTGACTGAAGAAATGAGGCATAGATTGAGTCGGGCCGCTATTCTTTCAGAAGCTAAACATTCTGATCATTGTCCCATACTTGTAGAAATTGATGGGGTTTAGTTGTAAAATATTAACTGTTAATAAATATCAAGGACATCAATACTTGTAAAAAGAGAATAGACGTACTATTGTATGTATATTGAGTGTAGAATATAATATTATAATAAGATGAAAAAATATGTCGTTACCGCTATTTTATTAGCCTCTTTTTTATTTGCTTGTGTACCTGCAAAAAAGGTGGAGGATTTAAAAGCAAAAAAAGAATTATGTGAAGAGCAAAGAGCTGCTTTGAAAGATGATAACCGCCAGCTTCAAGAAAAGGTAACTGAGTATGAATCAGAGCTCGAAGACTTAAGAAAAAGGCATAAGGCTTTGTTAAGTGATACCACTGTTCAGGGTAGGTCTTTACGTGTGATGACAAGAAATTATGATCAGTTAAACGATACATATGAACTTTTATTAAAGAAAAATAAAGAGCTTCTTTCTGGAAATCAACAGGAAACAGAGGGTTTGTTTAGCGATTTGCAAAAATCACAAACTGAATTGCAAAAACAATCAGATGCTTTAGAAGAGACTCGTAAGAATCTTGCGGAGAAACAAAAAAGATTAGCCGATATTGAATCAAAACTTCAATCAAGAGAGCAGCGAGTTTATGAATTAGAGCAAATCTTACACTCAAAAGATTCTACGGTAAATGCATTAAGGTCTAAAGTTCAAGATGCTTTGTTAGGATTTGAAAATGAAGGTTTAAGTATAGAACAAAAAAATGGGAAGGTTTATGTATCTCTAGATGAAAGCTTGTTATTTGCTTCTGGTAGCTATCAAGTAGACAGTAAAGGGAAAAAAGTACTTCAAACGCTAGGGGGAGTATTGGAAAAAAATAGAGATGTGAATGTACTTGTAGAAGGACATACTGACAATGTGCCTTATAACGGAAGTGGTGTAATTAAAGATAACTGGGACTTAAGTGTATTAAGGGCAACTTCTGTTGTGAAAATTATTTTAGAAAACAATACCATTGAGCCCAATCGTATTTCAGCTTCAGGTAAAGGAGAATTTCTACCTTTAGCGTCTAATGAAACAGCTTCGGGTAGAAAAGAAAATAGGAGAACAGAAATTATTTTAACCCCTAAGTTGGACGAGTTATTTGAGATTTTAGAGACCAATTAATCTTTAAGAAAATAAATAAAAGTTGCCATCTCAAAATGATGCCCCTTTCTATAAATGAGAGGGGTATTTAAAAGAGATGAGAAAAAATGGCGCTGAGGAATAAATGAAAAGGTCTTACTCATGTAAATTAATTTCACAAAGAGTAACGCTGCATTTCGTCATTTATAAACCACCTACTTTAGTTTCAACTATTTTGGTTTCTATAATCTTATTAAGTTTTTGAATTTCCACTCTTTCTTGTTGCATACTGTCCCTATCTCTAATTGTTACTGTATTATCTTCTATACTTTGGTGATCTACTGTAATAGATAGAGGAGTTCCAATAGCATCTTGCCTTCTATACCTTTTTCCTATAGAATCTTTTTCATCGTATTGGCAGCTGAATGAGACTTTCAATTCGTCAAAGATTTCTCTAGCTTTCCCAGGTAGGTTATCTTTTCTCATTAAAGGCATTATTGCTGCTTTATAAGGAGCTAAAGCGTATGGAAGTTTCATTACCACTCGTTGAGAGCCGTCTTCTAAAGTTTCATTTTGAATTGAAGCTGAGAGTATAGCTAAAAACAACCTGTCTAAACCAATTGAGGTTTCAACAACGTAAGGGATATAACTTTCATTAATTTCAGGATCAAAATATTGCAATTTTTTCCCTGAAAACTCTTGATGTTGTTTTAGATCAAAGTCAGTTCGAGAGTGTATTCCTTCAAGTTCTTTAAATCCAAATGGAAAATCGAATTCTATATCAGTTGCAGCATTGGCGTAGTGTGCCATTTTTACATGGTCATGAAAGCGGTATTTTCCTTTGTCAAAGCCTAAATCATAATGCCATTTTATTCTTTCTTCTTTCCAGTATTCATACCATTTCATTTCTTCCCCAGGTCGTACAAAAAATTGCATTTCCATTTGTTCAAATTCTCGCATTCTGAATACAAATTGTCGAGCAATAATCTCATTTCTAAAAGCTTTCCCAATTTGTGCAATTCCAAATGGAACTTTCATTCTTGCTGTCTTTTGAACATTCAAAAAGTTAACGAATATTCCTTGTGCTGTTTCAGGACGAAGATATATTTTGCTAGCACCTTCTGCAGTGGCCCCTATTTCTGTACTAAACATAAGGTTGAATTGTCTTACATCAGTCCAATTTTTAGAGCCGCTTATGGGATCAGAAATATCCAAGTCTATGATGATTTGTTTCACTTCATTCAAATCATCATTGTCCATGGCCTTTTTAAAGCGAAAGTTGGTACTGTCTATTTGTTCTTGATAACGTATTATTCTTGCATTGGTAGATCTATATTCATTTTCGTTAAAAGTATCGCCAAAACGCTTTTTAGCTTTACTAATTTCTTTATCGATTTTCTTTTGAACTTTTTCAACCCAGTCTTCAATAAGTACATCTGCTCTATATCTTTTTTTAGAGTCTTTATTGTCAATTAAGGGGTCATTAAAAGCAGCTGTGTGGCCTGATGCTTCCCAAGTAGTTGGGTGCATAAAGATGGAAGCATCTATACCGACAATTTCTTCGTGCATTTGCACCATACTTTTCCACCAACGCTGTTTAATGTTGTTTTTTAGCTCACTCCCCAAAGGCCCGTAATCATATACTGCACTTAGTCCATCATAAATTTCAGAGGAAGGAAAAATAAAGCCATACTCCTTAGCATGACTAATAATTGTTTTTAAATTTTCTTCTTGATTTGCCATATCACAAAAATAAGTTTTGCTTCCTAAAATACATAAAATAGTAAGATAAAAAAAAGCCCCATAATAGGGGCTTTAAAAATTAAATTTAAGCTATTAGTTGTAATCTTTAGTACTCTCCTCATGATGTAAAGTTCCAGAAATGAAGACTGGAGGACCTTCAACAATAGTTTTATTCTTCATATTAAACTGAACTAATTCAACTTCATCAAGAATTACATTGTTTTTGTCAATGAATGTAACATCACCAGCTATGGAAGTATAGTATTCTGCTACTTTTTCGCCTGTATCAGTATCTTCAGTGAATTTAACTAATACTACAAGGGAACTTCCGCTTCCTCTTACAATTTGTGTATGAATTAAGTCTTTAATTTCGGACACATTGTTGTATTGAAATACATAAACAATGAAGTTGATAGGATTTCCAATGCTATAAATTTCATTACGTTGTTGATAATCTTCTAAATCTCCAAAGTCTCCAGATATACCAATAAAGGTATTAAGGTTTTTAGCGACAGAATTCAAGAATCCAACGGAATCAGTAATCAAAGCATTACTAAAAGTTAGCTCAATAGTTTCATCTCCTAGGCCAACAGAATCTCCAAGTTCGGTATGAATTGTTCCTCCTCCAGTTGTAAATAGATAAGAAGAGTTTACAATAAATTCATTCCCTTTAATAAGTGGGTCTGTAATACCTTTGTTAGCATCTCCTTCAGGTCTAATATCATCTGAGTGCTGTCCTGGAGGATAGAAAACAATATTATTTCCATTTCCAGTAAAAGTTCCAGAGCCTGCACTAGAGGTTGTCGAACCTGTAGAGACGTCAGCTTTAAATCCAAGGGTCTCATATTTTTGTAGTACTAAGTCTGAATTTTCGGCTCGGTCTATTCTTTCTTCCATTTCTTCTATTTGTTTATCACAAGAAACGGTAAAAAATAAGATTGCCATTAAAAAGGCACCTAATAGATTTCGGAGCATGTTGTAGTTTTTATTTTTCATAATTTATAAAGTTCTGATATTAACAGTACTTCGCAAAGATAATTATAAAAATGATATATAAGTAATTAAATTAAAAAAAAGCCCCAAAAAGGAGCTTTTTTTTTAATTATACCAATTAATCATAGTTCGTCGTCGGAATCAAATTCAAAAAAGAAACTTCCAAAAGTTCCACATTCTAGGGATGCAGAAAGATTTACAGTTTGTCCTTCTAAACCATCTTCGTTTTCATTAAGTTTCTTCATTTTTACGTTGGAGGCACTAACATTTGCTCCATTGAAATGAACATTTCCAGATGTGGCAAAGAACAAATCAATGTCATCTACGGAAGCTTCTCCCTTTGAGTTGTTTTTAAATCTAACAGCTAAAATATAGGCATTTTTATCTACGTTTTCGTTGCTAAAGCTTTCAAAACTTCCAATTCTTGTTCCTCCATTATAGGAAAAAACATATAGAATTAGTCCAAGAGGATTGTCTAAATCTCCTTCAAAGTCATAAGGATCAAAGTCACCAGCAACACCAATAAATGCATCTAGTTTCTCATCTGAAGGGGCATCTGTCATGCCAAATATATCTGAGGACAAGCAAAATCCAAAGGCGATATTATAGTTATCACTTCCCAATCTTACTGAACCACCACCAGATAAAAAGTTAAATATTGAATTGATTACAAAGCTGTCGTCATTTGATTTTGGATCTGTAAATGAAGGGCCTTCTGATGACGGGGATGAAAATTCTGAATTTTCTGATATTCCTCCTGGTGTGAAGGTAATATCAGAACTTCCATTACCCGTAAACGTTCCTGAACCAGCGCTTGATGTCGTACTTGTGCTGGATACCTCTCCAGTAAAGTGAAGGGCTTTAAATTTTGTGAACTTACTTTTTTTACCTGGCACGCTATCCGATTCCTTTTCACATGATGTTGTGAAAAGAAATACAGATAAAAGTGCAAGGCCTAAGGCACTGACAATTGATCTGTATTTCATTGTTTTCATATTGTTAAATTTTGGTGTTTATGTAGTTCTTATTTTACAGTAAATATACTACTTTTTAGAATAAGAAACCTAAACGAATTCCAGATTGGAAGTTTGGACCTAATTGGAAACTACTTCCATGTTCTATTTCAACATCTTTAATACCTGGCTCTTCAGTAGATCTCTTTGTTTTACTATCACTAACAAATAGGAACCCAAACCCGATTTCTGTACCCATGTACATGTTTTTAGTGAAATACCAATCAGTACCTAAAAGAAGATTTAAGCCTACTCCAATATTCCCATTTTTTTCGGTAACCTCATAAACTTTTCCATTGAAATCATCATCAAATGAGATGTTTTTATTTTTTAGCATTGTGAAGTTAATCTCACCTCCTATATAAGGTGAAAGCCTGTCTGTGCCACCAAAATGCTTTTCAACTCCAGGGCTTAGTGATAAACCAAACTCACTATCTTTATTTTGATACTCATTGTCGTCAGAATATTTAGTTGGGTCTGCTTTTCTTGAAGAACTGCTAATTGATACGCCTAGTCTTAATGCCATATCATCAGCAATAAACTGCCTGTACTTAATCTTGCTGATTGAAATAGGTGCGCCACCCATTGGAGCAAAGTTCATCTCAATGTTATGATGACCTTCGGAAGCTTTGAAATCTTGCGCTTCTGCTTGGTTGGTGGTTAACAAACCTACTGCTATAGCTGCAATAAATAATACTTTCTTTTTCATGGTTGATAAGTTTTTGTTTATAAAAAATTATATTAACGCCAAACGTAGTAAAAAAAAGTTAATACTTCGTTAAAAAAAAAGAAAAGTTGTCAAATAAAATTACAATACAATAAAAGTTAATGTATTGATATTGTATGTTATTATTCTAGTTGTTAGTTGTTTGTAATCTAAAACATTAAATTTTGAAACAATTGCTTATTTTTTAACATCTTTATTGTTGATAAGATTATACAAGAATTTATTTCACTTAAATTTAATAAGTAGTGTTACTTTTGTACTTATGATAGAAGTAGATGGAATTTTGCTTTCAGAGGATATCTTCGAGTCTTATTTTGTATGCGATTTGTCTGCATGCAAAGGAGCTTGTTGTGTTGAGGGAGATTCGGGCGCACCTCTTAAATTGGAAGAAATAGGCAGCATTGAAGAAAATTTAAAAGAGATTTTACCTTTTTTATCCGAAGAGGGGCGAATAACCATAAAGGAAAGAGGAGTGTATGAAGTAGATGTAGATGGTGATTACGTAACGACCCTAAATAATGGCAAGGAGTGTGCTTTTACTACTTTTGATGAAAATGGCACGGCTCTTTGTGGTATAGAAGCTGCTTATAGGGCAGGGAAGACCAATTTTAAGAAACCTATCTCCTGCCATTTATACCCCATTCGAGTTAATGAATTAAAACACTACTCTGCTTTAAATTATCATCGTTGGTCTATCTGCGATTCAGCAAGAGAATGTGGAGCTAAATTAAAAATAAAAATTTACCAATTTGCAAAGGAGGCTCTCATTAGGGAATATGGTGAAGAATTCTATGAGAAACTTGTTGAAGTTAATCGATTATTAGAGAAAAGAAAGTAAAGTTTAATTCTTTGGTTTATTTGGGTTCTGTCCAATCCCCATGTTCAGCTATGAGTGCTATTAGAGCTTCTACGGCTTCTTCTTCAGGGACATTCCTTCTAACGACTTCTTTTTCCTTATAAAGGGTGATTTTCCCTGGCCCTGTGCCTACATAGCCATAATCTGCATCTGCCATTTCTCCAGGCCCATTAACAATGCAGCCCATAATCCCAATCTTAATTCCTTTAAGATGGGAGGTTGCGGTTCTAATTTTAGCTGTGGTATCTTGTAAGTCAAAGAGTGTTCTGCCGCATGATGGACAAGAAATGTATTCTGTTTTTGATATTCTGGATCGACTGGCTTGAAGAATTCCAAAACTTGTTGATAAGGTAATCTTTTGCCCATCACACCCTTCGGCATCTAGCCAAATGCCGTCTCCCAAACCGTCCATTTGAAGTG
>CAZKFN010000056.1:0-834 GCA_964552035.1 uncultured Flavobacteriales bacterium
GTATTAATTCTACTTCAAGGGGTAGATGCTCAGGGAGAGAGAGTAGTTGAAAAGGTATGGACAACACCTTTTACTAATGATACGACGTTTACCGTTTCCTTAGACACCACCTCTGGAATAAAGTGGGAAGATGCTAAGATTTCATCCCTAATTCCTGACTACAGAAGGAGTAACGATTATTCTAAAAGTCGATTTGCCGTTGGAGCGTTGGCAGGTTTAGACTTAAAACATAAAAATAAAATGTGGGTCGCGCCTTCCTTAGGATACAACTATTACGATGGTTTTATGGCAGGATTGTTATTTCACAACTTGACTTTCCCAGAGCGTAGAATACAATTTGCCCTAAGTCCTATGTATGGATTTCACAGTAAAAAGTTGGTAGGTACGGGAATTATAGGACATACTGTTTATCCTCGTACGGGTGCTTTTCAAGCCATAGACCTTAATTTAGAAAGCAAAAGTTTTGATCATCAATGGAATGATTTAAATTTAAGCCAGGGACTGAGTGCAAGGTTTATTAAAATTGCTCCTGAATTAATCTTTCATCTTAAAAAATTGACAAATAGAAGCCCTGTTAATAAGAGTATTAGCTTAAAATCTTATTTTATTCAGGAAGAGTATTTGGGTTTAAAGCCCATTCAAGATTCTTTGAATCAACCTTTTATTTCGGGTACTACTACAAATTATTATGGAAAGGTCCGTTATAATTATGCAAAGAAAACTACTTTATACCCCTATGACTATAGCATAGAAGGACAAATAGGTGAGAAGTTTTCAAAAATAAGTGCTGAAGCTAATTTTAGAGTTGATTATGGTTTTAATAAAAATGAATTA
>CAZKFN010000056.1:844-15039 GCA_964552035.1 uncultured Flavobacteriales bacterium
GAAAGATGTTTTATTTTGACTCTAATATTTCTGGAGGAAGATATGATTTAACAACTACATATACAGGATTAAATGATTATTTATACGACGAAACTTTTTTTTCTAGAAATGTGTCAAGTGTTCACGGTTGGCACAATCAAATGAGTATGAAGGAGGGAGGTTTTAAGGTTAATACCTTAAGCTATCCTCAACCTTTGGAGTATAGCAACAATTGGCTTTTGGCAGTTAATCTAAAGACAGATATTCCCTATTTCCCATTACCTGTTAAAGTTTTTGCCGATGTTGCAACACACTCTTTAGCAACAAAAAATAATCCATCGGGTCTAGCTTTACTTTATGAAGCAGGTTTACAAGTAGATTTTGGAAAAGTAGCCAGTATTTATATGCCACTCTTATTAAGTAGGGATTTAGAGGTTTATTCTAAAACAGAATTGGGAAAAAGGCGTTTTTTAAAAATGATTGGATTTAGTGTAAACTTATCTGAAATTAATTGGTTGAAAATCCCCTCTGGAGTAGTTGATTTAATATAAAAGAAAAGGGGAGAAGTTGAATGTGTTTTCTTAGAAGTATAAGGAATAGTTATAAATAAAAAAAGGTCATTGCTTTAGCAATAACCTTTTAAGTTTTAGAGATTTATTCTAGTCTTCTTTAGGAAGAAGCTCCTTTCTGGAAAGTTTAAATTTATGTGTTTTAGGATCTATGGCGATTATTTTCACCTCGATAATTTCACCTTCACTTAATTCATCTTCTACTTTATTAACCCTATGATGTGCTATTTCAGAAATATGCAGCAATCCATCTTGTCCTGGTAAAATTTCAATAAAAGCACCAAAAGCAACAATGGATTTAACTTTTCCTGAATACACCTCTCCAACCTCTGGTACAGCTGTAATAGCTTTAATTCTAGCGACTGCTTCATTGGCATCATCCTTATTGGCAGAAACGATATCAATAACACCTTTATTGTCTACTTCTTCTAAAACGATGGTAGTATTGGTCTCTTCTTGAATGGTTTGAATGATTTTACCTCCAGGTCCGATTACCGCACCAATCATATCCTTAGGAATAGTCATTTGGATAATTCTTGGAACATGTTCTTTGTAATCTTCCCTAGGTTTATCAATGGTCTTATTCATTTCATTAAGAATGTGCAATCTTCCTTGTTTAGCTTGTTGAAGGGCTTCGCTAATAATATCAAAAGAAAGTCCGCTAATCTTAATATCCATTTGACAAGCCGTGATCCCATCAGCAGTTCCGGTTACTTTAAAGTCCATGTCACCCAAATGATCCTCGTCCCCCAAAATATCTGATAAAACAGCGTGTTTATCACCTTTGGCAATTAATCCCATAGCTATACCAGAAACGGGCTTTTTAAGTTTAATACCTGCGTCCATTAACGCTAAAGAACCGGCACAAACGGTTGCCATAGAAGAGGAGCCATTCGATTCTAGGATGTCTGAAACTACTCTAACGGTATAAGGATTATCTTCCCCACTAGGTATCATTGGTTTTAAAGCCCTCATTGCTAGGTTGCCATGTCCAATTTCTCTTCTACCAGGACCTCTTGGTGGTCTTGCCTCTCCTGTTGAGAAGGAAGGGAAGTTATAATGTAGAATGAATTTTTCAGAATCAGTAATTACAGCCCCATCCACTCTTTGTTCATCCATTTTACTACCTAAAGTAACCGATGTTAAAGACTGTGTTTCCCCTCTGGTAAAGACAGCTGAACCATGTGCGCCAGGTAAGTAGTCAATTTCAGACCAAATGGGTCTAATTTCATTCATTTTTCGACCATCAAGACGAATTTCTTCCTGAAGAATAACATCTCTTACAGCTTCTTTTTGAACTGCACCGAAATATTGTTTAATTAAAAAACTGTTTTCTGCAGCTTTATCTGTTCCTAAAGTTTCTATAAAACCTTCTTTTACAGCAGAGAATTGATGAGAACGTTCATGTTTATCTGCAATTCCTTTTTTGGCAATTTCATAACATTTATCATACGCAAAATCTTGGATTTTCTTTTGTAGTTCCTCATCGCTTTTTTCGTGAGAATATTCTCTTTTACTAAGGTTGAGTTGCTGTGCTAAATCAAGTTGCATTTGACAAAGCTTCTGAATACTTTGATGAGCTTTTTTAATAGCTTCTAACATTTCATCTTCAGAAACCTCTAGCATTTCACCTTCCACCATGACGATGCTATCCATAGTTCCAGCAACCATAAGGTCAATATCTGCAAGTTCTAATTCATCTCTTTTGGGATTGATAACCCAATTTCCATCGATTCTTGCAATTCTAGCTTCGGCAGTAGGACCATTAAAAGGTATATCCGATACCATTAATGCCGCGGATGCTGCCGTACAGGCTAAAGCATCTGGAAGTACATTTTCTTCTGCAGAAATTAAAGAGATTTGTAAAATGGTATTGGAATGATAATCCTCTGGAAAGAGTGGACGTAATGCTCTATCCACTAATCTTGAAACTAAAATTTCAGCATCTGAAGGGCGGGTTTCCCTTTTAAGAAATCCTCCGGGAAATTTTCCCATTGCAGCAAATTGTTCACGATAATCTACCATTAAAGGTAAAAAGTCAACATCGTCCTCTGCATCTTTAGTGGAAACTACGGTAGCTAATAGCATCGTTTTCCCCATTTTTAAAACCACAGAACCATCGGCTTGTTTAGCAAGCTTCCCTGTTTCTATACTGATTTCTTTTCCGTCATCTAGGGTTAGGGTTTGTGTTGTTCCTATTTTTGACATAATTGATTTTAATCTTTAATTTAACAAATAAAAAAAGGGGAATTTGTTTTCAAATGCCCCCTTCAATTGAAATTCTATAATGTAAAGTATATTGATATGGATTTACTTTCTAATATTTAAATCTTTAATCAATTCTCTATATTTAATAATATCTTTTGACATTAGGTAATCTAGTAGTTTTCTTCTTTTTCCTACTAGTCTCACTAAAGCCTTTTCTGTACTAAAATCTTTCTTATTAGTTTTAAGGTGTTTCGATAAATGAGCGATTTCTTCAGTAAAAAGAGCTATTTGCCCTTCAGTAGATCCGGTATTTGTTTTACTTTTACCGTATTTCTCAAATATCGATTGTTTTTTTTCAGTTGTGATTGCCATATGCTTTTATAAAATATTCAAAGGATGCAAATTTATAAAAATTATTTATTTTTCTCCTTATTTTGTGCTTTATTATTTTCTTTCTCTTCTTTTTTGGAAGTTAGCTTTGTTTTAGGTGCTTTAGACTCCGTTTTTTTATCCTTTTTAGGGCTTTCTTTTTCTTTATTTTTAACAACCACTTCTGTTTCTAGCTCTTCTTCGACTTTTTCTTCTTTATTATTGTAGAACATTCTAATTAATTGAGCCATTCTATCTTTTAAATCTTTTCTAGCAACAATAAAATCTAGAAAACCATGTTCTAATAAAAATTCAGAACGTTGAAATCCTTTGGGTAAATCTTTTCCAATAGTTTCTTTTACCACCCTTGGACCAGCAAAACCAATTAAGGCATTGGGCTCAGCAAAGTTTAAATCTCCCAACATAGCATAGGAAGCTGTTACACCTCCAGTAGTGGGGTCAGTTAATAAGGAAAAATAAGGAATTTTAGCTTGTGCTAATTGAGAAAGTTTAGCGGATGTTTTAGCCATTTGCATTAATGAAAATGCGGCTTCCATCATTCGAGCTCCACCAGATTTAGAAATTATCATAAAGGGCATTTCATGCTTAATACAATAATCAATTGCTCGTGCAATTTTTTCACCCACAACGGAACCCATAGAACCACCAATAAAACCAAAGTCCATGGCAGCTACCATTAATTTATGACCCCCAACAAAACCATGTGCCGTTCTAACAGCATCTTTAAGTTGCGTCTTCTTTTGTGTGGCTTTAATCCTGTCTTTATATTTCTTTTTATCTGCAAACTTTAGGGGGTCTGCTGAAGATAGGTTTTTGTTAATTTCAGAGTACTTTTCTTCATCGAAAAGGATTTTAAAATAAGTCTCTGAATCAATTTTTTCATGATGCCCACACTCTTCACAAACACTGAGGTTTTTGGCATGATCATCATGAGGTATTACTGTATTACAAGAAGGACATTTAAACCATAACCCCTCAGGAGTTTCTTTTTTCTCTTGAGTGGGTGTTAATATTCCTTCTTTTATTCTTTTAAACCATCCCATAAAGGATTGCCCTTTTTTTAGTATTAACTAATTGTAATCTCTTTTGCTAAATACACATCTTGAATGGCATTTAGTAATTCTATCCCATCTTTCATTGGTTTTTGGAAAGCTTTTCTTCCGGAGATAAGACCATGTCCCCCAGCTTTCTTGTTGATAACCGCAGTTTTAACAGCATCTGCTAAATCAGATGTACCTGATCCAGTTGATGCACCACCTGAGTTAATCAATCCAATGCGTCCCATATAACAGCTGGCTACTTGATATCTACAAAGGTCTATTAAATGATTGCTGGTTAGCTCTGAATAAACTTTGTCGTGGGTTTTTCCAAAACCAATCGCCGTATAACCCCCATTGTTTGTCGGTAGTTTTTGCTTAATGATATCTGCTCTTAAGGTAACTCCTAAATGGTTGGCTTGAGCAGTTAGGTCAGCCGCAGAATGGTAGTCTACACCATCCTTTTTAAAATCGTTATTTCTTAAATAGCACCATAAAATAGTGGCCATACCCAATTCGTGCGCTTGCTCAAAAGCTTCTGCAATTTCCATGATTTGACGATCGCTATCATCAGAACCAAAATAAATGGTAGCTCCTACAGCAACTGCACCTAAATTCCATGCTTCTAAAACAGATCCATAAGAAATTTGAGAAAAAGTATTAGGATAGCTCAACAATTCATTGTGGTTGATTTTTACAATAAACGGAATTTTATGGGCATATTTTCTAGAAACAGAAGCTAAAACACCAAAAGTAGAAGCAACGGCATTACAGCCCCCTTCAATTGCTAATTCTATAATATTCTCTGGATCAAAATACTTTGGATTTGGTGCAAAGGAAGCACCAGCTGAATGTTCTATCCCTTGATCTACAGGCAATATTGATAAATAACCTGTATCGGCAAGTCTCCCATGACTGTATAAGCTCTGAAGGCTCCTTAATACTTGTGGACTTCTGTTGCTATCCTTAAATATTCTATCTACAAAATCACTTCCAGGGATTTGTAGCATGCTTTTGGGAATACCTCTGCACTCATGCTGAAGAAGACTATCTCTTTCTTCGCCTAATAACTCCTCAATTTTTGTAATTGACATCTGTATTTTATGTTACTTAATTTATGAATGCGCAAAGTTAATAAAAATATAAGATTTTATTCAAGCTCCATAATTGAATTAAAAGTTGAGACCATATCTTTCTAGAATGGATAACCTATACCAAGGTTAAGATTAGTTTTTTTCCAATTCAAGGCCAGCTTATAAGGATTCTCTTTTGAAGGGTCTTTAAAAGGGAAAGCCACATCAAAACGCAAAATAAAAAAACTAAAGTTTAATCGCAAACCACTTCCTATACCTATAGCAATTCCCTTCCATAAATTTTCTTTGCTTAATTCGGTATTCGGGCGACTGTCATCTTGGGATACATTCCAAATGTTTCCAGCATCTACAAATAATGCCCCTTCAAATACCCCTGAAATAGGAAAGCGATATTCCACATTCACTTCTAATTTCATATTCCCAATCTGGTCAATGGTGGACTCTAATGAATCAGCTAAGCTCCCTGGGCCTAATTCCCTTGCTCTCCATGCTCTAATACCGTTAGCTCCTCCAGCATAGAAGCTCTTTTCAAAAGGCATAGCCTTACTGTTCCCAAAGGGGAAACCTAGTCCTGTAGAAAAGCGATAAACCAATTCTTGCTTGTTCTGAAATTGTTGATAGAAACGAAAATCTAAATCCGAACGTAAATATTGTGCATATTGAATTCCAAAAATACTATAAGTACCATCCTCATTAGATAACAAGTCGTTATTGGAAGTAATAGCCGAAAGTAAATTCCCTGCAGACTCGGCATTTAAACGAAAGAAAAAGTTGTTTTTTCTTTCGGATTGACTTTGTGTATTGTAAATGAAACTATACTTCAAAGCGAGTATTAGGTTGTCCGTATAACTGTTTCGTAAAAATGGATTGTTAATTCTATCCAAAATTTCCTTAAAAGCAGGGCTGGGGTTTAATTTGATAAAGCTCAAGTCAAAAGGTTGAATAATATGAGTTTTGGTAGAGGTTTCATTCCAGCTGTACGCGATGAACACTTTAGAAACATTTCGAATATAATCTGGGCGTTCTTGATAATTATAAGAGGCATTAAAAGAAGTTCTAGGCCTGCCCCTAGGGGAGATTTTATCGGAATAAAAAGGCAATAAAAAACGAGGAACATCTAGGCTAATCTCTGGACCAAATTCATAGGTATTAAAAGGTAGGAAAATATTACTTCCTTGATCTTTGTGTTTCTCTGTAATCAGTTGCTGGGCTTCAAGTCCTCCTTTTAATCGAATGCTCAGCACTTCGGCACCCTTAAAAGTATTATTGTTTTGAAATGAAATGTTGGCATTAACTCCTAGGTTCCCTCCATTATTAGTTCCTTCTGTTTGAATGGTATACGA
The DNA here is from genome assembly GCA_964552035.1 of uncultured Flavobacteriales bacterium. Taxonomy (GTDB): domain Bacteria; phylum Bacteroidota; class Bacteroidia; order Flavobacteriales_E; family Vicingaceae; genus CAZKFN01. The sequence continues at coordinate 7,465 of CAZKFN010000056.1, forward strand.
TTTCTGCTTTCTAGAATCTACGTCGATAAAGACATTTAAAAGGTTATCGCTTTTACTGCTATCTTCTTGAAACTGTATATTGACCAAATTGAAATTTTGTAAAGAACTTAGGTTGCTATAGGTTTCTTCTTGATTTCTCAAGTTAAAGAAATCTCCAGGGCGAATAAAAATTAAGCGTGACAAAACCTTTTTCTTGAGGTAATAATCACTAAAGTCTTGAAAGTCTATTTCGTCTACCTGAGTATGATTCTTTTGTTGCTTATTTTCTCTAGGATTAAAGTTGGTTCTAACTAAAACCTTATTAATATGATATCTCATATGGGGTACAACCAGCATGGTGTCGGTATTTTTATCCCTTTTGGCCTCATCCTTAATTGTCAAAGTAACTTCTGCTTTTTTACTGTTGTGGAAAGTATCGGCTTCAAAAACAACAAATTCTTTGGTGAAGTAATAAAAACCTGCATCCCGCATTTGCCTTTCTATGCGTTTTCTTTCTTCTTTCATAAGCTCTACGCTAAAAGCAGAATTCTTATGCAGTTGGGAGGAACTGCTATCGGAATAAAATTCCGCTCGAATAATGGAATTATTTATGTTGTAATCGAATTTGTCAATACGATATAAATCTCCTTTGTCAACGGTGAATTTCAATTTCACCTTTTGCCCTTTTAACTTATGGATCCAGTTTACTTCACAATCGTAATAACCCAAGTTTTGCATATATTTCGTCATTTGTTTAGCAGACACATCATTTTGGGTAGAATCATACACTACAGGAGCCTCGCCAATTTTTTCTTTTACTTTACTGTCTTTCTTATCGTAATATAAATTGTATACTCCTAAATGCAAACGAAATAATCCTAAAATTTTTCGATTGGGCTTTTGTCTGGCTAAACTTAAAAGCTCATCTTCTTTAATGCTTCCCTTTTTAGATTTAATTTGTACACTGGTTAATAATTTTTCATCTTCTTTTAAATGACGCGTAGGGCTACAGGAAAACAATACACTAAGTAGTGGTATTATTAACAAAAACTTACTTTTGCAAAAGATAGTTTTAAAATTCATGCCTGTAATAAAGATACGCTGCGAAGATAATTAAATATGGAAATGCTAAGTAATAGAGAAGAAAAATTAATTCGTGCTTTAAGGCAAAAGAAGACCCGACAAGCGGAAAACTCCTTTTTAATTGAAGGCGATAAATTGTTGTTAGAAGCCATAAAGTCTAATTTTAAAATTCTTCATGTTTTTACTACTCCATCTTGGAATTTAGCTTCAAAGATAAATATTGATTCTAAGGTAATTAGTGAAAGGGAGTTAAAAAAAGTTTCAAACCTTAAAACCCCACCAGGTTGTTTAGCTATACTTGAGATGCCAAATACGATGCCCATTCAATTGACAGATTTGACTTTAGTTTTAGATCAGCTACAAGACCCTGGGAATCTCGGAACCATTATTCGATCTGCTGCAGCCTTTGGAGTGGAGCAAATCATCTGTTCGACCAACACTGTGGATTTATATAATCCGAAAGTAGTACAGGCCACTATGGGAGCATTGTTTCATGTTCGTGTATATTATAAAGATTTAAAAGAATATTTAACTAATTTATCTTCTAAGCTCTTAGTTTATGGAGCTCATTTAAAAGGGGAAAATATTTATCAAAGTGAATTGAAAACTCCTGCCCTTTTACTTATGGGAAATGAATCCCAAGGAATTTCTCCTTCTTTGGAGAGTTTCATCCATCATAAAATCAAAATCCCTCAATCAAAAAAGGTTGAATCTCTTAATGTCTCCATGGCTACAGCTGTTATTTTATCAGAGTTTAAAAGACAGACTTCTTGGAAATAAGCCGTATAGCCTTCCAAATGCTATAATAAAACAAAAAGATTATCCTTTAAATTTCCAATAGGTTGAATTTGGCCTATTGGAATAGAAAAAAATACGATATTTGCTGTTTAGAATGATTCTAAATAAATGGGACTGAAAATTTTACATGCGAATGCCAATTATCTAATGGCTAAAGGATTGAACCTCATATTGAGTAGAGGGGGGGGAGTGGATAAAATAGATGATTGTAAGAATACGGAAGAAATGTACAAAAAGCTTGAGGCAGAGGATTATGATATTGTTATCATCGACCCTTTGGCCAACGGTTTTTTTTCTGCAAATACAGCGATAGAATTAAGAAAAAAATATCCTCAACAAAAGATTTTAATTATTTCTGATACTGGAGAGCCGAAATCGGTATTAAAATCTTTAGAAAGAGGAGTTCAAGGTTATTTAAGCCGGCAATGTGATGAGGATGAGATTGTTCATTCTGTATTTGCAGTTGCAAAAGGAGAGAAATTTTATTGTAATAAAGTTTTAGATATTATATTAAATAAAGATGTTCATGCTAAAGAAAGCAACTGCGATGCTACTATTTTAACAGAAAGAGAAAATGAAGTAACGGCGTTAGTTGCAAGTGGATTAACCAATAAGGAGATTGCTAAAGAGTTGAATATTAGTCCGCATACGGTAAATACACATCGTAAAAACATATCTAAAAAACTTGGGATTAAATCTATTTCTGCTTTGACAGTTTATGCCTTAAATGCTGGTTTGATTGAAAATTAATACTTTTTTATAATACAAATTTCCAACGTTACCTATTCTCATCTAGAGAACTGAAATAAGTAATTCATTATCTAACTTATTCCTTTAGCTTTTAATAACTTTATGCTTTCAAAAAAAAACAGGAATGAAGGAAGCATATATTATTGATGGAATTAGAACACCCATAGGTAGATTTACAGGTAGTTTGTCGCCAATTCGAACCGATGATTTGGCTGCATTAGTGATCAAAGAAATTACGAATCGAAACCCCAATATTCCTTTAGAAGCATTTGAAGATGTAATCTTGGGTTGTGCGAATCAAGCGGGGGAGGACAATCGAAATGTCGCGAGAATGTCTTTGTTGTTAGCGGGTTTACCTACTACTGTACCTGGAGAAACCATCAATCGCTTGTGTTCTTCGGGAATGTCTGCAATTGCTCAAGCCAACCGGGCTATTAAAGCCGGGGAAGGGGATGTTTTTATTGCGGGTGGAGTAGAGCATATGACTAGAGGGCCTTGGGTGATCTCAAAGGTTTCTCGTCCTTTTGGTAGGGATGCAGAAATGCATGATAGCAGCTTTGGTTGGCGTTTCGTCAATCCAAAAATGAAAGAGATGTATGGTACGGATGCCATGGGGCAAACGGCTGAAAATTTGGTTGATAAATATAAAATTAGTAGAGCAGATCAGGATAGTTTTGCAGCTTGGTCTCAACAGAAGGCTGAGGCTGCGCAAAAAAATGGAAGATTTGCTAAAGAAATTGTAGCCGTAGAAATTCCTCAACCTAAGAAAGAGCCTATTATCTTTGATCAAGATGAATTTATTCGTCCAGGTACTACCGTTGAAATATTGTCCAAACTTCGTCCAGCTTTTAGAAATGAGGGTGGAACGGTTACTGCTGGAAATGCTTCAGGACTTAACGATGGGGCTGCTGCAACTATTATTGCTTCTGAAGATGCGGTTAAAAAATATAATTTAAATCCCATGGCTAGAATTATTAGCTCTGCCGTGGTTGGTGTAGAACCAAGAATAATGGGAATTGGTCCTGTAAAGGCTTCAGAACTGGCCTTAAAGCGTGCTAAGCTAACATTAAAGGATATGGACATCATTGAATTAAATGAAGCTTTTGCAGCTCAAGTTTTAGCTTGTACAAGAGCAATGGGTTTAGCAGATGATGATTCAAGAATAAATCCCAATGGTGGAGCAATTGCATTGGGTCATCCTCTGGGTGTAACGGGAACAAGAATTGTACTTTCTGCTGCCATACAATTGAAAGAAACCAATAAAAAATATGCACTTTGTACACTTTGTGTAGGAGTAGGCCAAGGTTATGCCATGGTAATTGAAAGCGTTTGAGTGGCTGTAAAATTAAAAAATTATAGAAGTCAAAATATCGATAAAATGGAGAAATTAGAAAACTATATTCAAGGTAAATGGGTAAGTGGGGAAGGTGATGGAATTCCTATGTATAATGCTGTTAATGGAGAAGTGGTTGCTTTTGCAAGTACGAAAGGAATTGATTTTGCCGATGTATTGGAATATGGAAGAAAGGTTGGAAATCCAGCCTTAAGAAAAATGACCTTTTTGGAGCGAGGTTTAATGTTAAAGAAGCTGGCTTTACATTTGGTCAAACATAAAAATAAGTTTTATGAGATAAGTTATAAAACAGGTGCTACTAGGCTAGATAGTTGGATTGATATAGAAGGGGGATTTGGAAATTTATTTGCCAATGCTTCGTTGAGGAAAGAGTTTCCCAACAAACCTTTTTACATTGATGGAGAAGGAATAGACCTTTCTCGAGGTGGGAACTTTATGGGACATCACATTATGGTGCCTAAGAGAGGAGTAGCTCTACACATTAATGCCTTTAATTTTCCAGTATGGGGAATGCTAGAAAAGTGTGCAGTCAATTGGTTGGCCGGTGTACCTGCAGTTGTTAAACCTGCAACAAATACTTCTTTTTTAACTGAGGTTGTAGTCAGAGAGATAATAGCCTCTGGAATTTTACCTGAAGGTTCCCTTCAATTACTATGCGGTTCTGCAAGGAATATTTTGGATACGGTGGAATCCCAAGACATTGTGACCTTTACCGGGTCTGCAGATACTGGTAGAATGTTAAAAGCTCACCCTAGGATAATTGAAGAGGCTGTGCCATTTAACATGGAAGCGGATTCTTTAAATTCTGCAGTCTTAGGAAAAAGTGCAGCTCCAGGAACTTTGGAATTTGATTTATTTATCAAAGAAGTACACCGTGAGATGACAATTAAATGCGGTCAAAAATGTACAGCTATTCGCAGAGCTATCGTTCCTAAAGAATACCTTGAAGATGTCCAAACAGCCTTAGGGAAAAGATTAGAAAGAACAACTATTGGAGACCCTGCTTTAAAGGAAACACGAATGGGGGCATTGGTTAACAAAGAACAATTAGCCGAAGTAAAAGAAAAGATTGCCGCTTTACAAAAATCAGCTAAATTGGTATATGGTAATGTGGATGAAGTTAAGGTGAACGGTGCAGATGCTGAGAAAGGAGCTTTTATTAGTCCAATTTTATTATTGGAAGAAGAACCATTTAAAAACACAAGTGTTCATGAAATTGAAGCTTTTGGCCCTGTTTGTACTTTAATGCCGTATCAAAGTATTGAAGATGCAGTTGAACTGAGCCACATGGGTAAAGGTTCCTTGGTGGCTTCTATTACAACATACGACGATAGAGAAGCCGCTCACTTTACAGTGGAAGCTGCAACCCATCACGGAAGAATCTTAATATTAAATAGAGAAAGTAGTGTTCAAAGCACAGGGCACGGTTCTCCTTTACCGACCTTGGTTCATGGAGGTCCAGGAAGAGCAGGCGGAGGAGAAGAAATGGGAGGTATGCGTGGTGTAAAGCATTATCTACAGCGTTGCGCTATTCAAGGTTCTCCTACAACACTCACGGAAATTACAGGGGTTTATCAAGCTGGTGCAAAATACAAGGAAACAGAAAAACATCCATTTCAATATTATTTTGAGGACATAGAAGCAGGCATGTCGATTAAAACGCATAAACGTACCATTATGGACAGTGAAATAGCCAATTTTGCCAATCTTTCTTGGGATCACTTCTATGCCCATACTGATGTTACTGCATTGAATCACACCATTTTTGAAAAACGAGCTGCACACGGCTATTTTATATTGTCGGCTGCAGCTGGATTGTTTGTCTATCCTAATAAAGGTCCAGTAGCGGCAAATTACGGTTTAGATCACTGCCGCTTTATGCGACCAATTTATGATGGTGATACTATTTACGTACGATTGACTTGCCAAGAAAAAAGAGATAAAGATGTGAGAGGAAAACAATTCCCATCGGGCGTAGTAAAATGGTTTGTAGAAGTGTTTGATCAAAATGATGAGAAAGTTGCCATAGCTACGGTCTTGACTATGGTAGCTAAGAAAAGCCCTTTTGCAGAGATTAATTTATCCAATGCTAATAGTTATCTGCATGAACTTCAGGAAAATACCAAAGCAAAATGGGGAATTATGACAGCACAGCACATGATTGAGCATTTACAGCAAAGTTTTAGAGCTGCGATAGGTGAGATTGAAGTTGAAACGCATACTCCTAAGGAGCAGTTGGAGGGAATGCAAGATTCTTTATGGAATTATCATGCCATGCCTAAAAATTACCAACGCCCAGATTTAAGAAAAGGGAAAACAGAAGATTTAAGGTTTGAGGATTTAAAAACAGCTAAGGAAGAACTCCTTAAATCTTGGGAAATTTTCGAAAAGTACTATAAAGAAAATCCTGAAGCAGAGCACAATAGCGGCGCTTTTGGTGTGTTGGATAAAGACCATTGGGATTTGTTGATTAGAAAACACATTAATCACCACTTTGAACAATTTGGATTGTTGTAAAAAAGAATGGAGTAGATTATTTTAAATTTAAATAGGAAGAACATGTCGGATAAAGAAGCTTATGTTAAAATAAATAAGAGAGCCAATGGTTTGGCTGTGATTGAATTTTATCATCCCCAACACAATTCACTACCTGCTGATATTTTAGCAAAATTAGCACAAACAATTACGACAGCAGGAAATGACAAGGAGGTCAAAGTAATTGTTTTGCAAAGTGGAGGAGATCGGACCTTTTGTGCAGGAGCTAGTTTCAATGAGCTTATTGCTATTGATAATCTTGAAAGTGGAAAAGAATTTTTTATGGGTTTTGCTCGAGTGATTAATGCCTGTAGGAAAGCCCCAAAAATTATTATTGGAAGAGTTCAAGGTAAGGCTGTTGGAGGAGGAGTAGGTTTGGCATCGGCTGTAGATTATTGTTTGGCAACTAAATATGCTGCTGTAAAACTCTCTGAGCTGAATATTGGAATTGGTCCTTTTGTGGTAGGCCCTGCCGTTGTGCGTAAAATAGGGGTTTCGGCTATGAGTCAAATGACGATTAATGCCGATCATTTTTACGATCCCTTATGGGCCAAAGAAAAAGGTTTATATGCTGATTATTTTGATAGTATTGAGGAATTGGATCAAGCTGTAGAAAATTTAGCTGCATATCTTTTAAGTAAGAATCCTGAAGCTCAAACCGCCTTAAAAAATACTTTTTGGGAAGGAACAGAGGATTGGGACCAAAAATTAGAAGAAAGAGCTAAAATGAGTGGGAAAATGGTGTTGAGTAGTTATACGAAAGGAATATTAGCTAAATACGCTTAAAATACAAGAATAAGTCTTTGAATTTTTATGCAATTTATCAGTTAAAAGAAAAATTTCCTTAAATTGGACGCTTAGTTACTGTACCTAAAAGCAAATTAATTATGGAAATATTGACAAAAGAATGGAAAAATGCTAAAGATATAGCTTTATTAATCTTAAGGTTAGCACTTGGTTTCTTTTTAATTCACGGTCATGGCTGGGGTAAATTACAAGTCATTTTTAGTGGTGCTGAAATTGAATTTATGGACCCCATTGGAATTGGAGCCACATTATCCTTTTACTTAGCTGCC
>CAZKFN010000057.1:0-14935 GCA_964552035.1 uncultured Flavobacteriales bacterium
GGATAAATTTTAAACTTCGAGCATGAAGACTAATCCCTGCATCTTCATTGCTTCTATCAAATCCATATTTTAAGTCCCCTTTTATGGGGCAGCCTATGGCAGAAAGTTGTACTCTTATTTGATGATGTCTTCCTGTTTTTGGACGAACTTCAAGCAGATAATAATGGTCTAATTTAAAAATAACCTCATAGTCTAATTCTGCTTTTTTTCTTCCCTCACCATGCTGATTATAGGCAAAAGACTTGTTCTTTTTCGGATTACGTTCTAGATAATGTACTAATACATCGAGGTTTTTTTGAGGTTTATTTTTTACAATAGCCCAATATGTTTTTTGAATTTCTTGGTCGTGAAATAATTTATTTAGCCTAGTCAAGGCTTTGGAAGTCTTGGCAAATACGATTAATCCTGAAGTGGGACGATCCAAACGATGAGGGACACCCAAGTATGCTTCACCTTGCTTTTTGTATTTTTTCATTAAATACTCCTTGACAATTTCACTTAGAGGCTGATCTCCTGTTCTATCTCCTTGAACTAAAACCCCAGATGGCTTATTGATTGCAATGAGATGATTGTCTTCATAAAGTATTGATAATGATTTTGTAGACACTTTAAAGATTTATAATCGATTTTAATATTGTTCCTTTTCGTTAGGGAAATTTTTAGACTTTACATCTTTTATATAATGTTCTACAGAATCTTTAATGCTGTCGTATAAGTTGTTATATCTTCTTAAAAACCTTGGGCTAAATTCTTTATTAATGCCCAGCATGTCATGTAAAACCAACACTTGACCGTCTACATCACTTCCAGCTCCAATCCCAATAATGGGAATTCTTACCGTTGCAGCAACTTTTTTTGCCAATTTAGCAGGGATTTTTTCAAGTACTATAGAAAAACAACCTGCTTTTTCTAAGGCTTTGGCATCACTAATCAATTTTTTAGCCTCTTCCTCTTCCTTAGCTCTTACCACATATGTTCCAAACTTATAAATGGATTGTGGAGTTAATCCTAAGTGTCCCATAACTGGGATACCTGCAGAAAGAATACGCTGAATGGATTCTATAATTTCTATTCCTCCTTCCATTTTTACAGCATGTGCACCAGACTCCTTCATGATGCGAATCGAAGAGGTTAAGGCCTCTTTAGAATTTCCTTGATAAGTTCCAAAAGGTAAATCTATCACAACTAAAGAACGGTCTGCTCCTCGAACAACTGAAGAGGCATGATATATCATCTGATCTAAGGTTATAGGAAGGGTAGTTTCATGACCTGCCATAACATTTGAAGCTGAGTCACCAACTAAAATAACATCAATTCCTGCAGCATCTACTATGGTAGCTAACGAAAAATCATAAGCTGTGAGCATAGAAATTTTCTCCCCATCATCTTTCATTTTTTGCAGGGTATGTGTAGTAACTCTTTTTACATCTGATTTTTTAACTGTAGACATTGTTATTGGTTTTAATGGAGCACAAATCTACAAAATAACTCAAGATTATAAACCATCCTGCTCTTGTAAGTTAATCTATTAAAAGGATAAATTAATTTGAAGACCCTTGAGGACTTGTGTTTTTTTCTCTGTTACTTCTCATTACCTTTATTTAAGAAGATAGAATTCACATTTTTTTTAAAATTTTAAAGCGAGATAATTCTTAGATTTGCAAGTATGAGAATTAGGTTTTTGATTTTAAGTATCGCTTCACTTTTGGTTTTTTCAGCTTGTGAAAACGATATTGACTTAACGGGAGAGTATATAGAAGCCCCTGTAGTGCTGGGGTTGTTGAATTATAACTCCGATACACAGTTTGTTAGAATTAGTAAGACTTTTTTAGAAAAAGGAGGGAATGCAATTGAATTAGCTAAAGATCCACAGCAATTTCTTTACGACACTTTGACGGCATATTTAGTTGAGAAATCAACCAATGAACACGATACCCTAAAAACTATTCTTGTAAATAAAGAGGAAGGAGTTTTTAATTCCGATAAAAATGTATTGTATTATTCTATTAAACCCATACGTATTGGTGAGAGTTATGATTTAATCATAGAAACTCCTACGGGTTTGGTTGCAAAGGGAAGTACTAAAACCATAGATACCGTTGCTATTAATCGTCCTGAATTGCAAACTAGAGTTCAAGATATTTCTCTAAAAAATTTCAATGACCTTTTTGTAGAATATAACTTTAGGGTTTCTTATCCTGCTGAGGTGGCTCAATTTCAAATCAAAATGTTTTTAATGTTTACAGAAGTAACTTCTGAAGGTAGAGTGAAGAAAGAAATTGAAATCCCTGTGAAAGAAGTTAATAATCAAGAGCTTCAACAAGGAATTCAAGAAGATGTAATCTACCAAGGAGAACAATTTTATAGAACAATTGCTCGTCAACTTCCTAAAGACGGTATTCGAAGAGAGGTAGCTTTACAGAAGAGCATTCGAATTGAAATTTATGCGGCCGATAAGGATTATCGATTTTATAGTAACATCAACGGTCCAATTAGTGGTTTAAATCAAGTTCGTCCCGAATACTCTAATGTAGAAAATGGAATAGGGGTTTTTGCAAGTAGGACTTATAGTGTTGGCTACACCCAGCTGAATCAAATCAGCAGAAATGAACTTTTTCATGGAGAATATACTTCTGGAAGAGGCTTTGTAGACCCATAATTATACTGTTAATTGACATTCTGTCACTTTAGATTTTGTATCCTAAGCTTATTTTTCAAGTTTCTTCTGACATTATTTCACAATTACTTGCTTTCTAAGTTCTGGCATATTCATTGACTATACTTAAGTAGAAATTAAAATTTTCAAAAATATAAACTAATAAAAATGAGTAAAATAATAGGAATCGACTTAGGAACAACCAACTCTTGCGTTTCTGTAATGGAAGGTAATGAGCCAGTTGTTATTCCTAATAGTGAAGGAACAAGAACAACCCCTTCTATAGTTGCTTTTATAGAAGGAGGGGAAAGAAAAGTAGGCGACCCGGCCAAGCGTCAAGCTATTACCAATCCAGAAAAAACCATTGCATCCATTAAGCGTTTTATAGGGAACAAATATTCTGAAGTAGCTCAAGATGCTGGACGTGTGCCTTATAAAGTGGTTAAAGGAGATAACGATACAGTTAGAGTAGAAATTGATGACCGAAAATATACTCCTCAAGAAATTTCAGCTATGATTTTGCAGAAAATGAAAAAGACTGCTGAGGATTATTTAGGTACTGAAGTAAGTGAAGCTGTAGTTACTGTTCCTGCATATTTTAATGATTCACAACGTCAGGCAACCAAAGAAGCTGGAGAAATTGCAGGTTTAACCGTTAAAAGAATTATCAATGAGCCTACTGCTGCTGCTTTAGCCTATGGTTTAGATAAGAAATCTCAAGATGTACATATTGTAGTATTTGACTGCGGTGGTGGTACACATGATATTTCTATTTTAGAATTGGGAGACGGAGTTTTTGAAGTAAAGGCTACAGATGGGGATACCCAATTAGGAGGAGATGACTTTGACCAAGTAATTATAGATTGGTTAGCGGATGAGTTTAATTCTGCTGAGGGAATAGATTTAAGAAAAGACCCTATGGCTTTACAACGATTAAAAGAAGCTGCAGAAAAAGCTAAAATTGAATTATCAGCAGCTACTAGTACAGAAATTAACTTACCCTATATTACTGCTACAGCTTCTGGGCCTAAGCATTTGGTACAAACTTTAAGCCGTGCAAAATTTGAGCAATTGTCCGATGCTTTAGTAAAAAGAACTTTGGAGCCTTGTAAAACAACACTTAAAGCAGCAGGTTTAAATGCTAGTGATATTGATGAGGTGATTTTAGTGGGTGGTTCTACAAGAATCCCAGCCATTCAGGAAGCTGTTAAAGAATTTTTTGGAAAAGAGCCTTCAAAAGGAGTTAACCCAGATGAGGTTGTTGCCATTGGAGCGGCAATTCAAGGAGGAGTATTAACAGGAGAAGTTAAAGATGTATTGCTACTGGATGTTACCCCTTTATCTTTAGGAATTGAAACTATGGGTGGAGTAATGACCAAATTAATTGAGTCAAATACAACCATTCCAACTAAGAAATCTGAGGTTTTCTCAACAGCATCAGATAATCAACCTTCAGTAGAGATTCATGTGCTGCAAGGAGAGCGATCTATGGCAAAAGATAACAAGACAATTGGTCGATTTCACTTAGATGGAATTCCACCAGCACCAAGAGGTACACCTCAAATTGAAGTAACTTTCGATATTGATTCTAATGGAATTATGAACGTATCTGCCAAAGATAAAGCAACAAATAAGGAACAATCTATCCGTATTGAAGCGTCTTCGGGCTTAAGTGATGAAGAAATCGAAAAAATGAAGCGTGAAGCAGAAGAAAATGCTAAAGCCGATGCTGAATTAAAAGAAAAGATTGATAAAATTAATGCAGCAGATAGTTTGATATTTCAAACTGAAAAACAATTAAAAGAGTTTGGCGACAAGTTGCCAGCAGATAAAAAGCAACCGATTGAAGATGCTTTAGCTGAGCTAAAAGAAGCGCATAAAGCGGAAGACATCGCTAAAATAGACGTTGCTTCAGAGAAGTTAAACAATGTGTTTCAACAAGCTTCCCAAGAAATGTATAATCAAAACCCCTCGGGAGCAGAAGGACAAGCTGGAGGGAATGAGGCATCTGCTGATGAAGAAGTAACTGATGTTGACTTTGAAGAAGTGGAAGACGATAGCAAAAAATAATAATCGTTTGGTTTGAGCTTAACTTTAAAAACCGTTTTAGAGGAATTTCTAAAGCGGTTTTTTTATTAATTAAAATTTTTAATGCACCCCGATGATGATATAAAGAAAACCAAAGAGTGATAAAGCATATTTAATAAAAAGAAATCTTAAAAAGATTAAACAAAATTATACTTGTGTTGTTTTATTTTAAATCGAAATAAAATAGCATGGAAAAAGTAAAAATATTATCCATCGTTCACGATACCCATAATGTGGTACATATAAAAGCTGAGAAACCTGAAGGTTTTAGTTTTAAGCCAGGACAAGCAGTAGATGTAGCTTTAGACAATCCAGAGTGGAAAAACGAATTGCGACCTTTTACCTTTACTTCACTACCGTCTGAGGAAAATCTAGAATTTTACATTAAAACTTATACCGATCATGAAGGCGTAACCAAGCAAATCGGAAAATTAAAAGCTGGGGATTATTTATTATTAGGAGAGGTTTTTGGAGCCATACAATACAAGGGTGAAGGAATATTTATTGCTGGAGGAGCAGGGCTTACTCCAATGTTGGCCATTCTTAGGAGTTTGAAAGAACAAAATAAAATTGCACAGAATAAATTAATTTTTGCCAATAAGAAAGAAGAAGATATCATTGCTAAAGAGCTATTGGAAAGTATTTTAGGCCAAAACCTAATTCATATTTTATCTGTTGAAAATAAAAATAAATATGCTCATGGATTTATCAATAAAGATTTTATTCAGCAACATCTAGACAATAAAGAGTCTTACTTTTATGTATGCGGTCCCGACCCAATGATGGAAGCTGTTTTAAAGGAACTGAAAGAAATGGGAGTCGATTCTTCTAAAATTGTAGTAGAAGAGTAGGGATAACAAAAGGAAGTCAGAACTCTATTAATTAGGGTTTTAGAAGGAGTGTCTTTAATTAACAAGCTATTAATGAGCCAGCTCCATAAAAAATAAATAACCATACAATGCCTTTAATTAGGAAAAATAGGAAGCCGGCAAGTCCAATGCGCTTAAACCATCTTTTTAATTTAGAGCCTTTTTTAGCTTGGTCTTCTTCGATAATGTCAAAATCCTCCTTTAGGTTATCTGAATCCTTATCGATTATATTTAGATTTTCTTTTTTCAACTTTTTTTCATTTTATGTACTTTCTGTGCATCAATGTTGAGTAGTTTCTTAAAAAGTGAAACTGTAGCTAAAGCATCGCCATAAGCTCTATGTCTACCTTCTAAAGGTATATCTAAAGAATTACAAAGATTTCCTAAGCTGTAGGAAGGTAAGTTAGGAATGAGTAATTGGCTAAGTTGTAGAGTACAATATCTTTCTCTCTTAAAGTTATAACCTAAAGAAGCAAATTCAGCATTCAAAAAGCTATAATCAAACTTAACATTATGTGCCACGAAATTGGTTCTTTCAGTAATTTGAATAATGTCCTTTGCTACCTCATAAAACTTTGGAGCTTGGGCTGTCATCTCATCACTGATGCCTGTTAATCGCTTAACAAAAGGAGGTATGCTACATTCTGGGTTTATCAGCGAATGAAATTCATCTACAATTTTTTCTCCATCGAACTTGTAGATTGCCACTTCTGTAATCCTCCCCTGTTTGGCATTGCCGCCTGTTGTTTCTAAATCAATTACTGAATACAATTTCTTATTTTTTTCAAGTACAAAGATAAGCAAGCAAAAGGACTTGTTTTAAGAATAAATTAATCTTATTTTAGTCTAAAATTATACGAACTATGGCCAATAAAAGAGATATTAAAAGAGACATAAAAAATGCGACAGATCTTCTTATTGAAGATGCAATACTTAAGTCTTTGAATTCCGATAAAAAGAAGGTGGAATCTATAGACAAGTTGATTGATGAGGTGATTGATATTCGCTACGATTTGCTTTCTAAAGTGAGTAATTATCCTAATAAAGAAAATAGAAAAGCTATCAAAAAGCATTTTTCAGCGATTCAAGAGAGTTTGTCTAAAGCAAAAACAGATTATGCTTCTAAGATTGCTCAAGCTTAGGTTAAATTTTAAAACCTTATAAAGTTTTAGAGATATTTAAAATTCTTATTGTATAGATATAATGCTGATAACTAGGATTAAAGGGTTGGTTTTATAATGATATTTCTATAAGAGGTAATTTTTCAATCAAAACAATTGTAACAATAAATAAAAAGTCGTTATTTTGCACTCCAATTTTTATTGCAGAAAAAATTATAGCTATGTCAAAAATTTGTCAAATTACAGGGAAGCGAGTAGTAACAGGAAATAAAGTTTCACACTCACAAATCAAAACAAGGAGAACTTTTGAGCCAAACTTGTTCAATAAAAAATTCTACGATTCAGAAAGTGGAAAATGGATTACCTTGAAAGTTTCTGCAAAAGGAATTCGATACATTAACAAGAAAGGATTACAAGCTTGTATTAAAGAAGCTAAAGCTAAAGGATACATGTAAGAATTCGTCTTATAAATTTATAAATCCCTGCCCAAAAGCAGGGATTTTTTGTTTTTATAGCTATTGCATTATTTCCTTTTTTTTATTTTTCTATTGATGCTCAATGCACTCTTGATGCAGGGAAAAGCCTTGTGGTTTGTATCGATAAGTACAATGAAATAGATACGGCGGAATTCTTAGTCTCCTTTTCTGGTGATAGCAAGTTAAAATTTCGTTGGATATGTGAATATCAGTATGCGGGAATATCTACGTTTACTGCTTCTGATTTTTAGAAGATACAAGTGCTTTAAGAACTAAGCTTGTTACTGTCCCCGCTGCGGATAATAGAGATGAAGTTACTTTCTTCTTCGGGTATTTATTTTTTCACCGTACTTTATAGAATAGAGATGAGGTAATAAAAGTAGAAAAATTAGTGATATAAATATATTCTTTATTATTGCTTGTATTTTATTTATGTAACTTTGATAAGGTTCTTATAACACTTGGAAATAATCAAAGAACTATAAAATATAAAAAAATGAGAAAAACTACTCTAACTCTAATTTTGTCTTTTTTAATTTCCTTTTTTGCATTTTCTCAGAGGAACGTTGCCCCAATGGCCATAGTTACAGCACAGGGGAGGTTGCCCACACAACCTTGTAATACAGGACCTGCCAATTGTGCTAAATTAAATGATTTAAGCTTTGGAGTTTGTGGAACGAATGAGGTAAACATGGTTACAAACAGTCCTCCAGATTCTACGGATTACATCCAATGGGATTTCCCCACTCCTCAGACCTTTGACTCTTTAATTATTCACAATGGGAATTCCAATGCAAGAATTATGAATGGGGCAACAATTGAATATTGGGACGGCAGTTCTTGGATATTTCATTCTAGCTTCTCCAATCTGCCCAGTCAATGTGTTCATAGAGTTGGTATTGGCAAGCTTAAAGCACAACGCTTTAGAATGACCAAAATTAAAATGGACATGTCCGTTGCTAACAATAATCCTGGATTTAGGGAGATAGAAATTTTGGAGGCATCGGACGGGCACAATAATGCTGGAGTTGTTGAAGTATATCCTGAGTTCATGTGTTCTGGTGCGCAACGGGTACAAGCTAAAATTCGAAACCTAGGACTGAACACCATTGATTCAGTTAATGTACATTGGGAAGTTAATGGAATGTATCAAGGAAGTTTGTCTGTTTATGCAAAATTAGAACCAATGGGGTCGAACTTATCTTCAGACACTATTATTAATCTTGGAAATTATAATTTCACGTCCAATGCAGCCTTAAAGGTTTATACCGATCTACCTAATGGCGTACCCGATACCTTAAACGACAACGACACTTTAAGAAAAGCTGTACAAATCTCAATGGGTGGACAGTATACTGTGGACAGAACACATCCGGCAGGAGGAACAAATTTTCACTCTATTGGCGATGCGATGACTGCATTAAAAACCTTAGGAGTATGTAGTAGAGTTTATCTTCAAGTATACAATGGGGTATATAATGAGGACGTGTTGATAGAAAAAATACCAGGGGTTAGTGAAATCAATAATGTTTTAATCACCTCCAAGGATTCTTCACAGACAATTATTAGCGGTCAAAGTTCTTATGGTGTAGTAACCTTTAATAATGCAAAACATGTTCATCTGAACGGTTTTACCATACATAAGAATAGAGCAGGTATAGGAATATTGTTTGTAGGAACTTCAGAATATGATACGTTGAGTAGTTGTGCAATACAAAAACAACCTTCTGTCACAGCAGCTTCCTATGGAGTGGCTTTTTCTAATTCTTTAACAAGCTTAACTGTTCCTGCAACAAGTAAGATACTGGTAGAGAAAAACAGCATTAACTCTTTTGATCATGGAGTATATTATACTGGAAATTCTTCAGTAAGACCTTTCCAAAATGAGTTTTATGACAATATTATAGACAGTGGAAAAACATCGGGATTTTATGTTTCTTACCAGGATTCCTTAATTCTAAAGAGAAATAAGGTTAACATGCTCCTTAGCTCTAGCACATCTGCTCCTGCTTTTAATGGTACTGGAGGCATGGGAAATGTAGTAATGGAGCAAAACTACTTTTGGGGAAGGGGTAATGGAGTATATTTAAATAGCACCAATACAATTCCATTTTATAAAGCCAATAAGTTGGTAAATAATATGATTTATTCTGAAAGTGGTTATGGCTTATACATGTCTTTTGCAGATTCTGCGTATTTATGGCACAATTCAATACACGTAGAAGGAGGTCAACCAGCAGCTTATCTCCTTGCAACAAATCCTCAAATCAATAATTCCTATGATGTTAGAAATAACATCTTTAGCGGTGGAACAAATAACAGTTATGCTTTTAGAACTTCATACAACATTCCAGCTTTTAGCCATTTAGATTACAATATATATACTACACAAGGGACTAACTTATTAAATATTGCAAATGTAAATTATGTGGATTTACCAGCCTATAGACAAGTTGATTCACTATTGTTAAATAGAAAATCAATAGAAGCTGTTCCAGGATTTATAAGTTCTACCGATTTACATATTTTGGGAGTTACTCCCTTTGATGCGGGAGACAACGCTGTTGGAGTTACTATCGATATCGACGGAGATACACGCCCAGGACCTTTAGCAACTAATGTATCAATTGGTGCTGATGAATTTACGCCTGCCTTATGTAATCCGCCTAGAAATTTAAGAAGTGAACAAATTACCTTTTCTTCAGCAGTTTTTAAATGGGATTCTATACCTTCTGGAGCATCTGTAGAATATGTGCTTGTTCCTTGTGGACAATCTGCCAATAGTGGCGCAGCTATAGTGACTTCTATAGACAGTGTTCAAATCTCAAATTTAGCAGCAGATGGTTGTTATACCTTGTTTGCACGTACCGTTTGTGGTAGGGGAGATTCCTCAATTTGGGTTTCTACTCAAATTTTAACGGGGTATTGTGTCCCTCAATTTAATTTTCAAACTTCATCTACTTATGTTGATGATTTCTATACAGCCAATGCGCTACAGAATATTAACAATAGAAGCACCGGTTATTCATCTAACGGATATAACAATTCTAAGCATATTGTTTTGGAACATTTTGCTGGAGGGGATTTTGACTTTTTTGCCAACATCGTCGGTGGCACTGCAGGTTTTACTGTTTGGATTGATTGGAATCAAGATTTGATGTTTGACGATACGACAGAGAAGGTTTATACCTCAAATTCCTATTCTAACGGTCCATTTTCTTCTACAATTAATATTCCCAGTGGAGTAGCTCAAGGTACTTATGTGATGAGAATTGTCGTGGATAATACATCTTCACCCAGTGACCCCTGTTATGGAAGTAGAGGAGAATATGAAGATTATACGATAGAAATAGTTCCAAGGCCAACGTGTCTAACTCCTACTTCACTGCAAGGGACAGACATAGCAACAGATTCCATGACAATTTCATGGCAAGCAGCACACACGGGTTCTAATTTTGAATATGTCCTTATACCATGTGGTGCAGCATTTTCATCAGGTACAATTGTAGGTACTCAAAGTGATAGCCTTAGAATAGGAGGAGTATTGGCTGATAGTTGTTATCAATTGTATGTAAGGCAAATTTGTAGTTCTAGCGATACTTCAGCTTGGGCTGGACCACAACGCATTAAAACGGGATATTGTGTGCCAAGTTCCATGTATTCTAGCTCTAGTTCTTCAACGTATATTGATGATTTTATCACTCAAAATGCCCTGCAAAATATATCCAATACAGCTTCTGGATATACCAGAGGGGCTTATTTAGATGCTAGAAGTCAGGTGATAAGACACTATGCTACCGGTACATTTGACTTTACTGCAAATGTTAAAGGTGGAAATTATGGAGGTTTTGCCATTTGGATTGATTGGGATAAAGATTTAGTTTTTGATGAGCCGGCAGATAGGGTTTATCGTGCTAACACTCTAAATACCTATAGATCTTCCATTACAATTCCAGCGGGAACTCCTAATGGAACTTATACGATGAGAATAGCAACAGATGAGACGAATTATCCTACCGATCCTTGTTTTGTTGAATTTGATGGAGAATTTGAAGATTATACAATTGAAGTCATTAATAAACCAACGTGTTTGCCTCCAATTGATTTAAATCCTAGAATGACAGCTTGGGATTCGCTTAATATTTCTTGGAAATCTGCTAATAATGGAAGCAATTTTCAATATGTTTTTCAAAGCTGTGGAGATTCACTTCAAAATGGAACAGTAGTTAATACAAGCATGGATAGCGTTAGCTTTGGTGGAATATATAGGGATTCTTGTTATCAAATTTTTATTAGAGAAATTTGTGGCATTGGAGATACTTCTTTATGGGCTGGGCCTTATAGTGTTCCTACTGGACCATGTATTCCAACGTTTAGTTCTACAATTGTTACCACTTATATTGATGCTTTCAGCACTAGTAAGGCAATTCTTAATATTTCTAACTTAAGAAGTGGTAGAGGAACAAATGGATATCAAAACTCTAAGTCAATGGTGGTAATGCAAAGTGCCAACAACACTTTTGATTTTTCTGTTGATATCCAAGCAACTGGAACCGTTGGTTGTGCTATTTGGGTAGATTGGAATGATGATTTTACATTTGATAATTCCGAACGGGAATTTTCTACCACCTCTTTTGGAAATGGGCCATTTACAGGAACCATTACTATTCCACCAGGGACACCTGAAGGGGATTATGTCTTGAGAGTAGGTATAGATTTTAATAGCAGCCAGCCCGATGACCCTTGCTTTGGTACAAGAGGTGAGTTTGAAGATTATACGCTCAGGGTGACGCGTGCACAGTCTTGCTTACTGTCAGATTCACTTTATGTTGTAACTACTACTAATACTACTGCTGAGATAGGTTGGAATGAAAGAAATTTAGCAAGCAATTGGCAAGTGGAATATGGTAAAAAGGGTTTTGCAATAGGTACGGGAAATCGAATAAATACAACTACGCAAGACACTGTGTTAACCGGTCTTGAATCAGAGCGTACTTATGAATTTTATGTGCGTAGTATTTGTGCTGTAGGAGATACTTCACTTTGGGCAGGACCTCTGAGCTTTAATACAAAAGCTTCAACTTATTATCCAATAGGAATTATCAATACAGTAAATGCACAAGGGGTAATGGATTCCTTATACAAAGATGTTTGGACTTCTGGAACCATGGTTGGAGTTAATTTATCTGGCAGTGGAGATTGGGATTTTACAATTATTGATCAATCATCTAATTCTCAAGAAGGAATAAGAGTGAGAGGCAAATCTTTGGCTATGAATTCTTCCTTCACAGAAGGAGATTCTTTAAAAGTAAAAGGGAAGGTAGTTCAAGATAAGGGTTTGGGAGTTCTTCGAGCAGATAGTATAGCAATCATTTCATCAGGGCATTCGATTCCCAACCCAAGATTAGTATCAACTTTGAATGAAGCAACCGAATCTAATTTTATAGAAATCCAAGATTTTATTTTACTAGATTCTTCTTCTATAGGTACATATACTATGAGGGCCTTTAATGGGAATGATACACTTATCATACGCGTAGAAGCACAAACAGATGTTAGCGATAGTCTATCCTTAATTCATAATGCATTGATTGCAGGAGATACTTTGTGCTTATTACTTGGAGTTGGAGGCCAAGAGGATGCAACATCGCCATACACAGAAGGGTATTATGTTTCACCTATGTATTACGAAGATTTAAGAATTTGTAAATCAACAGCTGTTGGATTAAATTCAAAAATATATTCCAACAATTCCATTTCTATTTTCCCTAATCCAAATAAAGGTAGCTTTACTATTACCACAAAAGGATTATCTACAGATAATGCAATACTCACGATTAGAGATATTAGTGGTAAAATTATAGTTAAGGAGAACATAGTTAATAGCAGTAGTGCTTTTAAAAGGGATTATTCCATGGAAGGTCAGGCGAAAGGATTGTATTTTATTAGCATTTTGGATGGGAAGCATGTAATAAATAAGAAGTTGATAATTCAATAATTTCTACCTATTTCACTCAAATAAAAAAGGGGTAGCTCGAAAGGCTACCCTTTTTCATAAAGGAGTTAAAAAATACGATACTATCCTTATAATATTAGTTCTCCGTATTGTGTTTTTTTCTTGAAAGTTGCATTGATGATTATTTTATCATCAAGTACCATACACCTATCGGGACATAAACTTCCTTTTACTTTTTTAAATTTAAAAAGTTCCTTATTGTTAGCTTTATTGTTGCTTTCATCAATTTCAACTATATTGGTCACACTTTTTTTAGGCTTATAATGATTTAAGGTTGATATGGACTTACCTTTTTCTTTCCTTAATTGATTTACTTCTAAATCATCATAAAGGAAGTAGAATTTATTGTTTTTATAAAAAGCAAAATAATTTTTATCAAAGCCATTAAGTTTGGATTTTTCTATGATATTTACTCCCTTTATATTAACCTCTTTATCAATAGTTAATACAATAGCGTCTAAATAGTAATGCCTCACCGTTGTTGAAGTACCGCCACTATTACTAGTTGAATGATTGACTTGAGTTAATCGCTTTTCTGCAATTAAAGCTGCATTGTCATTGTTAGGATTATATTTAAATTTAAAATCAAAAACCATATCTCTTGAAGAATAGAGCTCCTTTTTATCCTCATCGAAAAAATAGGAGCTGTAATTTTCAATTTTCATATCTTCAATATTTAATGCTCCTAGAATAAAACCCACTCTTTCAAGTTTATTTTTGTTTTTTGGTTGTAGATAGGAACCCGCAAAAAATACATCTTCCTTTTGATTTTGACTTAGCTTTACTTCATCCAATAAACCATCTTTTACATTTAAAGAAAATTTATTTGTTGATTCGCCATTTTTTGCACTCCTATGAATTTCATAATCCCATTCAGCTTTCTTTTCTTCCTGAAGTGAAATTAAGTTAATAAGGGTTCCTTCATTTGTAATAATAAAGTCTTCTAAATAGGCCTTGTGGAACTTTTCTCCAATATCAATGGGTTTTATAATTGTTTCAACTTTATGTAAGCTCTCCGTATCCATAGAGCCACTATATATTTCCAATATGCCTTTTCTTTTGTTAAAGCTAAGCATACTAAAACCAACTTTTGAACCATCAGGAGAAGATTTTAAAAATATTTCAAAAGAAGTATCCAAAATTTTAAATTCAATATCTTCAAATTTTTCTAGAGGAATCGCTTTAATAAAATCACCATTTAAGCTATAAACATTCCAGTATAACTCAATGGCTTTCTTTCCAATTAAATTTGCTGAAAATTTTAAAAAGTAAAGCTTATCTTTAACTACTATGGGATAACCTCCGAAGTTTCCTCCCTTCTTTAGGTTTTTTGATGATTCTACGGCTAAGCTTCTATTAACTTTTTCAATATAGGACTTATAAACTCCAATATTGTTTATTGTGGAAGCTACTAGATAGTTGTTTCCTCTTGCCTCTCCAGCATAATCTATAGTTCTTAAATTATTTGAACCAAGTTTTCCTTTTGCTCCCCATTTCACCTTATAGTTTTGTGCAAATGAAAAAGAAGAGATTAAAATTAAAAATGTCAATATATAGGTTTTCATAAAATAATTGGTGTTTAAAATAAAATTTGCGGGTCAAGATACATAAAAAAATGAAATATTAGATAAAATTAAGAGTTTAGTAGTTTTTTTCACTACTGTCCGATAAAGATTTTTTAAAAGCGGGATTTCCTATTTAGGATTCCC
>CAZKFN010000058.1:0-14872 GCA_964552035.1 uncultured Flavobacteriales bacterium
AATAACTTCCAACCTCTGGGTTATCTTTATTAGGTCCAAAAGTAGATTTACCTCCTTCTTCATATTGTTCTACCCATAAAGAGGTATCTTTTTTCACTCCCTCAATGCTTAATTCAGAATTTGAACTAATCATGGATCCGCCAAATTCAGAAGTATACCATCTGTAATTACCATTTCCATTAACCTTTAAAGTGGCTTTTTCTTCATGGCAAACTGTATCATTTTCCACTTCCGGCATTGTTGGTCGGTCTATGGTAATCATCTTACTTTCAGTCTTAGTATTCGATCCAAAAGAGTTGGTTGCCTTCAACTTCACATCAAATTCTCCGTTGATAGAATAGGTGTGAACAGGATTTCTTTCTGTAGAAGTATTTCCATCGCCAAAATCCCACTCCCAACTAGTTGGCCCATCAGTAGACAAGTCCATAAACTTAATTTCTCCTTCACAAGAGTTTGAAATATTAGAAGTAAAATCAGAAGTTGGTGAAGTAATAACTGGATTACAGGCCCACTCCATTCTAAAACCTTCAAGTTCAACAGACCCATTGGTAACAAAGTTTACTGTTATCACCTCACGATTTGATACTAGAGACGCTGGAGGAGGATTATTATTACAGAATCTACCCAAAGAAGGAGAAGAAGTTGAAGGCCCATCAAATATCTCCAAGTAATCATTATCACAAGTATTAGATGTAGTTCCTGCTTGAACATCAAATAAGTTAAACTTAATATTTATAGATGATGCATTAGGCGGTTCAATAGTAATTATAGAATTTTGATTCGGTGCATAAGAGGCCACTGAAGTACCATTATCCATAAGAATTCCTATACAATCTGTAACTTTATCATTTTCAGAAGTTTTGAGCGTAAACAAACAAGGATTATCTCTATCAATATTGATAAGATTTGTTTTTATTATGGTGTCTTTTCCACAATTTCCTCCATCTACAATTAAGCTAACGTCATAGGTTCCGTATGCATTATATAAATGTGCAGGATCTTTATCTGTAGATGTTCTGCCATTACCGAAATTCCATAAATAAGAAGTGGCATTAATGCTTTCATTTCTAAATCTCACTTGATGTGGAGTAGTACAATTCACTACATCATGCGTAGAAAAATCTGCTACAATACCCGGAGTATGAGCATTGCCAACTCCTACCGCATGCCAAGCATCTTCAACTGCAAATATTTGAGGAGAACAAGCTCCATATAAATCCATTGCCGATTGAATAGAATAAAATCTTGCATCATCATAATCAGAGGTTCTTCCTAAATAAACTGTCAACGTCCTAAAAGCTATAGCCGCAGCATGGTCCATACCAATCCCTTGTACGCTATAAGTTTGATTTTTATCATTGGTTCCAGTTCCACCATTAACTAAAAGATAAAACCAATAATTTTGAACGCCACTGTTGATATGTACTCCACAGTTATCATTTTGTTGTGTTGGATTACAGTTATTAACATTTACCCAATACACTCCTCCTCTGGTGTTAGGATTTCCATATAATTTTGGGTTAGATAAACTTCTTAAAACTCTTCCAATATCTTCTCCTATGGTCCAATTAGCTTGGTTAGGTCTACCAAAATGTTCAATAGCTGTACCAAATACATCACTAAAAGACTCATTTAATGCTCCCGACTCCCTGCTATATATAAGATTTGCCGTATAAGTTGTTAAACCATGTGTAATTTCATGACCGGCGATGTCCAGGGAAGTCAAAGGTCTAATATTTCCTCCACCATCACCATAAACCATTCTTAATCCATCCCAAAAAGCATTAGCATAACTTAGTGGAGGGTTTTGAGAGTAGTGTACATAACTATTTAAAGGATGGCCCATTGCATCAATACTATTTCTATTAAATTTAGAATTAAAGTAAAGATAAGCTTGTTCAGCTCCCCAATGTGCATCCAATGCATATTGATCTAAGTTCGAATTGGCAATATTCCAAACGCTAGAATTATTAGTAAAATCAACGGCTGATGCCAATCGATTCCCTCTCCTCATATTGTATGTATTGACACCAGAACCATAAAGGGTTTGCCTCAATCTAAAAGATGTAGAATTTAAGCTGTCCGTGGTAATATTTTGAACTCCACTATGCCCTGTATGGGCTATACTACTCACATTTGCATCTTGAATCAGCTGATTGGTAAAAAGAACTTCTCCATTTGAAGCATCAATATAAATCTCAGTTCTACTGATGGGCTCATGGGCATATATATTAAATTTATAAGCCAACCTTAAAGCTTTACTATTAATCTCTGCATTAGGTGCTACATAAGTCAACTCTCCTTCAGGATAATACGTATCTATACCTAAGCCTTCTCTTTTTAAATGATCTTCTTCCTCAAGAATTTCCCATTTATAAGATTTGGCACCTATATAATTTAAAGCCGATTCTAATGCATCATCAACAGATAAACGCAATTCACTTTTTAAGGGTGCTTTATCCAGTAAAGTACCATTCATGGATTGAATCAAACCGTCTTTAGCATGAACTCTTAGTTCTGAAAAGGAAATGGGAATATTTTGATAAGTTTGAATATAAACATAATGCACAAACCCGATTTGGTCTTCTTCTTCTCTTAAAGTATTTAAGCCGAAATCAGTTGATTTTTCATAATACTGAGATAAGAATTCTTCTAAATCTCCTACTTTTAGAGCATTATTACTATCAAAACGTAAAAAGGAAGGAATCTTAGAATGCTCATTTTTAAATTGCTGATCTACAAGAGCATATTCCCCTTCACCAGCCTCAGCATCAAATGTTAAGAATAGAAAACTTACAATTAATAAAAGTAAAATTTTTAGGTTAAATTTTTTCATCCCACAAAAGTAACCAAATTTGCCTTTTGCATATGTGAAAATTTAGTAAATAGCATAAAATCCACTCTCATTAACTGCTTTTACTAAGTGCTCATCTATTAATTTTTTATAGGCTACATCCCAAGACGAAATACTCCCATCCAAAATTATACTTGCAGTGCAATTTTTTAATTGATCTTCTTGAAGAATAGTTCCTTTTTTAAGAACAATATAATCAAGCTCACACATCCCTTTCATTTGCTTAATCATAGAAAGGTCTGTAAACAATACTTTTTGTGCTCCAAAAGAGAGCAAACCATAATGCTCAGACTTTATATATTGAAAAGAAGAATGTGTTAGGGGGTGGTATAAAGAATGGTATTCATAATCTCTAACTCCTATACTTTTTAGATGTTGATGCACCATTTGGCGATGGTATTCCGAAATAAAACCTTCGATAAAAACGACAGCCCAAAGACCATCCACATAAGAATATACCGTTTCCCCATTGGTGGCATAAATGTTAAAATATTGTTTG
Source organism: uncultured Flavobacteriales bacterium (assembly GCA_964552035.1). Lineage (GTDB taxonomy): Bacteria > Bacteroidota > Bacteroidia > Flavobacteriales_E > Vicingaceae > CAZKFN01. The sequence continues at coordinate 3,354 of CAZKFN010000058.1, forward strand.
GAACTTTGGCGTAGATTTAACGAAAACTCAATTCCTACAACAAAGAATAAAAAAAGTAAACTATAACGTAGGTAGGCAAAGTTGAAATAATTTAAAAAGACCATTAAAAATACTAAAGCCACTCCCAAGGCAATTGCAGAAGACAGGCTTACCCACAAATCTTCTGTAATAAAATAGGGTAAGGTATTTAAATGATTAACTATGGTATTTACAAGATTTAAAGCAGCAATAAGAAAAAAATTAATTCCCAGCGCAGTGGAAAATAATACATAAAGCAAAGAAGCTAAAACAGCGGACGAAACAATTAAAAAAGCTAAGGGAATAACAAATAAATTTGCCAATAGAAACCAATTTGGAAACTGATGAAAATAAAAAATCACCAAAGGCAAGGTAGCTAGCTGTGCTGCAAGTGAGACCACTACTAAACTCCAAATTTTATTCACCAGTCGATTAGAGCTCAACCAAAGCCGATAGACGATAGGATGAATTAATACAATACCTATTACAGCCGCATAAGACAATTGAAAACCTACTTCTAATAGCATCAGGGGGTTAATCAAAAGAATCAACAAGGCGGAACCAAAAATTGAATTTAAAGTATGTGTTGGATAAGTTGCAATGTTCCCAACCACTATAAAAGAGAACATAATAGCTGCTCGTTGCACAGAAGGAGAAAAGCCGGTCAAAAATGCAAAAAACCAAATGAAGAATAAAAGTAAGCACCCTTGAATTATCTTACCTCTAGGCAATTTGATTAAAGGAGAAAGCAAAGTAGAAAACAACAGGTAAACAATTCCCAAATGTAAACCTGAAACGGCCAAAACATGCATCACTCCTGCAGCAGCATATTTAGCTCTTAAGTCGGACTCCAAATAGGTTTTATCTCCCAAACTAATGGCGATTAAAACCGATATGTTATCGTCTTTTAAACCCATTTTTTGATAATTCTCAATAAGCCTTCCACGAATTAAAGCAGCTGTCCTTTTAAAAGATCGCTGCTTTCCTACTTTTTCAACGTTTGTCACAAAACTTTGATAAAATATTCCCTTCCTCTCCATATACTTCCCATAATTAAAAGCAACTGGATTTTTAATCGACGGTATTTCATTTATAAAAGAAGTTGCACCTACCTTATCACCTACTTCAAGTAAATCGCTGCTTTTCAAGTAAACAAGCAAAGTAGTATTGGGGTAACTTACATTATCCTCGTCTATTAGAATTTGAAGTTGAAGCACAGCTCTCTGAGTAGAATCAGATAAATACGTAGTTTCCTCCACTACACCTATCCAGCTTAATTGTTTGTTCGTAGGTAAAACTTTTTTTCCTGACTTTTCTTTTTGTAAAGAAAACATCAATATCCCTAAAGTCAATAAAATAAGATGTAAGAAAGCATTCCAAACCGCATTGCTTTTTGTTTTTTTGTAAAGCAATAAAAACAGACTTAATAAGACAAAAATGATAACTGCACCATACCAAATCGGAAAAGAAATAGAAAATATAGTAGCTATGAGTACTCCTAAGGCAAAAGGAATAAATATTTTAACCAGTGGTATTTGACTCCAGAATAACATTGAGCAGCATTCGCTTATTTTTTACTAAGATAATTAATTATCTCTAAAAAAATCTAATGCCGATAAGTCAATAATATGAACGCCAGTAAAATAAAAATGTAAAATTTCTGAATAGCTATAATTTTGCCGAGCCATCTCCATTGCTCCTTCTTGGCAAAGCCCCACGCCATGCCCATAACCTCTACCTTTTAATTGTATATATTCTCCTTTATCCTCAATTTCAAAAAATGCCGATTTTAACTTAAAGTGATTGCGGATATCCTCATAGGTTAGCCCAGAATTAGGTTGTAGAAAATAGGGTGCTCTTTCTTTTTGAGGAATATATTTTTCTATGGCATTAAGGTCTTGCAAGGAGAGTTTTTCTCTTAAATAATCCGTCCATTGTCTTTTTGGAATCTGTCGACTCCAATGCGCATTTTGCTGATTCAAACAAAAAGTATCCCTTTTCCCCTGCAAATAATACAAGGGCTTTGACCAAACTCTCTCAGAATTTAATGTTTGGCCTCCACAATTAGAATGGAAAGCTGCGGTTATCAATTGTATGGAACTGTCTACCACCACTAGCCCACTGGTCTGCATTGTACCGTTAATAATGGGACTAAAAAAACATTTTCCATTATACACTTGGCAATGAACTTCATCGCATAAATTAATCCCTTCTAGAGCATGCTTGTATGTATGTGATAGTGCATAAGTCCTACAAATTATAGCTTGGGTTTTAAAGTATTCCTCTGGGGCTCTTCTTCCAACCTCAGCTTCCACCACTCCTTTAACATAATTATCTATGTTTACATTATTCACCAGCAGCATCCCTCTACGTTGGCTGTGTACTTTTAAATTATCGTCGTAATATTTGGTCAATTTCGTTGGACTTTCGCTGCTAATTGAAAAATAATTGTGCCAACCTACTCCCACAAAATTAAGCTTATCAAAGGTGCCTAAAAGTTGCTTTTTATCATACACTTCCAGCATCATATCTCTATAAACTACCTGAACTTCTGTTGTTGAATCTAAACTGAGCACTTTCCCTTCTTCTGAGAAAAGTACATATTGCCCAGCCTGAATAGAGAACTTAAAGGATTTAATTTCTTTAGCTCCGAGGATTCCAATGTTTAGATACTCTGCTTTAAGCGTATTTATGCTTAAAAAACAAAAGAAAAATAAAATATATTTTTTCATGATTGAAGCAAAGCAAACATTAATTGTGCGGTTTTTTGGGAAGCTCCACCCCCACCTAACCTTTGAGTTAATCTCTCAAAATTATCTAACATCTGCTTGCGATAGCCTTCATTTTTTAAAAGTTTTTCCAACTCGGCTTTTAATAACTTTTCGTTAAACTCCTTTTGAATTAATTCTTTAACAATTTCTTCATTCACAATTAAATTCACCAAGGAAATGTAGTTTGCCTTTATCAATCTTTTGGCGATTTGATAAGAAATATAACTTCCCTTATAGCACACCACTTCTGGAACCTTAAACAAAGCTGCCTCAAGTGTAGCTGTACCGGAAGTTACCATAGCAGCTGTAGCCACTTCAAATAAATCATAGGTTTTGTTGAACATCAGTTTGACCTGAGGGAAATTTTTTAAAAACCCTCGATAAAATTCTGAATCAAATGAAGGGGCGGCAGCCAAAACAAATTGATAGTCTGGAAAATGCTGAGTTTGCTTTAACATCAGCGGAAGCATTACATTTATTTCTTGTTTTCTACTCCCAGGAACTATAGCAATAACAGGGCGTTCACCTAAATCATTATTTTTTCTAATCTGAGCTTTTCTACTCTCATCGTGAGTTCTTTTTTGAATAGCATCTAATAATGGATGTCCCACATAATCTACATCCATATTAAACTTTTTATAAAAATCCCTTTCAAAAGGAAGAATGACAAACATTCGGTCCACCCATTTTTTTAATTCATAAGCTCTTTTTTGTTTCCAAGCCCATATTTGTGGAGAAATATAATAGAAAGTCTTTATTCCTAATTCCTTTACAAAAGGTCCAATTCGCATATTAAACCCTGGATAATCAATAAAGATAACGGCATCCGGCTGATATTTTTTAATATCTTCTTTGCAAAGTTTGATATTGCTAAGAATCGTCCTAAGGTTTATAGCTACTTCTATAAATCCCATAAAAGCAAGGTCTTTATAATGTTTCACTATCTCTCCGCCAGCAGCTTGCATCAAATCCCCACCCCAACAACGAAAGTTTGCCTCGGCATCAACTTGCTTAATAGCCTGCATTAAGTTTGAACCGTGCAAATCCCCTGAAGCTTCTCCTGCAATAATATAGTATTTCATAAACTTATAATACTCCTGTGGTTAGTTGATTTATTATTACAGCTACGGCAAATAATAAAGTCGCCATAATCACTCCTCTTGCTGCTCTGTCGTTACGGGTTTTATAAAACAAAAAGAAAACTCCTAGATTGATTACAGCACATAAACTCAGTAATTTAAAAAATATAGCTGCAAAAGCCATTCTCCTTAAAAAATCAGGTACGGTTAAAAATGAATAAGTGCTTAAATAAAAGATAAACATTACGAAAAAAGGTAAAACAATCCCCAACACAAGGCCAATCCATATTTTATTTGCTCTTCTTCTCATTTTCCAAAGGTTTTAAAACATTTAGTAAATTATAATCTGTAAAATCATATTGTACAGGAACAACAGAAACATAATTGTTACGTAAAGCCCATTCATCTGTATCGTCATTATTCTCTTCTTCATTGACAAAATCACCGGTTAGCCAATAATAAGTTCCACCAGAAGGATCACGCCTTTCTTCAAATCGTTCTACCCATCTTGCTTTGGCTTGCCTACAAACTTTAATGCCGTTAATTAACTCTTTGTCAACTGCTGGAAAATTGACGTTTAAACAGTTAGGCTCATTGCCCATATTTTGTAAACAATAGTTTATAATCTCTTTTGCATAAGGCAAACAAGGAGAAAAATCTGCATTAATACTTTCATCCAACAAGGAAAATCCAATTGCAGGATAACCTTCTATAGAACCCTCAACGGCAGCAGACATCGTACCAGAATAAATAATATTTATAGAAGAGTTAGATCCGTGGTTAATTCCAGATAACACCAAATCTGGGGGAGAATCTAATATTTTTGATGTTGCAATTTTAACACAATCCACTGGTGTGCCACTACAACTATATGCTTCTACTCCTTCTACATCTTCTTTTTTACTAATTCGCAACATGGCATTGGTAGTAATGGCATGCCCCATACCCGATTGAGGCTTATCTGGCGCTACAACTACTATTCTAGTAGTTATTGTTTTAATTAATTTTATTAAAGCCAAAATCCCCGGAGCAGTGATTCCATCATCATTGGTGATTAATATTAAAGGGTCATTCTTCATAAATACAAAACTAATCAGATTATATACTATAACATACTTCTTTAGTTTTTCTTCTTAAGTAAACTGAGGACTACTTTTTTCTTCTGGCACGTAAAAATATCTCTACATCTTTAAACTCAACTTCTTCTTGCTTAGTATTCCAAATATAACAGCTAAAAAACAAGCTATCTTCTTCAGGGAAATAAGGTATATTTAGGTGGTATTGTGTCAGCTTTCCCTTATTTTGTATTCCCATATTTTCCCATAATAGCATACTGTCTTGTTCATTTTTTATTTGATAAACAATAGATTTATTAAGACTATCTCCTTCAATAATTTGCAAGCCAATATCCAACACCAAGTCCCTCTTTGGAATATGCATTTTTTGAATTAAATCATGGTATTCCTCAGCTGTTTTTAAACTGTCTATATGATTATTGAATACCATCTGATGCTGAAGTGCCTGAAGGTAACTTTCTTTAGATATTATTTTATTCTCTTCAACTGTACTTAAACTAAACTGTTTAAAAATATTTAACTCTTTATTGAGCTGTTTTTTCTTTTTCCTATCTCTAAATCTAGATATCTTAGATAATTCAAAATTATCCTTTACTTCATAAAGCACTTTCCCAGAAAGGAAATATCCATCTGCATAAAAGTCAATTATTTCCCTATTGTCATTCATCAAAGCTATTTTTTGATTTTTTCCTTTAAAAAGATGACTTCCTAAAGAAGTACTCACAGAAGGTATATGATTTTTATAAGATGCTAAAAAGGAAAGCATAGTTTCATGGAAATCATGATGAGAAACAACATTGGTAAACTCTTGGTGGCGCTTAAGTTTCGGAGAGTATATCAACAAAGGAACATGGTATTTTTTCAGTTGATTAGCACGAGGCAGCTCTGTCATGGGATGATCTCCAGTGATTACAAAAACGGTATTTTCATAATCACTCATCTTTTTATGTGCTTCCATAAACTCTTGAAGTGCGTCATCAAAAAAAAGTAAAGTTTTAAGAAACTCAGTTTTAGAAGTCACAAACTTCTTATTTCTAGAACTTTTAAGTTGCTCTAGCCTTTTTGAATAATTAGTCTCCTCAGCTATTCTAAAGGGCGTATGCATGGTGCCAGTAAAATAAATATCTAAACGAGGGCTTCTTTGTAAGGAATCTATCACTTCTAAAGATTGATGAAACAAATCCTTATCGTTATATCCCCAAAAAAAGTTATTTTCTTTAACGATGACTTTAGAATACTTATTTGAAAAACTGTCTTTATCAAAAATCAAATCCAAATCATTGTGTTTAAAAAACACAGACTTATTGTGAAACCAAGCTCCTTGCCCCTCATAAAAAGAGGTGTAATATCCATTGTCTTTTAAAATAGAAGCTAAGGAAAAATGCAAGGGCACTTTTTCTTCTAAAGTAAAGCCAATTTTTCCATAAGGCAAGCCTGCCAATAAGGTGGGAACAACTGAAAAAGAACGTTCACCCAATGTTAGACAATTACTCCAATACAAACTTTTATCTTTTAGTTGGTTTAAATAAGGCATAAACATTGCCCCTTTATATTCATGAATAAAATCATCATTCAAGCCTTCAACAATTAGGATTACCAAATTTGGAGTAGAGTCAAATTCTTTAAAATAATACGCTAAGCTATCTGTTCTTTTCACTTGATGCAACAGAGGATAATTTTCATCTACAAACTTTTTATCCGCATACATATTATGAAAATCACTACTTTCATATACCTCTTTGCAATCCATACAAAAGGAATCAAAACCCAACTGATATTGAATCGTACGACTCAAGAAAAAGCTAGTTTTATTTTTAAAATAATCCCCAAAAGAAGAAGTAAAAATCAAGCTAGGAATGTAAAGTGATACAGCTATAAACATAAATTGATAAAGCTTAGCCGTGAATTGTTTTTTATAGCTTATCCTTCTTGAAAAGAAAGAAAAAACCAATAAAAAAAACAATACACTCAACAGCAGCAGACTGTTTGAAAAAATAGAAATTGAAGAAGTCTGAATGGTAAACAAGACCTCTTCCATGGAATAATGAAAGAGAGAAATGTCCAGGGGAATCAGTTGATAGGTAAAATATTTAACAATTAGAAAGCTAGCCGAAGTGTATATAAATAACACTAAATAAGCAAGGGCATTTGCAAGCCATTGGCTGAGCTTTTTTAGGTGTACCCAGAAAAAGTAATAGATAAATAAAAAGGTAAACGCAGCAAGAATATCCCTTAACCAACCTACTAACTCAGCAATAAAAAAGAGAATATCAAAGCTATGATGAAGAATGATAAATGTAATTTCAAATAATCTTAGCAAGGTTATGGCCAAAAGGGTAGTCCATACAAAAGGAAGGTATTTTTTATTTATGAACCGCTTATGCTTACCCATAATTTAGCTTGTAATTCAAGAGTAGAAACTTATCGATAAAACAACTTGCTTTACAAACTCATTAATTCACTTTATCTAAGATATAATATTTAGCTAGCTCTGATGTGATTTCATTTCCTTCTTTATCCAAGGCTTTTAACTTTCCGTTTTCCACCAAATACTTAAAATCTTCCCCATTATTGCTTCCTTCTTCAGCTTTTAATGTCAGCAAAGACAAAGAAGGGTCCCATTCATAATGCCCGTGAGTTTCAAAGGTAAACGGCTCATCATTTTTAATGTATATTTCTGTTTTTTGATAGTTACCATCAGGATTAAACATAATCGTAGTTTCAATTCCTTCACAATCAGCGCAAGGTAAAATTCCTTTATAAGCTCCCATCCAATCCATGACATTGGCTACTTCCTCATCTATGGCCTTTTCTTGGTTTGTTTCTTCTGTTATGGTTTTGCCTTTTTGATTTTCATCTTCAGCAGACTTTTCATGAGTTCCTCCGCAAGAAAACAAAAATATGCTCAACATTAAAAGGCTTAGAAATGAAATGTTCTTTATCATTCTTATTTAAAGTTTATAATACAGTATCTTTCAAAGATAATTCATTCTTATAAATAAATCTAATTTATTTTTAAGCATTAATTATTTTCCCCCTGTTATTTTCCCCCTGTATTCCCGCTATCGTAAACCAAATATTCTCTTTCTAAAAAAATTAATTAAGACAGCTCCATCAAAAAACCCGTTCAACCGATACCGATTGAACGAGTTTTTTTAATCTTTATTTGTGAATAACCTATTGATTATGAATAAAATTCAAGTGTAATCCAAGGTTGTTTTTAATCCTCTACCTTCTCACTTCAAACTTTCTAACAATCCAAGCTCCATTATTAAAATACACTTTAGCATGATAAATACCGGGTGAAAAATGGCTTAGTTCAAAGCTATGAGTCTTTTTATTTTCTATGTTTTTCTCTACAACATTTTGCCCTATCACATTATATATTTCAATTGAAGTTATTTGGTAATTGCTGTTGTTTTCAAGCTTTATGAATTCAAATGCCGGGTTTGGATATAACTTCAATTCTTCTTGGCTTAAATAAAAATGCTCTATACCTACTGGAGCTTCAACATTAATAATAGCGGTATCTTTTCCACAATCATTGGCCACAATCAAGGTAACCGTATAGTTATCACTTATAGCATAACCATGAGTTGCTTGTGAGTCATTAGAAGTTATGCCATCCCCAAAATCCCAATGATAGGTATCAACATCCTTGGCATCAATAGCCGAAAAGGTATAGGAATTATTAGCATTTAATAGAGTGTCTATTCCTTGTACAGACGCTTTAGGATCTAGGCTTAACCGCAGTGAATCCACTCCTTCGCAACCGGAAAATGTAACTACTACACTATACACTCCAGAATCCCTTACTTGAATTTGCTGGCTTATTTCTCTCGTGTTCCATCTATAAGTAGTATCAGTCCCAAAAGCTCCAGCATCAAGTATTATTGCCTTTCCTTCACAAATAGAAGTATCATTTCCCAAATCAACAACGGGTAAAAGTTTTACGGCTATTCTAACAGAATCAGTAGTAGAACAACCATAAGCATTTTCAACCTTAACGGAGTAAAGCAATTGGGAGGTATCAGCTACAAAGGAAATTGTTCTAGAAGTATCGTTTGTATTCCACAAATAAGTTGAACCTGGGTTTTGAGCATCTAAAGTTACAGAATCACCCATACAAACATTTATATTTCTTGGTTGAATAGGGTCGACAATATCTCCTTGTGAGCTTATTATAATGTCTAGAGTATCGTTAGACATATTTTCATCTGCATGGTTATTAGGATACTCTGTCCAAGCTTTTATTCTTCTAGGTATATTATGGGAAAAGTTAACCATTCCTAATGAAATTATAGTATCGGGGTTAGGACCTAAGGCAGAATCCAAAGGTGGATTTATTCTAAAATATTGACCTGTTTGAGCAATACCATCCAAAGTCCAATTCATTTGTACACTATCTATTTTCGTCGTCCCAAAATTTCTCAACCTTACTTTCACCTCATGTTGTCCAGAGCAAAACATACCGTCTGACCTAGGACTTATCAAGCTGTCAATTCCCGTATCTGTAATTATTCCTTTTCTAAAAACAATAGAGCCAGAAAATCCTCTTGGATTAAAAGAAGGTGCTGCAGTATAACTCGTTGATGCATAAGATATGGAATCCCCCATAAGGATACTAACGCCATCTGTTGTAAAGCTACTATTTCCCGTTGTAATCGTGTGGTAATCCATTGATACACTCGTATAAACTCCCGGCGCTGTGCCTACAAAGCCTCCAATACCTATACCTACTGTATCACCTGCAGGAATAAATAATCCTACATTAACCATAACAGGTTGTTGCACATTTACGGACTGAATATTAACAAGTTGGGGCGCTGTAGGGATCCAGTTGCTATCTGCTGATAAAGCAAGAGCCGGTGGCCCTAATACAGGAGTATTGTTATACCAAATATGATAATATGCATTCCCAATATATCTTGACTCAGCATAAATTGTGTCAATAATAATTGGATAAGGATTACTATTATAAAGGTTAAAAACGGTTAATCCCCCTGAATTATTAGCAGCATAAGCTGGAAGTGTGCTAACTGTGGAATAAGCTTGTGCATAAGAATAATTCGTAAAAAATGTCATACCTAAAGCACAACATAAAGCGATAAAAAAGTTAGTACTTGTTTTCATAATTAATAAGTTATGTTCATTTAGGGCAAATATAGTTAAAATTAAAAAATTTTATAGTTGTAATTTTGATTATAACTAATTTGATTCAGACAACTCAAAAACAATGAGTTTGAAAAAGATTTCAATAAAACCTGCAGGTTATTGGAATTTTATGAAAAAAGGGAATAATAAGCTAAAACAACTTTTTCCTCTTGCTTAAAAAGGGAAGTAACACTTGTTGAAAGTTTTTATTAATATCTGCTTCAACAAACTCAACTCCATATTGAGCACATCTAAGTTTTAATTCTTTTTGAGTTTTTTTCATTTGTTCCACATATAACTCTTTTACTTCAGTGGGATTGAGTTTCACCTCTTCTCCGCTCTCCATATCCACAAAGCGATACGGTCGATTTTCAAACTCAAATTCAATTTCCTTTTTTCGATCCGCAACATGAAAAAGAATCACTTCGTGTTTGTTGTGTCTCAAATGCTGTAAAGCTCCTAATAGTTGATCGGCTTTTTCCGAATTATCCATCATATCGCTAAAGATGATGACCAAAGAACGTTTGTGAATCATTTCAGAAATATGGTGCAAACTCTCTACTGCCGAGGTTTTTTTCCCTTCAGAGCTTTGATTCAACAAACTCTCTAATTCCACATAAATTCTTCGTTTATGGGTATTGTTGGAGCGAACATCAGTGTGGGTTTCAATGTGATCTGAAAAAGTACTCAATCCAAAAGCATCTCTTTGTTTTCTCAGTAATTCTATAAGTGCAGCTGCTGCATAAATCGAAAAATCCATTTTATTAAACTGGTCTTTCTTCGGTCTTTCTGGGAAAAACATAGAAGAGGAAATATCCAATACAATCCTACATCTTAAATTGGTTTCCTCCTCATAGCGTTTGACAAAAAGTTTATCCGTTTTGGCATATAATTTCCAATCAATGTGTCGAGTAGATTCTCCTGAATTATACAAACGGTGTTCGGCAAATTCAACAGAAAATCCATGAAAAGGGCTTTTGTGTAGTCCTGTAATAAATCCTTCTACTACTTGCATTGCCATCAGCTCCAAATGGCTGTAGGCCTGCAAACTTTTCTGATCAATTTTTGCCATACTGTAAAAGTACTTCTAAAGTTGATAAAACAAAAAAGGGCGCATCAGAATTACGACACACCCTTAAGTTTTATCCATCCTTATTTCTTAGGCTAACTGAGCATCCAGTTTAGAGGAATAGGTAGCTTTTGGTGCAGCACCTACTTGTTTGTCAACAATTTCCCCATTCTTAAAAAACAATACTGTAGGAATACTTCTTATGCCATATTTTGCCGAAACCTCTGGGTTATGATCCACATTTACTTTACCAATTATCGCTTTATCTTCATAATCGTTATGAAGTTCTTCTACAATAGGTCCCACCATACGACAAGGTCCACACCACTCTGCCCAAAAATCTACTAATACC
>CAZKFN010000059.1:0-14871 GCA_964552035.1 uncultured Flavobacteriales bacterium
ATCTCCTTCGTTCACGAATAAAATTATTTCGTGGGGGGTGATCCCAAAAGTGCCACCAAAAGCCCCCATTTCTTCAGCTATATAAAAGGGTTAACTACAAAATGGCTAGTGTTGGTGCATTAAAAGGAAGAATTCGTAAAGCTTTAAGAGAACAAAATAACTACTCCAAAGATATGGAGTCAGCTATTTTATTGGCTGCAGGAAATCTGTTTGCCTATGAACTTGCATTAAAAGATTTAGAAGAATTAGACTGCACTTATGTAGAAGAAATTTCAAGAGAGGGAAATATAAAGCTCGTACCTCATCCAGCCTTTAAAGTATTTAAAGATGCATCAGAGTCAGTACGCAGGTCACTTCGTGAGTTACAGCTGACATTGGCCACCTTAGAAGGAACTACAGAAAATGATGATTTAGATATTCTTGTTGAATCTGTAAATAAGGTAAGCTAATGGATAATTTAGAAAAATATGAACTTAGACAACTTAAAGCTAATACTGTTAGTCAGCTTCATGCTATTGACGTGGCTGCTTATCGTTTGGATAAGACAGATAAGCGTTTAGTTAAGTATGCTAATGAACTAATCAATAATCCAGATAGCCACAATCTCTATGAACTCTTAGCTCTAAAACACTTCTTTGCATTCCTAGACAAGTATATTTTCAAGCCTAAAGAGGTGAAAAAGTTTATTGTATTCTATGAAAGCTTGAAGTTTTCTGGTTTAAAAAGGAGACAACGTTACAAGCTAACTCCGGTACAAGTCTTCCAATTTGCTAATATTATGGGTTTCTATAAGACTGAAAATAAGCGGCTCTGCCGTGAAGCCCTACTCTTTGTACCTCGTAAATTCTCAAAAACCACTAGTGTGTCATCACTAGCTATTTATGACTTATTATTTGGTGATGCTAATGCTCAATGTTATGTAGCTGCAAATAGTTATGATCAAGCTCAAATCTGTTTTGGTGAAATAAAGGAGATATTAAAATGCCTTGATCCAAAACTTAGACATTTCAAAATCAACAGAGAACAGATTTTCAATTTAAGAAGAGGTAAAACCTCTTTTGCTCGATGCTTGGCATCTAGTCCTGATAAGCTTGATGGATTAAATGCTAGTACTGTAATTGTGGATGAGTATGCTCAAGCAGATTCAGCAGAATTAAAGAACGTCTTGACTTCTTCTATGGGAGCTCGAATAAACCCTCTTACTATTATAATCACTACTGCTAGCGAGAAGTTAAACGGTCCATTCGTTGAGTTATTGGATGCTTATAAATCTATCCTTAGAGGAGAGTTAGAAAATGACTCTGTTTTTGCACATATTTTTGAACCTGATGTAGATGATCAAGAAAATGATCCTGCCACTTGGAGAAAAGTACAACCTCACTTAGGTATTACGGTACAGCCTGACTTCTATGAGAATGAGTATCAGAAAGCTCTTCTCACTTCTGAGGATATGATGACTTTTAGGACTAAGCTACTCAACATATTTGTCCAGGATAAGACAAAGTCTTGGTTAACTCAAGATGATATATCAGCCTTAGCTATTCCTTTTGATATAAAAAGAGTTCAAGGATGTCCTAATACAATGGTATCTGTTGACTTATCAGTATGTGATGACTTTAGTACGGTTTCTTATACCATACAAGATAATACCAATTATGAATTCTATTCCTATACAGACTATTACATTCCAGAAATACTTCTTACAACTCATCAGAATAGAAATCTTTATCAAAGATGGGTTGATAATGGACATCTAAAGGTTTGCCCAGGGAATGTGATTGATTATGACATGATATCCGATGATATCGTAGCCAATAGTAAAACCCTAAATATTCTTCAAATAGGCTATGACCCTTATAAATCACTTGAGTTTGTAAATAGAATGGCTGCCTTAGGTAATAAAAAGGCACTTGTTCCCGTCTCTCAACTCTATGGTACGTTTACCTCACCAGTTGAGAGCATGGAATATGCCGTTAAGACTGGGAAAATGCACTTTGCAAACAATCCTATTACTTGGTATTGCTTTGGGAATGCTGTCCTTGATGAAGATAGAATGGAAAATAAGAAGCCTATTAAAAGGAGTAAAAATTCTAAGATAGATGGGGTTATTACAAATCTAATGAACCTATACCTATTCAATAATTTTACAAGATATAATTAATAAAATATGAAAAAGAAATGGTGGAACTTTTGGGGAACAAAAACAGAAGAAAAAAGAGGATACTTCGATGAGGTAACAGAGTGGTTCCCTTCTTATGGTAATAATAGTAGAATTTATGTTTCTTCTCAAAATAGTGCTATGAAGTTAGCCACTGTATTTAGGTGTACATCAATTCTTAGTGGCTCAATAGCTTCTTTGCCTCTTTTAATTAAGCGAAATAAGAATGGCTATTTCTCTGTTGATAAGGATGATCCATTAGACTATATCCTGAATAAGGTTGCTAATCCAAGAATGACAGCTTATGAGCTTATCGAAAATGCTGTAGTTCAAATGGTAAATTCTGGAAATGCTTATATCCTCCCTAAATATGATGCTAAAGGAGACCCTTCACAATTGATACTATTATCTCCTAACTCGGTTTCTTATGACCTAAGTATGGACCGGTATATGGTAACTGACTCTATTAATAACATCTATGATACGTTTTATCCTGAAGAAATCATTCATCTAAAAAATCTCTCTTTGGATGGAGGCTATACAGGAGTGTCAACTATTCGTTATGCTTCAACAGTAATGTCTGTTGGTGCAAGTGCTGAAGAGCGTACACTTAGCTCTTTTGAAAATGGAGCTACTATGAGAGGATTTGTTTCTGGTGATAATGCAAGTGTTACAGGTTTTAGTCCTATTCAAGATAGCCAACTTAGTAATGTAACCAATCGTATTAAAAAAGAAATGCAGTCAGGAGAAACAATTTTTCATTTACCTGGTGCTATGAAATTTAATCAGCTTTCTATGTCTCCTGCAGATATTCAGCTTTTAGAAACAAAGAAATTCAATGTCTTAGATATCTGCCGTTTCTATGGTGTTCATCCAGATAAGGCTTTTGCAGGTCAAAGCCAAAACTACAAAGCCAGTGAAATGTCACAAGTTCAATATCTCACTGATACCTTACAGCCAATACTCAGGAAGATTGAAAGTGAATTCTTTGCAAAACTCATTCCACGATCACTTGCTAATAAATACAAAATAGAATTTGATTTGGAAGCTTTTTTCAAAACAGATTTGGAAAGCATGGCCAACTATATGGAAAAGAATATTCAATACGGAATATATACGGTCAATGAATGGCGTAAGAAACAAGGATTACCTCCAATTGATGGTGGAGATGAGGCTATGATTAGCTGTAATGTAGCACCAATTAATAGTGAAAAGATAAGAGGCGAAAAAAAAGATTTGCAAAAAGGTGAAAAAGTGCCACCAAAAGCACCCATTTCCTAAGCTATATAAAAGGGATACTCCATGAATACAGAAATAAGAAGTTATAGCGAAGAGAGGGCTATGCCCAAAGTACTGCCTGATAGCCGAACAATAGAGGGTTATGCTGTAGTATTTGAGAAAGAAAGTCGAATGATGTTCGATTTTTGGAAAGGGAAAAAGTTCGTTGAAGTGATAAAGAGAGGAGCTGTTTCTGATGAAGATTTTAAGAAGTGGGATATTAAAGCTCTAGCAGAACATGATAAGTCTAGACTTTTAGCACGGTCTTTTAATGGCCAAGGTTCTCTTGAATTGAGTGTTGATGATTATGGTGTAAAATATCGCTTTGAATCTCCTAACACTGTAGAAGGAGATAATGCTTTAGAGCTAATTAAGCGGGGAGATATTTTCGGTTCATCATTCGCTTTTACAACCAGTGAAGAGGATAATGTAAAATACACAAAAAGAGATGATGGTTCTCTGCTTCGAGAAGTATCTAAGCTGGATAGAATGTATGATGTATCTATTGTTACTGATCCTGCTTATTTCGGTACGAATGTTACTGTAAGAGATTTAGAGGGAGTAATTGATCCTCCAGATGAATCCTATAAAGAAGAGGTTGAAAAATTAAGAAGTTTAATTCAAGAATAATTTATTATGTCAAAATTCACAAGAAAAGAGAAAATCCAAATGAGAAATCGTATTAAAGAAATTAATACGAGAATTGGAGAAATGGCCGACAATCTTGAAAAAGAGAAAAGAGGTTTAACCTCAGAAGAAACAGAAGAAAGAAATGCTCTTGTACAAGAAAAAGAAATTCTTCAATTAAGGCTCAATCAAGAAGGCCAACCTAGAAATGAGGAGGAAATTTCATCTGAAAGAGCATTTGCTGAAACCGTGGCAGCCATACATGGTAAATGTCAAATGCCAGAACAAACTAGATCACTTGTTAATGGAGTTGATATGGATATTCCTATCAATAGAGATCTCCAAGATACAGCATCAGCAGAAGCTGTAATTCCATTGACTATTGGCGATATTATTCCACCTCTTGAAAAAGGTTTAATCCTGAACAAAGTAGGAATGAAAATGCAATATGGCATGGTTGGTGCTTGGCAGTACCCTATTGTTGCAGGTGTTGAGGCTACCTTAGCAGATGAGAATGTAGAAATCAATGATACTAAAATTGACATCTCTAAAATATCTCCTGCTCCTAAACGTGTAGCGATTTCTATCCCAGTATCTAATAGAGCTATTGACCAATCTAATGGAGCCTTACTATCGATTGTGAAGACTCAACTTCCTATGGCTGTATCTAGATTACTTAATCGTTGGATGTTTAGCCAAACCAAAATTACAGAGAAGGCTTCAGAGGGCTGTTTTGTAAATCCTAAAAGCAAATTGACTTATAAGGATTCTATCAAATGGAAAGATGCTATCAAATTAAAAGGAGCTGTAATGAAACAAGGTGTAATTTTTGATGGAACACCAGCTTATGTTTGCTCTGCATCTACTTATGCCGATTTAGAATCTACTCCTAGAGATGCAGGATCAGGTCTTATGATTGTGGAAAATGGAAAGATTAATGGCTTCCCTGTATTTATAACAGAATACATCGGTGATGACTGCCTTGGATTTGGTGTATTTAGTTACCAACTAGTAGGACAGTTTGGTAAAATGAGAATGACTTATGATCCATACACTGGGGCTAAGAAGAACCTAGTTTACTTCGTGTTTAACTCTGATTTTGATATGCTTTCTTTACGAAAAGAGGCCTTTGGTATCTTAACGAAAGAAGGAGCTGATTTAGGTAAATAAATAAAGGAATATGGAACTGTACGTTAATGTTGAAGAGCTAAAAGCTCACTTAAATATAGACATGACAAGTGATGATGAATATCTTGAACAACTATCAATGGTTGCTCAAAATTCTGTAGAGAAAAGAATACAATGTCCATTAAGTGAGTATGAAGATGAGAACAGCAATCTTGCTCCTTCTTTAATTCATGCTATCAAAATAATGGTAGCCACTCTCTATGACAACAGAGAAGCTGTTAGTTTTGGCCAGCCACGTCCAGTTCCATATACTTTAGATTATCTAATAACCCCATTTATAAAGTACAAATGATATGAGAGCTGGATTATTAAGAGAACCTATTCTATTTCAAAAAAGAGAAAGGATACAGAGTCCTTCAGGAGCATACACTTTTAAAATGGTTATTCTATTAAGAACCAAGTGCCATAAATTAAGAGAAAGACCGATTGGAATAGAGATCAATGCAAAAGAAGAATTTTACGAACGAGATTTACGAATTCAGTGCCGTGACAATCCCCTAATAGATGCTTCTACTGATGTTATGTTCCAAAATAAAAGTTATCGAATTCTTCTAATTGACAAACAAATAAAAGACAAGTCAGTGATCATTCACTTGAAGTTAAACAATGAGTAGTTTCCAAGCTAAGATACTAAATAGAGAAGCCTTATTAGGGTTTATTGAAGGATTAGAAGGTTTTGAAAAAGACAAAGCTATTAATAATGGGTTACGCAAGGGTGGGCAAATTTTAGCTAGACAAGGAAAGAAAAGGCTCAAACAATCCATGCACAATCCTGCTGGGGTTACAGGTAATCTACTCAAATCTTTTAAGGTTAAAACTAAACGGCAAAAACTAGGTGTATTAGTAGGTTTTAAAAATAGACTCGGAAATCATGCTCATCTTTTAGATAGAGGAACGAAAGCAAGAAAAACAAAAAAAGGTTACAACAGAGGGAAAATACCTAGTCCATATAATGGTTTTAAACTCTATTTCTGGAGTGATACCAAAGATGCAGAGATGAGGTCTGCTGTTGAAGAAGTATATAAAGGAATTACAACCGCTGTTGAACGAATAAAAGAAAGGCACTCATGAACCACTTTGCAATAACATCGACTTTGAGAAGTCTAATGCTACAAGACAAGAATATAGAGCAGATGGTAGGTAATAAGATTTTTCCTCTCCAGGCTCCTCTTAACACTGAAGGAGACTTTATTCTTTATCAACGAGATGGCTATGCTACTTCTGAAACAAAAATGGGAATTTTCCAAAGAGAGCCTTTAGTCTTTATAAATGTAGTGAGTGATGATTATGATAGGTCACAAGAATTAGCAGGATTAGTACACGATTGTTTAGTGGGTAATTACGATACGATGCAAATATCTTTAGAGGACTCAACAGAAGATATTACCGACAAAAAATTCATTCAAGTATTACTTTTAAAAATTAAATTATAATGGCAGAAACACCAATTAAATTCGATAGCAACAAGGATGTGATTCGAGGATCACTATTCCTTTTCTTAGATGGGCAACCTTTGGCATTTGAAAAGACTTCTGCTCTTAATCTAAGTGCAGATAGTATTGATACTTCAAATAAAATGTGTGGCAACTGGGCTTCATCTAGTCCAGGTAAACGCTCTTTTAGTATCAGTTCAGAGATGCTTATTACACGTTTAAAAGGAGCTTATTCTTACGATACCCTGGTTAAGGCTTTTAGTGAAGGCACTTATCTCCCCTTTGTCTTTGGTTCTGCTAAAGTAACAGAAGAAACCAATGTTGGAGGTAAATTTGAAATAGATGAAACCAAGCAACACTACAAAGGTTCTGTTTGGATTAACTCCTTGGACTTAACCTCCAATTCTGGTGAGCTATGCACATCTAGTGCTGCATTTACTGGTAATGGAGCCTTAGAAACAGTACCTGGTACATCAGAAGGAGAAGCTTAATAATCTGTTTTCTTTTCTAAAGTTTAAAGGGCGGTCCATGATGGCCGCCTTTTTTATAATACATAATTATGAGATTGACATTAAAAAATATTATTCGCTGGGAGCAGTTGATGAACTTATCCTTTTCTATGGTAGATTTTAATAATGAAAAGCATACTGCAGCATTGATATATATAGCAACAGAGCAACCTGTAACTTTCGATATTTTCATGAAAACGATCTTCAGTAAAGGTTATAAACAAGAGGCACTTTCACTTATTAAAGAATTGAAAAGAACAAATCAATTTCTACCTCAAAGAGAATCAAAAAAAGGAGCTAGCCAAGAAGAACAAACTATTGGAAAACTAGCTTATAGCCTTATAGCTAAAGGTATTGATGCTCATTATGTAATGAATGAATTATCTATTATAGATCTCCCCTATCTTATTGAGGCTTTATCTGATAAAGAGAAACAAGATATGGAATCACAACGCTTATGGACATATCTCAGTATCCTTCCTCATATAGATAGCAGCAAATTGAAATCACCTAAAGACATTATGCCTTTCCCTTGGGATATAGATCAAGAAGCTATTGAAAAAGAGAAACAAGAGGCATTCCAGATGTTTAACCAATTCACCGAAAGTTATGGCAAACAATAAATTAACCTTTGCAATAGCCCTCAATCTCTTAACAGAGAATTTCAAGAAGGGAAAGAACAATGTGGTCAATGGCTTTAAATCTATGCAGGTAAAATTACTTGCATTTGTGTCTGCTCTTGGATTTGGTTCTATTGGCTTATCTAACTTTGTAAGCAAGTTGATTTCTGTAGCCAAAGAAACAAGTCGTGTTACTACTGCTTTAAAGAATGTCTCTAAAGGTACTGCTGGATATATTGCGAATCAAAAGTTCTTAAATAAAGTTGCAGCCGACTACAAGATTGAAATCAATAGCCTTACTGGTAACTTTGCTAAATTTACAGCTGCAGCTACAACAGGAGGAATGGCACTAAAGGATCAACAGAAAATATTTAAGTCTGTATCTAAATCAATAGCTGCATTCTCCTTGTCCTCTGATGAGGCTAATAGTGTTTTCCTTGCTCTATCACAAATGATGAGTAAGGGTAAGATTGCTTCACAAGAGTTGAGGCTTCAAATGGGAGAAAAGCTACCTATTGCTATACAAGCAATGGCTAATGCAATGGGTGTATCTGTAGCTGAACTAGATAAAATGCTATCCAAAGGAGAGCTAATGGCAAATGAAGTTCTTCCTAAATTTGCTGATCAATTAGAAAAGATGACTCCTAAAATAGATACTGATAACCTCCAAGCATCTCTTACTGATTTAGAAAATGCTTTTGGTACTCTTACTGATAATTTAGGTGTTGAACGTAAATACAAGAAGATTATAGATAGTGTAACTTCTATTATTACAGCAGGAGCTAATAATATTAAAGGCATATTACAAACTATAGTATTAGGGATTGTTTTCTTTTCTGTAAATGGGATAACTAAGATTTCTAAAAGATTTAAAGAGGCTCTATTAGAAAGAGCTACAGGAGCTGAAAAATTAAGTAATCAACTCCAATCTCTTGAAGCTAGAAGAACTCTTGAATTTAAAAAGCTTGAAGAATTAAGAGCCAACTATGCCTATGCAACAGGAAATGCAAGACTAAAACTACAGCAGCAAATTGCTGTACAAGAAGGTAAATTTGGGAAACTAGTTGTTGAGGCTAGTAAAAAAGAATTAGCCTTAGAAGAAGCCAAGCAGCAAAAGAAGTTAGGGCTATGGAAAAACTTTAGCCGTGGTAGCATAGGGATTATCAATAAACTAGGAGCCACAATAAAATCGTTATGGAATACTTTTGCTCCTGCAATAATCATTACAGGACTTATTGCTGTATTTAGTTATTTTAAAAAAATTAATGATGAAGCAAAAAGAATTAGTAGCATTTTTTCTGACTATAAAAAAGACATAAAAAACATAAGTCACTCTTCTCAAATAACGGAATTACAGACTATACAAAATCTTTATAATAAAGCAGCAGGAAATCTTAAACTTCAAGAGAAATATAAGAAGAAACTTGAGGAGTTATTGGGAAATGAAATTCAAAAAAATGAGGATATAAACAATGTAATTCGTGAAAGGATAAAGTTATTAGAAATTACTGCTAGAGTAGAGAAGATAACTCAAAAGAAAATCGATGCTGAAGACAAAATTGAAGAACTCTATAATAAACATGGAGGTGAAGAAGATTTTGACAGGAGATTAAAGTTTGCAAAGACTCATAAGAACAAAGGATTATTAAATGATTGGCTAGGAATTAGTGATGATTCTGAAATCGAAATAGATCTAAAGGAGATAGAAGAACTTAAAAAAATAGTTGATCATGCAACATCCAAGCTAGATAAATATCAAGGAGTACTTGTGGAAAAGACAAATAAGTCTATTGTCCCAACTAATCAAGAACCGACATCTAGTGAATTATCTAAAATTGAGGAGAAGTATAACCAATCTTTAATGGAGCTGAATCTAAAATTAGAAAAAGGATTCATTACACAAGATGACTACAATAAATCTGTTGATAATCTAGCCCAATCTACATATATCGAGGCTAAACTCTCTAAAGACAAATCTGTATTACAGTCTAAGTTCCTTAAATATTTAGAGCAACAAATAGATAATCCATCTTTCAATGCCCAGCAAGTAGAGATTGATAAAATTCAAAAAGAATATCAAGACGAGTTAGTAAAGCTCACCAACTTAAAAGAAAATGGGGCTATAACAGAAGAGGGCCAACAAAAAGCCTTAATTGAATTAAAAGAAAAGACAATTAATCAGATTGCTTCTATGTCTGACTTAACTGATGCACAAAAAGAATTCATAAAGACGCTACAAGGTGAAAGAGATAATATAAAGAATCTAACCCTACCAAACACATATAAAGCTGAAGAACGTGATAGGTCTTTTGATTACAAGAAGTCAGATTTAGATATCTATTCAGAAGAACTAGAGATAGCTAAGAGAAACTATGCTACTCTTAAAGATTTGGCTAGTGAAAATCTGCAAGCCTTTGAAGCAGAATTAACTGCTGCTATGGGTAATGTTAAGTCACTAGAGGAAGCTGTTAAACTAGCAGAATTAACAGCAGATGTTGAAACTTTAAACAAAGAGATAGCCCACGGTTCTTATGATGCTGCTAAATCTATAATGGGAGGAGCTGATGGAATGATCTCTTCTATAGAGAGAATAAATGATGCTTTTTCAAATCCTGATGCTTCTGGTTGGGAACAAATTATGTCTATATGGAGTGCCATGACCAGTACTATAGATAGTTTCTTACAAATTATTGATTTAATTGAGCGACTAAGTCAGGTTACAGAAATGCTATCCACAGCACAACAAGCACAAACAGCGATAGAAACATCAATGGTTCCTCAGAAAATAGCAAACACACAAACTGAAGCAGATGCTGAAGTTGCAGCATCACAAATAAAAACGAATGCAGCTATGGGAGAAACAGCTGCTAAAAGTACAGCTGCTTATGCTAAGTTTCCTTTTGTTGGTGTAGGACTAGCTGCCGCAGCTATTGCAGCCATGTTTGCTCTTATTCCTAAATTTAAAGATGGAGGTATAGTTACAGGAGGAGCAACATCTGGTGATAAGATATTGGCTCGAGTAAATGCAGGTGAAATGATTTTAAATCAAGGGCAACAATCCAATTTATTTAAAATGCTAAACAGCCAATCCTCTGTAAGTAATCAATCCCTTAATATAGGTGGTCGTGTTAGAGGCTCCGATATTTACTTAGCATTAAAAAATTATATGAAATCTTCTGGAAAAAGGCTCTAAAAGTGCCACCAAAACACCCCATTTATAAGGTTATATAAAAGGGTGTATTAAATGGGCCATAGTTTAAAATATATAATTCCGTTCAAAACGCTCCTCAACAATTCGGTTGAGGTTCATTTCTTACTGAGAGATTATAAAGGCTCACCAGTCGAGTTAGTCGGTTCTGGTGAGCCTTTGACTCTTTCTTTTGATGATGAGGATTTCCTATATACGCCCATAAGAACTAGCTCTTGTAAGATTAGTATTATTGGTAATGATTATCTACAAGAACTCTTTTCTATTGATTATACACAATGGAAAATTAATATCTACAGAAATAAGTCTTTGGTATGGACTGGCTATATCAAGCCTGAAATCTACACACAAGACTACACCAGTGATAAATTTGAACTAAATATAGAGGCTGTTAGTGCTCTATCTGTATTAGAGAATATGGAGTATACTCCACTGAAAGATGAAGCTAACTTTATTACAATATGGGAACTTTTAAAAAGTCTTATAAATCAATCGGGTGGAGATTGGAATTCTGTCTATATACCTGAAGTATATGGCAGAGACCGAGCCAAGGTTTCTTCTGAAAATGTATTTGAGCTTTTAGAGCTTAGTGAGGTCAACTTCTTTGATGAGGAAGATCAAGCTATGAATTATCTAGAAGTGCTTGAGGAGCTTTGCAAAATACTCAACTGGACTGTTACAGATTGGAATGGAGATTTATTCTTTTGTGATATCGACCACAAAGGGACCTACCGGAAATACAATAACTCGCTTAGCTCCTACACTACTCTTACTCCTACTGAGGCTAATGTTCAAGCCCTAACCTTTAGAGGTGGCAATCAAACTCTAGACCGCCTAGGTGGCTACACTAAAGCATCTGTTATTGTGAACAATTACGCAACAGGTGAGCTCTTTCCTAACGAAGACATCAGTAAGCTAAAGTCTATCGGTGCCCTTGACAAGTCTATTCAAAAGTTTGTTACTCGTAGGGTACATAAGAAACCAGAGCAATACAAAGCGTATCACTATAGTTTGGAAGGAACACCTATCTCTGATGAGGCTTTTTACAAGATGACTCCTGAGCAAAGGGATAACCTCTTAGGAGCAACGGTAACACAAGTCTGTGACTATAAAAGAAAAAAGGAAGATGGCCAATGGGTTCCAGAGATAACCAACTATAGGTATGACAATGTTATTTATATGGTGGAACACTGGTATGAATTAAAAAATAATAGAAACTACTCTAAGTTTATTCCTCAGTGGCTTCCTCTACTACAGATTGAAACGAAGGACAATATCTTATATACCTCAGGTGCCTTAGTTCTTAATTTTAGTGTTTGTGGGGTAAATCAGCAGCGAATGATGATTGATAAAATTTACACCACATATCACACCATATGGGCTACCCTTCAGATTGGCTCTAAGTGGTGGAATGGCCAAGTGTGGCAAACAACAGAAACTCGCTTCCCTATTCCAATTGATTTACAAGATAAGACCTACGTATCAAGCTATGCAAATGTTAAGACAAACAAGAAGCTTGGTGAGGAGCCTGAAGGAGTTGATGGTTACATTATTCCTTTAAATACAGAGCTACGAGGAAAGGCAACCTTTACCATCTTAGCAGGTATGGAGGCTTCACGCCCAGGAGGTAAAGATCATGGTACACCTTCTGGATTTTACCTAAAAGGTTTAAGCCTAAAATACCATGCTACAAATAAAACAGAAAGGGAAAACCTAGAGTCTGGAGATAGGGTCTATGAAAATGAAGTTAATCAGGAACTCATCAATGAGCTTGATGAAATAAAGGTAAAGATTTCAACCTATAATAATGATGGGCTTACTCACTCCAAGCTGCTTTTGGATGGAAAGCTCCTGGAAGACAACTTATACTGTAGAGTAACAGATGGTGAAGTACGACTTGAAGAGCTACTTATCAGACGTATTAGGGGCCAGTACAGTACATCTAAGATTAAGCTTACTCAACAATTAAAGTACAGTCCTATTCTACCAAACACCTTGCTTACAGACCGCTTTATGCCAGGAATGAAGTTTAGCATTACAGGTGGGGAGATAGATTTCTTTAATGAACAGATGCAACTTAACATGATCGATAACAATGGTTGATAAAAAAGTAAACATACTAACACGTGTTATACCGAGAAAGCCTAGAAGTAAAAACTATCAAGGTAGTGGAATAACCAATATTGCTACCTATTCAAAGGGAGCTAGCAGTGGAGAGAGCACAACTTCAACTCCTAAGCCTCCTATTGAGGTGGTTTCTAAGGAGTCGTATGCTGCACTTACAGATGATAATGTCTTGTCTTCATTAAGAGCTCTTCAAGAGATACTAAAGCGCATTATCTCTTCAACTAGTGATGTTGAGGCTAGTGATGAGAACACCTACTCTGCTCTTAAAATAGATAATGAGTTAGCTCAAATCACTAAAATACTTAGTGGTTTAGATAATAAGTTTCTTCGCAAAGACCAACCAGACAAAACAGAACACTTAATTACATTCCTACAAGGAGCAGAGTTTGGAGAATACGTCAATTCACTTGTTACAGGTAAAGGTGCAGCAATAGATGGACAAGGAAAGGCACAAGTTGAAAGTTTGGAAGTGCGAAGTTATCTCAAAGTAATGGAGCTGATCTACAACAGACTTAGTGCTGTAGATGGAGATGTAGTCTTTACAGACAGTGGAGTTATCGAGTCCATTCAAGAGATAGAAGAAGACACTTATATATTAACACTTAGGAAACGTTGGGAAAAGGATTTCACAACATTTCAGGAAGGAGATGTTTTACGAGGAGTTGTAAATAATCTATTGACTACAGGAGAATATCATACTTCTTGGATGAGAGTAATCACTGTCAATAACGTACAAAATAGTATTACTGTTATCTCTTATCCTGATTCAGAAGTTCCAGTAGGTAAGAATTACTTACCAACTGAAACAATGGTTTTGCATCGCTGGGGTAATACAATAAATAAAGATAGGCAACAAACTTTCTATACCTCATCAACAGAAGGTAGGTCGGTGTACTTAGTAGATGTTACTCAACCTATTCTTAAAGATTATAATTACTCCTCATTTTGGGGCAAACCTATCCGATTAAAAGCTTTCGAAGATCAGCCTATTAACTATAATCAACCTTACTTCTATTCTCGAGGTATGCTTGTTCAAGACCTCATTCGAGTGGACTATAAAGGTCAAGTCATTAAAGAGATTATAGATGCTGGTCCTTGGAAACAAGGTAAAGAATACAAGAACGGAGAAGAGCATCCTTATCAACAGCATGATGTATGGTTGGGTGGCAATCGATGGAGATGCTTGATTAATAATACCACGGAGAAGCCACGTTGGAACTCTCCAAGTTGGATTCCTATAGGAGGTAATCAACTTCTTAGAATGAAGCTAGCTAATACACACGGCACACTCTTTCGTCCAGGGCAGGTTTACACCTCCTTTATAGCTTCAGTCTATTATGGAGATATAAATATCACAGCAGATATTGAGCCGCTGGATTGGCAATGGCTGAGGGAAACAAGTAATCCAAATGCAGACCTAGCTTGGATAGAAGCCCACAAGGAAGCAACTAATGAAATAGAGATAACCGATAAGGATATTGATCCGAATTACCGTAATCAAACTCGCTTTATCTGTAAAGCGTATGTGCGTTTGCGTGATGAAATAACTGAGTTAAGAAAAGATATAATAGTATGAGCCAAAGTAAAGTACAACACATTTTTAGAGTCTTTGATGCTCTAAATCTAGTGAAAGGAATAAAAGCAGTAGGTGGACCAGACCATCAAACCTATTACATAGAGAGTGATGTATATGCTCCAGATAGACGAATTACTCCTCTTATCC
>CAZKFN010000060.1:0-14791 GCA_964552035.1 uncultured Flavobacteriales bacterium
TTTTCAAATATAGTTCGACAAATTTTTATTACTTCGTCATATTGTTGTGAAGTATTTGACATGCTTTTCTAGTAATTTTGAATTATGAATAATAATTACGAAAATACTCTTTTTAAAACAAATTACAGCATCAACATCAAAGGGAAATTAACGGACTTTTCCACAGTGAAAATTATGGCTATTGTCAACCTTACCTCCGATTCTTTTTATGAAGGTTCTAGGATTAAAGATGAAAAAATACTATTTAAAAAAGTGGAGGATTTTCTTGCTGCAGGCTCCGAATTTATTGATATTGGCGCTTTTAGCAGTCGCCCTGGCTCAAGATTAATTACAGAAGAAGAAGAAAGAAATATTTTATTTCCCACTTTAGAAAAGCTCGTACAGAGTTTTCCTAAAGCTATTTTTTCCATTGATACGTATCGTTCTTCCATTGCTCACGAAGCCGTTCAAATAGGAGCATCTCTTATCAACGACATCTCTGCTGGAAGATATGATGAACAAATGTTTGAGACCATTGCAAAATTAAAAGTGCCTTATATTATAATGCACATGCAAGGAGATCCACAAAATATGCAAAACGACCCAACCTATGAAAATGTTTTTACCGAGGTATTCCAATTCTTCACAAAAAAAATAAGCACTTTAGTTAAAATGGGCGTAAACGACATCATCATAGACCCTGGATTTGGCTTTGGCAAAAGTTTGAGTCATAATTATCAATTGTTAAAAAAATTATCTTATTTTCACGCTTTAGATGTACCAATTTTAGTGGGTTTAAGTAGAAAAGGTATGATACAAAAAGTTATCCACTCTACTGCTGAAAACGCATTAAATGGAACCTCTGCTGCTCATACGCTTGCCGCTTTAAACGGGGCAAATATCATCAGAGTTCACGACCCTAAAGAAGCAAAAGAAGTATTACAAATTGTAGACTATTATCAAAAGCAGTAATATTGTTATCTAAATTATGGCAAATCTCATTTTGAACAACATGCTTTATATTACCATAGCTTGGTTGGATATTCTAGATATTCTGCTTGTTGCTATTCTTTTATATCAGCTCTACAAACTTATCAAAGGTACAGTTGCCATCCGAATCTTTATAGGAATTCTAGCTATCTATCTCTTATGGAAGGTGGTTTCTGCCATTAAAATGGAATTGTTATCCGAAATTTTAGGTCAATTTATTGGAGTTGGTGTTTTGGCTTTAATCATTGTTTTTCAACAAGAAATACGTCACTTTTTAATTCTTTTAGGCTCTCAAAGTCCACTAGGAAGCAGTGGAATGTTTAAACGGTTAATGAATTGGTCTAAAAATGAAGATGGTCAAGAAACTATTAACATTAAAGCTTTAACAAAAGCATGCTTTAATATGTCAAGAACTAAAACTGGTGCTTTGATTGTTTTGGCCGTAGAATCAGAATTAAAATTTCATGCTTCAACCGGAGATGAGATAGATGCTAAACTTTCTGCCAATCTTTTAGAGACCATCTTTTTTACCAACAGCCCCCTTCACGATGGTGCCGTTATTATTCACCAAAATAGAATTGTAGCTGCTCGATGCATACTCCCTGTTTCAGATAAAGATATTCCTTCACAATATGGCTTAAGACATAGGGCTGCACTTGGTATTACAGAAAATACTAATGCACTAGCTATCGTCGTTTCAGAAGAAACAGGTGAAATTACTGTAGCCAAAGATTCTAAATTACTCTACGATTTAAGCCTTGAAGAATTAAGAAACCTTTTAGAAACTGAAGTTAATAAATAATTAATTTTAATTCTACTTAAAACTTAAATTATCTTATCAAAATTATGAGCAAAAAAAGTAATAAAAATAGAATTATTTACTCCACTAATCCTAATTACTCCTATGAAGAAGAAGAGGAAATGGATACCCTTCCTCCTCGAGAACAGACTCTAGAAGTTCATCTTGAAAAGAAAAACAGAGCGGGAAAAGCAGCAGTGGTAATCAAAGGCTTTATAGGTTTAGAAGAAGATTTAAAACAATTAGGAAAAGAATTGAAAGCCGCTTGTGGTGTTGGAGGAAGTACAAAAAACGGAAATATTATTATCCAAGGAGATGATAGAGTTAAAGTAATGGATCTACTTAAAAGAAAAGGTTACCAAGTTAAACGTGTTGGTGGCTAATCTTTCTTGTTTTTAAGGTCTTCCCAGGTTTGGAATAAACTCTCTTGCTTTGGCCTATTCAGGGGTAATTCCGTAAGGGGTTCAACCGCTCCCCAATGGTTTTTCATTTCTTGAGAAAGTTGTTGATATAATTGTGTTCCTTTAGTTTTCCATACTATCATTTCATCGCTAACTTCTTTAATTTTTTTAGCTGGATTACCTACAATTAATGAACGTTTTTCAAACACTTCTTTAGCTTTCACAAAAGATAAGGCGCCAACAATACATTCATCACCTATAACAGCATCGTCCATAATTACGGCATTCATTCCAATCAAGGCATTTTTTCCTATTTGAGCTCCATGAATAATGGCTCCATGCCCAATATGAGCCCCTTCTTTTAATCGAACCGTTACTCCAGGAAACATGTGTATAGTACAATTTTCTTGTACATTACAACCATCTTCAATGACAATTCCTCCCCAATCCCCTCGAATAGCAGCAGAAGGACCCACATATACATTTTTTCCAATAATAACATTTCCCGTAACTGATGCCAAAGGATGAACGAAAGAAGAAGGGTGAACTACGGGTGTAAAACCTTTAAATTGATAAATCATAATTCAGGTATTAAAAGATTTGTCTGGAAGCATGGGTACAAAACTAAAATCACCAAAAGACTCCTCTTTAAATTCATTCTCAGCAACCTTGGTGTATCGTTTCATTTCTTGTTTTTCTCCCTCCCCTAAAGGTACCACAAGCATACCTCCCACTTTAAGCTGCTCCTTTAATTCATCGGAAATATAGGGAGCTGCAGCTGTAATAATTATTTTATCAAAGGGTGCATAACCTGGTAATCCTTTATAACCATCTCCAAAAAACAGTTTGGGAAAATAACCTAATTTATTCAGTTGGGTTTTAGATTTTAAATAAAGAGAACGATGTCTTTCTATGGAATAAACCATTGCTCCTAACTCAAGGAGCACACAACTTTGATAACCACTCCCCGTTCCAATTTCAAGTACTTTTTCTCTTGGTTGAACTTCCAATAATTGACTTTGAAAAGCAACGGTATAAGGTTGTGAAATCGTTTGGTCAGCGCCAATAGGGAATGCTTGATCTTTATAGGCGAATTTCAAAAATGCATTGTCCATAAAAAGGTGACGAGGAATTTTATTAATTGCCTCAAGTACTGCTTCATCAGTAATTCCTTTTGCGATTAGCTGCTCCAGCAGCTTTTTCCTCAATCCCTTATGTAGAAAAGTATCTTGTAACATAATACAAAAGAACGAAAGAAAGTTAAATATAAGAAGAAAAGTATTTAGCCTTTATCATCATTAAGTTGTTGATAATAGAAAACAACTTTGAAGGTTTTACGGAACAAATATCCGTTATTTTGCGTAAAATAGTAAGGTTATGATAAAAGTAGGTGTATTAGGTGCCGGACATTTAGGTAAGATTCATATAAAAGTACTTCAAACACTTAAGCAATATGAACTTGTTGGTTTTTATGATATAGATCAGGCTACAGCCGAAAAGGTAGAAAAGGAATTTGGGGTTCAAGCTTTTGAATCTTATGAGAAATTAATTTCACTTGTTGATGTGGTAGATGTAGTTACCCCTACTTTATCTCATTTTAAATATGCTTCTGCAGCACTAAAAAAATCTAAACATGTATTTATAGAAAAGCCAATTACCCACACAGTACAAGAAGCACAGAAGCTAATTGACTTAGCAGAAGAAGCCAATGTAAAAGTGCAAATTGGACATGTGGAGCGTTTTAATCCTGCTTATACAGCCGCTGCACCTTTTATTGAGCACCCAATGTTTATTGAAACCCATAGGTTGGCGCTTTTTAATCCAAGAGGAACGGACGTTTCTGTAGTTTTAGACTTGATGATTCATGATTTAGACATCGTTTTAAGTTTGGTAAAAAGCAACATTAAAAGAATCAGTGCAAGTGGGGTAGCTGTGGTATCCGACACACCAGATATCACCAACGTAAGGATTGAATTTGACAACGGTTGTGTAGCCAACCTCACTGCCAGTAGAATATCCTTAAAAAATATGAGAAAAACTAGACTTTTTCAAAGGGATGCTTATATTTCCATAGATTTCCTTGAAAAAGAGGCGGAAATTGTTCGATTGAGCACCGTTGAAGGAGAAGTAGATCCTCTTTCTATCACCATTGATCTTGGAGAAGGAAAAGGCCAGAAACAAATTTATTTTGAAAAGCCAGATATTGAAGAAAATAATGCTATACAAGATGAGTTAGAAGCCTTTGCGCAAAGCATTCAAAACAACAAACCTGCAGTAGTAAGTATCTATGACGGGTACAATGCTTTAGATATTGCCCATAAAATTATAGAAAAGCTAAATATTACTAAAGAAAATTTGGCAATATAGACAATATAGAAATGCAACTTCCGTTGATTTAAATGCTAGTTTAAACCATGAAAACAAACATTATATTTCTCTTTCCTTTTATTTTAATATTGCTACTTTCTGCTTGTAAGATGGATTCTCTAGAAGCTCCAATTCCTGGGTATCTTCACATAGACAAAATACTCGTAAAAAATCTCCCTCCAAGAAGTGATACTGCAACTAGCCAAATCGTAGATTCATGGGTATACATCAATGATCAGCTACTTGGAAGTTTTGAGCTGCCCACAACTATTCCCATCCAAGATTTAGGAAAAGTTAATCTTAAAATTCGCGGAGGAATTCTTAATAATGGAATAAGTAACAGCCGAATAGCATATCCCTTTTATGAACAATACGAAGTAGATACAGTATTTAATCCCGAAGAAGAATTAAAAATTTCTCCTGTGGTTACTTATAGTGATAAAACAGAATTTGAAGAACCTTGGTCGGGAGAAGATTTTGAAAGTAGTATCAACTTTGAGAATCATCCCAACAGCGATACCGTCTTAATCAGAGAAACTGATAAAAACAAAGTGAAAAAAGGAAATGCTTCTGGTGCTGCCTATTTGGATGCTGAAATGACTTTTTTTGAAGCCTATACTCCCACTTTCTCAAATATCCCTAGAGGAACCTCACCTGTTTATTTAGAATTGGATTATAAATGCACTCACGATATTGTAATTAGTGTTTATTACAACAACAGAAGCATTCAATTACCTATTGTTAATTTAAGGGCGAAGGCTTTATGGAATAAAGTATATGTAGAATTAAGACCAGTCTTCACCGAATTATCTACAGCACAAAATTTCAATCTTGCAATAGGTTATACTAAACCTAAGGGCGTGCAGGGTGAATTACTTATTGATAATGTAAAGCTTCTTCATTTCTAATGAATAAAAGGCTACAGACCATAAAGTACATCTTTTTTGACATGCTTGCAGCTGCTATAGCATGGTCTTCGTTTTTTCGATTTAGAAAAATTCATCTTGAAACACCTAAATATGGCTATGATATTCCCATTGATTTTGATGAAAAATATTTCATTGCGCTTATTTTCGTTCCCATAGGTTGGGTCTTATTCTATACAGCTACAGGGTTTTATAGAAGCAGCTATAGAAAATCAAGACTAAAAGAACTTGGGCAAACCTTAGCCTCAACTTTATTTGGCTGTACCTTTTTATTTTTTATCCTCATTTTAGACGATGACGTCAACAGCTATAAGGACTATTACCTCTCTTATCTCTATCTTTTATTTACACATTTTTGTTTTACCTTTCTTTTCCGTTTTCTAATCACAAGTAGAACTGTTTACCGTATTCAAAATAGGATTATAGGTTTTAAGACCATTATAATAGGCTCTCATAAAAATGCTGAGGGCATCTTTTGCGATATGGAAAAAGAAAAAAAATCATATGGAAATCAATTCATTGGTTATGTTAGTATCAAAAGTAAAAATGGAGGCTTGTTAAAAGATAAACTCCCATTTTTAGGAAATATTAAAGATTTACAGAAGATTATTCATGAAAATAAAATTGAGGAAGCTATTATTGCTATAGAGCCTAATGAGCATCCCAATTTGGATTATATTATTAGCGAATTGGAAAAGTTAAATGTGCTCATCAAGGTTATTCCTGACATGTATGATATACTCTCAGGATCTGTAAAAATGACTTCTATTTTTGGTGCTGTTCTCATTACAATTAATAGGGAAATTATGCCTGCTTGGCAGCAGACCATAAAAAGATTGTTAGATATACTCCTCTCTTTATTGGTATTGATTGTCTTTAGCCCTGTTTATCTGATTGTAGGGTTTATAGTAGCACTTGGTTCAAAAGGACCTGTTATCTTCTCGCAAGAACGCATTGGAATCCATGGCAAACCTTTCTTTATTTATAAATTTAGATCCATGTATGTTGATGCAGAAAAAGACGGTCCCGCACTTTCTAGTGAAAATGATTCTAGAATCACAAACTTTGGTCGTTTTATGCGAAAAACAAGGCTGGATGAAATTCCTCAGTTTTACAACGTCCTCTTAGGAGAAATGTCTTTAGTAGGTCCACGACCAGAAAGACAGTTTTTTATAGATCAAATTGTACAAAAAGCACCACATTACAATCATCTTTTAAAAGTAAGACCGGGAATTACTTCATGGGGTCAAGTGAAATATGGATATGCAGAAAATGTGGATCAAATGATAGAACGTTTAAAATTTGACATTATCTATATAGAGAATATGTCTCTTTTAGTAGATTTTAAGATTTTAATTCACACCATATTAATTGTTTTAAAGGGTAGTGGAAAATAATTTTTTTTATCTAACCCCCAATCTTTAACTTTGTAGGAATTAAAAAAAATACATAAAAAAAATGAATAAAGTAGCAGTAATTGGTGCAGGAACAATGGGAAATGGAATTGCACATACCTTTGCACAATTTGGCCATCGGGTGTCTTTAATAGATATCTCTGAAACTTCTTTAGAAAAAGGTTTGGCGACAATTAGCAAAAATTTAGACCGTCAACTAAGTAAAGATCGTATTACTCTTGAGCAAAAAGAAAACACCCTTCAAAATATTACAACTTATACCGATTTAAAAGATGGAGTACAAGGTGTCGATTTAGTTGTTGAAGCTGCTACCGAAAACATTGATATTAAATTAAACATCTTTAAGGAATTAGATCAAATCTGCGATGAGAAAACAATACTAGCTTCCAACACCTCTTCAATTTCCATTACCAAAATAGCTTCTGTAACCAATAGACCGGAAAAAGTAATAGGAATGCACTTTATGAATCCTGTGCCCATTATGAAATTAGTGGAAATTATTCGAGGATATGACACTACAGATGAAGTAACTCAATTAATTATGGAGACTTCTAAAAAATTAAATAAAGTTCCAGTTGAAGTAAACGATTATCCTGGTTTTGTTGCTAATAGAATACTTATGCCTATGATAAATGAGGCTATTATAACGCTTCACGAAGGGGTTGCTAAAGTAGAAGAAATCGATACGGTAATGAAATTGGGAATGGCACATCCTATGGGACCTTTGCAATTAGCCGATTTTATAGGACTAGATGTTTGTCTTTCTATTTTGGAAGTACTTCACAATGGTTTTGGAAATCCAAAATACGCTCCTTGCCCACTCTTGGTAAATATGGTAACAGCCAATAAATTGGGAGTTAAATCCGGAGAAGGATTTTACGATTATTCACATGGGGGAAAAGAGCTTATAATAGCTAAGGCTTTTCAATAGGTTTTAGCTAAAGTATTTTTTATTTAATTGATACTTAAATATCTTAAAAACTTTCCTATCTATCTCTATAGAGCACAAATGCTGTGCTGAACGTAGTTGAAGTATAATGAAGATGTTCCAATTCAGCCCAGTAAGTTTTGTAACCGTTAATACTTTGGATTGATACAGGACTATTCAAATTGACTATGAGCTGGTTGAATAGGTTTATTCAATAGAAGATTGCAAATTATTTAAATATATAAAAATTTTGCGAATGTTATTTTTTATTCATCAATGAATATCTGCTATAAAGGGATGTTCTTTGTATTTTTATGAAGAAAATAAGAAGTTAAAAAAACTTAGAACCGGAAAAATACTTGCTTTTCAAATAACAGCTTAACTAAAAGCAAAGCTTAAGGAAAAGATTTGCTGTTGAGCCCATTAAAAAGGAAATATTAAAAAGGATAGAGTCAATATGAATTATTTACCCCAAACATGGCGATTCACATCTCTCTTATCTCCCATTCCTTTTTGTGATTTAACCGTACCTTTTCTACTACTTCCACAAGCAGGTAAAACGATACTCAATGTAAATAATGCAATTAAACTTATTGCTAATCCTTTTACAAATCTTCTTGTTTTCATCTTTCTTATCTTATTTTATAAATAAAATTTGCAT
The DNA here is from genome assembly GCA_964552035.1 of uncultured Flavobacteriales bacterium. Lineage (GTDB taxonomy): Bacteria > Bacteroidota > Bacteroidia > Flavobacteriales_E > Vicingaceae > CAZKFN01. The sequence continues at coordinate 8,467 of CAZKFN010000060.1, forward strand.
AAATTAATTCAATACCTGGACTACAGAGATTGTCTTTTGTATTCGCTTGATATTTAAGTCTAACTTCTAAAGCATTTGCATCCTCAGAATTGGTCACTTCGCTGGCTTTACATTGGGTTGACAAACCTAATTTATCTTTATTTTTATCTAAAGATAGTTCTGTTATCTGCAAAACTGCAGGGTTTGATGGAGAATAACATACCAAGTAATCTTCTCCATGATCCTCAATATACTGGTTAACATCTTCTCCACTTTTATCAACAAAATGTGCCTCTACTTTATAATTGGTATTTACTTCTAGCATTATGGTATCTATAGACGAAGCATTTAAAGTACTGTAATGAACCGTATCTAAAACCTCTCCATTTGTTTTTGATAAAATTAAAAACATCTTATTTACTTCTATTTTTCCTTTATCCATTGGCGGGAAATCAATGTCATTTAAAGATTTTTCTTTTTCCTTTTCACAAGAAAATAATAGTACTCCTAAGAACAATATTCCTAACCAATAAGCTTTACTCAATATGCCCATAATCCATCAATAATTCTTATTATCAAAGATAAGAAGAAATTCTTATCTCCTCTATTAGAATAAATCTTATTCTACAAAAAAGGCAATAACCAACTACTGTTCACTGTACTATTTAATATCATTTAGAAAAATAAACATCAATAGGTGCTTTAGGATAAGTGTTGTTTTTTCGATTAATGTCGGGCATTCTCATAGAGGGATCTATTTCTAAGTGTTTAATTGATGATTTTTCTTTCTTTAAAATTAAACTATACTTTGGAAAAACCCAGGGCCATGGTTTTTCTACTCTATAATTTTCCATTCCTTCCTCAGCCTTTTTCGTCCCCCACATTGTCGATAAAGGGATGTTAATCCATTCCTGCGTACCATCTTTATATTCCACATATAAATCTATGGGCATAGGAAACTCCCCTATTCTTTCTAGTATAAGCTCTGTTTCACTACCCTTACTATTAACACTTTCTATAGTATAATCAATAGTTTTGGTACTTTCAATCCAATACTTATAAAACCACTTCAATTCTATATCGGTTTCGTTTTCGACCACCTTAATAAAATCCATGGGGTCGGGATGTTTAAATTTCCATTGATTATAAAACTTTTTTAAACTGTGATGAAGGGTTTCTCTACCTATTATATATGCGATTTGGTTTAAGAACATCGCGCCCATGGTATAAGCTGCGATTCCGTATGCTAGATTGGTTTCATAATGATCAGAGTGAGTAGTTAAAGGTTCTTGTTTCCCGGAATGAACCAAACGAAAATATCCATCATTAAATCTTTTATAAGGAGTAAATTTAGGAAAGAGTTTATCCATGACAAAGTCGGAAGTATAAACTGTAAAACCCTCGTCCATCCATGGATATAAGTATTCATTAGAAGCAAGAGCATGCTGATACCAAGAATGATTTACTTCATGGACAGTTACACCAACTAAACTACCCAAACTTCTATTTCCTGTTATTAAGGTTAGCATGGAATATTCCATCCCACCATCACCACCTTGAGCTATAGTATATTGTTTATAAGGGTATTCACCGAAGTTTTCATTCATAATTTCAAACAACCTTACTGTATAATTAGGTAGGCTATCCCAATAACTAACATAAGAAGTATCTTCTACATAAAAGAATCTCAGAATGGTGCCATTATCCAATTCAGCGGTCTTATGTATATAATCAGGGTCAGCCGACCATGCAAAGTCTAAAACATTTTCAGCTTTAAAATGCCATAAAAGTTTTCCATTTTTCACTTTTGGTTCCACCTCTTTATCTGTATATCCTTTGCCAATATCTTCTGGATTTTGTAAAATTCCAGTAGCGGCAATTGTATAGTCTTTATCAATTGCAATTTTTACATCAAAATCTCCCCACACGCTATGAAACTCTCTTGCTATATACTGGTCAGCATGCCACCCATTTTTATCGTATTCTGCTAACTTAGGATACCATTGAGTCATAGATAACCTGATTCCTTCTGCATTATCTCTTCCCGTTCTTCGCACTTGTAAAGGCAATTGAGATTCAAATTCCATTTCAAAAGTAGTAGAGCTTTGAGGAAGAATATTTTTGTTTAAAAATACCTTCATAACGGTACCTTGAATTTCATATTTAACTTTTTTACCATCTTGAGTTAGCTTTTTAATTTTATGCCAGCCTTGTTCCTCTTCTTTTAAATGAAAGATTCTATCCCTTACCCTCGGATCTGGATCTTCTATAGTTCTTGATTTCATATCCATCATGCTGTTGGGTTGAAAAGCATTTAGATATAAATGATAAAAAACATGCTTTAAAGTATCTCCTGAATTATTGGTATATCTTAAAGTTTGTTTTCCCGAAAATTGATTATTTTTAGCATTTACATCAATATCCATAACATATGCTACTTCTTGTTGCCAATAATTAGTTTGAGCATTTAAAGTTAAAAACACAAAAAAAGCTAATAAAAAGTAAAAAAGGCTTTTCATAAATAAAAATTAAAGTTAATGGGCAAAAATAATCATAAAGTTATTAGTTCCTATTGCAGCCACTTTATGTCGACATATAAAGTGTCTTTTTTATTTTCTAACTTAAAACAAGCCCTTTTTATTACTAGGAATATTTGCGATAAAAAAAGTATCTTAAAATAATAATTTAAAGTGTGATTTTAATCATTAACTACAGAGCCTCAATTTTTTATTTAAAAATTTTAATTTAAAATTCAATCAATATTTAAGAAATGTTTGCTAAGTTCAAAACTATTTTATTAAATTAGCCACCAAATAAATATAATACCCTAATGAAAAAAATTATTATCTATTTTTTACTTATTGCTTCTTCAGCATTTGTGATTGCACAGAACAAAACTACAAGCAATGCAGACTGTAATGTCAAAGAAATGCGAAAAGAGGGAGTTAAAGTTTTAAGTCCTTTCTATTATTCATCGTCAAAAGCAACTGAAATTGAGTATAGAGATACGTCTTACAGCAAAGAAATTATGGTTCCAATGTTTAAAGGTGAGTCTTACCGATTGATATTTAACGGTAAAAAGTTACCAGCAGGTGTTGAAATTAATATTTATGACCGAGATAATAGTCATGCCAACCGTAAAGCAGTATTTTCTCATTCATCTTCCTCTTCGGAGTTAATAGTTTATGAGCCTGAAGTTTCAAAGAAGTATTTTATCAATTATAGAATTCCAGCAGGGAGTAATTTGCAGAGTTCTTGTATAGTGTTTGTAATTGGCTATCAATTAACTTTTATAAAATAACCAAACTAAATTAGTAGTAAAATAAATTCAATTCCCATGAAAAAAATTATATCATCAATTGAACTTAATCTTTTATTGGCCACTATTGTACTTTTAAGTGCTTGTGCTGAGCCATCAAAAAAGATTGAGGAGGAAGACAATGCTGAGGAGATCGAAAATACAGAAGGTATGGAAGATACTTATGTAGATGAAGAAGATCTTTCCATTATGTTACCATCTCCTCTACAAATCGCAGCAATATTTAATAAAGTAGGCCTAGAATATCATGAAGGTTTAATTAATCAACCATCAAATATTGATAAATACAATACTAAAACCTCTAAGTATCTTAACTTTGGAATATACTCTGCTGATTTAGCATATGCGGTTTTAAATGACAAACAACAATCAGCCATAGATATTTTAAATGCCATTAAGACTATGTCGGAAGAAATTGGAATGTCAAATATTTTTAGCACAGGTGACTTAATCAAAAGTTTTGAGGAAAATATTAGTAACCAAGATACTATTTTATATATCTTAACGGAAATCAAACAGAGAACAGACGATTATCTCGAAGAAAATTCTGAAGAATCTAAAGAAGCGATATTCTTTTCTGCTGCATGGTTAGAAGGAATGTATATCGGTTCTAATAGCCTTGCTAGTAATGATAAGATTGCACCAAGATTAGTTGAGCAAATGACAATTCTTGATAACATAATTAGAGCTTTAGATAAGCACAATGATGAAACTTTAGACATTGGCTTCCTAATTGAAGGTTTAAATAATATAAATAGTTCATTTAAAAGTATTCCCGTTGTTGACCAATATTATTCAGAAGAAATAGATTTGAATGATGTAGAATTAAATGAAGAGGATTTAAACATGCTTAAGGAGAAAATAAACAGCCTAAGAACAGAGATTGTCGAAGGTTAAACTAAATGTTTTTTAAAAATTTACACTTAAGAGCGCATTTAGCGCTCTTTTTTTTGAATGTATAAGGTAGTAGCTATTACCTTTGCATAAATTTTATAGTTAATGATAACAATTACTTTAACAGATGGAAGTAAAAAGGAGTATCCCAAAGGGATAACTCCCCTAGCAATAGCTCAAGGAATTTCTGAGGGTTTAGCAAGAAATGTATTGGCTGCAAAAATCAATGGGCAGGTTAAAGATGCATTTGAGCCTCTTTATAATGATGCTACTCTACAGTTGTTAACCTGGAATGACGATGAAGGCAAGGAAACAATGTGGCACTCTTCTGCCCATCTTATGGCTGAAGCACTAGAAGCACTTTATCCTGGAATAAAACTAGGTATTGGTCCACCCATAGAAAATGGTTTCTATTATGACGTTGATAGCGGAGATAAAGTAATTTCAACAGAAGATTTGCCAAAGATTGAAGCCAAAATGAAGGAATTGGCAAAACTAAAGAACCCCTACCGTAAAAAAGAGGTATCTAAGGAAGCGGCAATTCAATACTTTACCGAAAAGAAAGACCCTTATAAGCTAGAATTGCTCAAAGACTTAGAAGATGGAAACATTACTTTTTACCATCAAGGTAACTTTACGGATTTATGTAAAGGCCCTCATATACCTCACACTGGATTTATTAAGGCTGTTAAACTTCTGAATGTAGCTGGAGCCTATTGGCGAGGAGATGAAAAAAATAAACAGCTAACTAGAATTTATGGAATTACTTTCCCTAAACAAAAAGAATTAACTGAATATCTAGAACTTTTAGAAAAAGCAAAAGAAAGAGATCATAGAAAGCTAGGAAAAGAATTAAAGCTCTTTACTTTTAGTCAAAAAGTAGGACAGGGACTCCCCCTTTGGTTACCTAAAGGTGCGCTTTTAAGAGAAAGGTTAGAAAACTTTATGCGAAAGGCACAAATTCGAGCAGGTTATGAACCAGTTGTAACACCACATATTGGAAGTAAGGAATTATATATTACTTCTGGGCATTATGATAAATATGGTGAAGACTCTTTTCAGCCCATTAAAACCCCAGATGAAAATGAGGAGTTTTTATTAAAGCCCATGAATTGTCCTCACCACTGTGAGATTTATAAATCCGAACCTCGCTCTTATAGAGATTTACCTATAAGATATGCAGAATTTGGAACAGTATATCGCTATGAACAAAGTGGGGAGTTACATGGTTTAACTAGAGTGAGAGGGTTTACCCAAGATGATGCCCATTTATTTTGCATGCAAGATCAAGTTGAAGATGAGTTTAAAAAAGTAATCGACTTAGTATTATATGTCTTTAAAGCTCTTGACTTTAAGGAATACACAGCGCAAATATCTTTGAGAGATAAGGAAAATAAGAGCAAGTATATTGGTACCGATGAAAATTGGGTAAAAGCTGAACAAGCCATTATTAATGCATCTAGAGACAAAAATTTAGAGACAACTGTTGAATATGGCGAAGCTGCATTTTATGGACCTAAGCTAGACTTTATGGTTAAAGATGCACTTGGAAGAAAGTGGCAATTAGGAACCATACAAGTAGATTATAATTTACCAGAGCGCTTTGAATTAGAGTATATTGGAAGTGACGACAAGCCGCATCGACCAGTAATGATTCACCGTGCTCCCTTTGGGTCAATGGAAAGATTTATTGCTGTATTAATTGAACATTGTGGAGGGAACTTTCCTTTATGGTTGACTGTAGATCAAGTGGCAATATTACCTTTAAGTGAAAAATACAATGAAAATTGCAAAGGTATATTAAAAGTCTTAAATAATTCCGATATTCGCGGATTCGTAGATGATCGAAATGAAAAAGTTGGAAAAAAGATACGTGATGCAGAATTATCTAAGGTTCCATACATGTTGATTGTCGGAGAAAAAGAAATAGAATCTAATACAATTTCAATTAGAAAGCACCAAAAAGGAGATGTTGGTGTTATGAAAGTGGAAGATTTTATAACTTTTATTAAAAAAGAAATAGAAAAAGAACAATATATTAACTAATAAGGAGGACTAAACAATAGCAAGACCAAGAGCACCAAGACGATATAATCGTAATAGCAGTTTACATAAGATTAACGATGAAATTAC
>CAZKFN010000061.1:0-3283 GCA_964552035.1 uncultured Flavobacteriales bacterium
CGTACATCCAAAAATGGGATTAGAATATTTTGCAGGATTAATCAAAAAAATCAAAGAAATACGTCCTGACCTTCATGTTAAAGCATTTACGGCAGTTGAGTTAGAATATATGTGTAGAAAAGCTAAGGTTTCATACAAAGAAGGACTTCAAATTTTAAAAGACCACGGTCAAAACTCTTTACCTGGAGGTGGGGCGGAAATTTTTGCCGATGAGATTAGAAAAGAAATATGTAATGATAAATGTAATGCCGAGCAATGGTTAGCCATTCACAAAGCAGCGCATGAAATCGGTATGCCGTCTAATGCCACTATGCTTTATGGACATATAGAAAAACCTGAACATCTTATTGATCATATGCATAGAATAAGGGCGCTTCAAGACGAAACCGGAGGGTTTAATACCTTTATTCCTTTGAAGTTTAGAAATGGAAACAATCAAATGTCACATATTAGTGAAGTTTCTGTGATTGAAGACTTAAAAGTGTATGCCATTTCAAGGATTTTTATAGATAATCTTCCCCACTTAAAAGCCTATTGGCCCATGATTGGTAGAGAAACTGCTCAATTAACTCTAAATTATGGGGTAGACGATATTGATGGAACGATTGATGATTCTACCAAAATATATTCTATGGCAGGTGCTGAAGAACAGACTCCAAGTCTAACGACAGAGCAGTTGTGCAACCTAATTAAAAAAGTGGGAAGGAAACCACTAGAAAGAGATAGTGTCTATAATGTTGTTAAAGATTATTCCGAAGTAGAGTTTGAAAAGGAGGAAGTTTAATCCTATAATATTTAATATTTATTTTCTATTGATAATAAAAAGACCACCGAGTGGTCTTTTTGATTAAGTTTGCACGCCAATTTTTTTAGCATGATAGAGACACAAAACATTTCATTACAATACGGCAAAAGAGTACTTTTTGATGATGTAAACATCAAATTTACTGAGGATAACTGCTACGGCATTATTGGAGCCAATGGTGCAGGAAAATCGACCTTTTTAAAAATCCTTTCAGGAGAAGTAGACCCCAATACAGGTTCTATTTTAATTGAACCTGGAAAGCGTATGGCCGTACTCAGCCAAAACCACTATGCTTTTGATGAGTATAGTGTTATTGATACGGTAATAATGGGACATCATCAACTTTGGGACATCATGAAAGAAAAGGATGCCGTTTATGCCAAAGAAGATTTTACCGAGAAAGATGGAATTAAAGCCTCTGAATTAGAAGCTGAGTTTGCTGAAATGGATGGTTGGAATGCGGAATCTGATGCCGCTGCCCTATTAAGTGGTCTTGGGATTACTGAAGACAATCACCACAAGCTAATGAAAGACCTAAGTGGTAACGAAAAGGTTAGAGTGCTCTTAGCTCAAGCCTTATTTGGCAATCCAGATATCTTAATACTGGATGAGCCAACCAACGACTTGGATGTTAAAACTATTAACTGGCTTGAAGACTTTTTATTAGACTTTAAAAATACGGTAATAGTCGTTTCACACGACCGTCACTTTTTAGATACGGTTTGTACCAACATCGTTGACATTGATTTTGGAAAACTTACAGTTTATTCAGGTAATTATACTTTCTGGTACGAAAGCTCTCAATTAGCCTTAAGACAACAACAATCTGCCAATAAAAAAGCGGAAGCTAAAAAGAAAGAACTTCAAGAATTTATTGCTCGTTTTAGTGCTAATGCCGCTAAATCTAAACAAGCAACCAGTAGAAAAAAATTATTAGAAAAGATTAATGTAGATGATATTAAACCTTCCTCTAGAAAATATCCTGCAATTATTTGGGTACAAGAAAGAGAGGCAGGGAATCAACTTCTATTTGTAGATAAATTAAGTTATCAAGATAAAAACGGAGATTGGTTATTTAAAGACTTGAATATTAATGTAAGCAAAGGCGATAAAATTGCTATTTTAGGAGATTCTAGAGCGGTGAGCACCTTTTTTGAAATCATCAATGGAAAAATTGAACCAACTTCTGGAAGTTATCAGTACGGTCAAACCATTACTACAGCTTATTTACCATCGGATAATTCAACGTATTTTGAATCCAATGAAAATTTAGTAGACTGGTTAAGACAATATGCTAAAACTGAAGAAGAAAGAGATGAAGTTTACATCCGAGGGTTTTTAGGTAAAATGCTTTTCTCGGGTGAAGAAGTACTCAAAAAGACAAAAGTACTTTCTGGTGGTGAAAAAATGCGTTGTATGCTTTCTAAGATGATGTTTAATGAAGCTAACTTCTTAATCTTTGATGAACCTACTAACCACTTAGATTTGGAATCGATTACTGCACTAAACAACTCCTTAATTGACTTCCCTGGAACGGTGCTGTTTACCTCTTATGATCATACCTTTACACAGACGATAGCTAATAGAATCATTGAAATTGGCCCGAATGGAATGTTGGATAAGATTTCATCCTATGAAGAATATCTTGAAAGCGAAAAGGTTGCCTTACAAAGGGAGGATTTAAGCTAGTATAGAAGGTATATAAATAACAAAATATGTGTTTCTTAAACGGCTAAATACAGCATTTCGATGAACTCAATATAAAGTGTAGCTAAAGAAATTAGAACTTAGTCCTTCACATAAGCAAATGTATTCCTCTAAATCTAAGCATCCTTCCCTACTTTAGGTTTAAAGCAGAAGTCTTTCATCCATTCTAAATTCACTTATTACTTGTGAAAATCATAAGGCTTGTGAAAGAGAATGCCTATTTTTTAATCAACTCCTATAAGTTGAAATTTTTAAATTTTAGAAGCCCTTTTCCTGTCTGTTTCGCTTAATAAGATTTTTCTAAGACGTATAGACTCTGGAGTTACTTCAACATATTCGTCTTTCTGAATATATTCCAGAGCCTCTTCTAATGAAAACTTAATTGCAGGTGCAATTCTCATTTTTTCATCAGAACCCGCAGCGCGCATATTGGTTAGCTTTTTAGTTTTAGTAATGTTGATAACCAAATCTCCATCTCTATTATTTTCACCCACTACTTGACCTGTATAAACTTCATCGTTAGGATCTACAAAAAACTTTCCTCTGCTCTGTAAATTATGTAAAGAATATGGAATAGCCTTTCCTTCTTCCATAGAAATTAAAGAACCGTTAATTCGCATAGGAATTTCACCTTTAAGCGGCTGGAAATTTAAAAATCTATGAGAAACAATAGCCTCACCTGCAGTAGCAGTCAATAGTGAATTTCGTAAACCTATAATTCCTCTGGAAGGAATTTCAAAATTTAAAATCATCCTATCTCCTTTAGGTTCC
>CAZKFN010000061.1:3293-14443 GCA_964552035.1 uncultured Flavobacteriales bacterium
TCACCTTTTCTTTGATTCACCATTTCTATAGCTGTTCCACTATGTCCTTCAGGTAAGTCGATATTCAACTCTTCTATAGGTTCGTGTTTTACTCCATCTATCTCTTTAATAATCACCTGAGGTTGACCAATTTGAAGCTCATACCCCTCTCTACGCATGGTTTCAATCAATACAGAAAGATGCAATACTCCACGACCATATACATTAAAGGAATCAGCTGAATTGGTTTCCTCTACTCTTAAGGCTAAATTTTTTTCCAATTCTTTTTCTAAACGCTCCTTTAAGTGTCTTGAGGTTACAAACTTCCCTTCTTTACCAAAAAACGGAGAGTCATTGATAGTAAATAACATTGACATAGTAGGCTCATCTATCGTAATCTTAGGTAAAGCTTCTTGATTTTCAACATCTGAAACGGTATCTCCAATATCAAAACTTTCTAATCCCACTATTGCACAAATATCGCCGGCTTCAATTTCATCTACCTTAACTTTATCCATTCCTTTAAAAAGGTAAAGCTCCTTGATTTTCGATTTTACAACACTATCATCTCGTTTAATTAAAGCAACTTGTTGACCAGTTTTTAAAGATCCTCTGTGTAATCTCCCAACGGCAATTCTACCAATATATGAAGAGTAATCCAGAGAAGTAATTAACATTTGAGTGCTCCCCTCCTCTGGGTTTGGTGAAGGAATATACTCAACAATTGCATCTAGTAATGCTGTTATATCTTTTGTGGGTTTCTTATAATCCGTACTCATCCAACCATCCCTTGCCGATCCATATATCGTAGGAAAGTCCAATTGATCTTCTGTAGCTCCTAAGTCAAACATTAAGTCAAACACTTTCTCTTGAGCTAAATCAGGTGTACAGTTAGGTTTATCTACTTTATTGACAACTACAATTGGCTTTAAACCTAAATCTATTGCCTTTTGCAATACAAAACGCGTTTGTGGCATAGGTCCCTCAAAAGCATCTACCAACAACAATACACCATCGGCCATATTTAAAACTCTTTCAACTTCTCCTCCAAAGTCGGCGTGACCGGGGGTATCAATTAAGTTGATTTTTATATCCTTATATTGAATAGCAACATTTTTTGAGAGAATAGTAATTCCTCTTTCTCTTTCTAAATCATTGTTATCCATTACTAGCTCTCCTGTCTTTTCATTTGCTTTTATAGCATTTCCAGCCAGTAATATTCGATTTACTAAAGTTGTTTTCCCATGGTCAACATGGGCAATAATGGCAATGTTTCTTATTTTCATTTTATGAAATATACGGTAAAATTGAGAGTGCAAAAGTAACCCTAATGATTGAGCTACACACTCAATATTTAATATTTACGCAATTGATTTAAATTAATTAATACTACAGCTAGTATGATCACCAAAATACCCAACCATTGAAGACTTGTAATTTCTTCTGAAAGTAAGATGTATGCAGAAAAAACAGATACTGGAATTTCTAATGCTGCAATAATACCACCTAAGCCTGTCCCTACTACTGGGAATGCTGAATTAAATAATAAAGGAGGTAATATGGTTCCAAAAAAACCAAGGAATAAACCCCACTTTAGAAATAATTCCCAATGGAAAGCTTCCCAAATTTGAAAGTTCCAGAATAATAAAACAATAATAAACCCTCCATATACTAGATACTGACTACGAACAATACTAGGTAGTGCTGTTGCTATTCTATTTGAGGCATACATTGTCCCTGTATAACTAACAGCTGCCAATAATCCAAAGCCCACCCCTCTATAATCTAACTGGATATTACTTTCAAATAATTTTGCAGCCATAGCTGTTCCAATCAAAGCTACAATTGCACCTACAATTTTTGTTTTATTTATTAATTCTCTTGCAATGAAAAACTCTAATACTACAGCCATCCATATGGTTTGCATTAAAAGAATTATCGCTACAGAGACTGGGATATATTGAATAGATATATAGTAGAAGCTGCTGGTAAATCCCAAGGTGGAACCAAAAATTAAAAGCTTTAATTTGTCATTTTTAAGGTTAATAGGTGCTGCTGCAGCTTTTTTATTTTTATGAAAATAAGCTAAAGTTGTTAAAACAATAGCCCCAACCACATATTGAGAAAAAACTAAACCTGCAGTTTTATATCCATTATCATTGGCTAATTGAACAAAAGTTGCTAGAATTCCATAACTAGCTGCGCCAATTGCAATAAATACGATTTCCCTAAGATTTGCAATTTTCATCGGTTAATTCCTAAAAATAAAACACCTTACTTATATTTGAACAACATAAACATTCTTTTAATGGTATTATCTTTTATAAAAAAAGATATTTGTAAAAATATTTAAAATAAAAAAGCAGCTGTTTTATTGAACTAAACAACTGCTCTTTAATCAAATTAACAAACTAATCTAACTATTTTCTTTAATTATTCTTTCCAATTCTTCCAGAGCTACAACTCCCGATTGTCGCCAAAGTTGCTTGCCATTTTTATATAAAATCAAAGTTGGTACTCCCATTACTTGATATGCTGCTGCAGCTCCGGGGTTTTTATCAACATCTATTTTTATAATGTTGGCCTTTTCGCCAATTCTATTTTTTAAATCTTTTAAAATTGGAGTCATCATTTTACATGGTCCACACCAATCAGCAAAAAAGTCTACCAAAACAGGTTTATCCTGATTTATTATTTCTTGAAATGTCATTTTTCTTTTGTTTTATCTTTATTATCTGTTTGAATCATCGAAAATAATAGTCCTCCCATTATAGCACCATAAACTACACTATTCACAGGATCAGAAGTAATTGCACAGGTTCCAGAATTGCAACCTATCTGCTGCCAATAAAAGAAAGCTGCTATTCCTCCTACGACAACACCAATCGCTGGCAATACATATTTTTTTAAAGTAAGATTCATTTTATTTTAATTTAATTTTCCACAATCCCCTTAAATCTCCTAACTCATAAGCTATTGCCTTATCGTTTGGATATCTTTGAGCTAAAACATTTAAAGTAGTTTCCGAAATATCCTCTTTGCCCCCATGGCAAGCTAAGCAAGTGGGCATACCTATTTTAATGGCTTTATAATAATACAATCCACCCTCTTCTTGTTCTACATAATGAAGAGGCTCTTCCGATTCTTCTAATAAAGTTGTTTGAATTTTTTCCCAAACCATAGAGTCCATAAGAGTAGAAAGGTGATTGTCTGGGTTTCTATTTTTATCTGTAATGCGCTGAATATTCACATTATGCATTCCAGCAATTGAGTCTGTTAATGGTACAGCTGCAGTATTGCAAAAATCTATTGCATGCTCAGGACCTCCCTCTTTCATGGCTGTAGCTACATTGTTCAATAAAGTATTTTGAGCATGATTGCTAATACTATCTCCTATAGCCAACCATTCTTCTGTAAAGTTTTTTTCTATCTCTACAGTTGTATTTTCTTTTTCATTTACTTTACCCTCTTTCTGTTGAGAAGAGTTACAAGCAATTAAAAATAAACCAACTATAAAGAAAGTTGCAACACTATTTAATGCCTTCATAATTTACCGTTATTTTTAGTTTTATCATCCGTATATCCCTGAGTAATATCACAAGCAGTGCTCCCACAAAAACCATAATTCAAGACTGCTAGCAAAGAAAATATCAAACCTATGGCAATAAAAAACCACTCCCTAGATTCTATTCCTTGAAAGAGAATTAAAATTCCTAATCCTAATCGTAAGACCCTAGATAAGTTCCATTTAGAAATATATTTCCTCATAATCCTTTCCCTTTTTTTCTTGTATTAATACCAAAAGGCAAATACAAGGGGCAAAAATTTATAAAAGAAGTAATAAGAAATACCAGAGCCAGTATAATCAATACGATAGCTAATGTTCCGGAAATCACATTTATGAAATATAAAACTCCAATGATTAATGTTAATAATAGTCGAATTAATTTATCCGTTTTCCCAATGTTCTTTTTCATATCTACCTTTTTTTTGCTAAAATTCTAATTACTGAACTTTTTCCTAAATGATTTTTACCTTCTGCTAAGTCCACTTCTTTTTCTTTCGCCTCAATAAATTCAAATCCATCAAAGTCAGACTTTATTTCTTCTAAATCATAAAGCATATCAACGTTTTTAGGACCTCCAGCAAATGGATTATCTTTCTGATAATCCATTTGCTTCTTACTAAAGCCTTCTATAACCAACATTGAATTTGGCTTTATAAAAGATGCTAATTTCTGATGATATTCTTTTCTTTTAGCAGGAGGAAAATGGGTATAAATCAAAGCCAAAACATCAAAACTGTTTTTTTTATATTTTGCCGACTCTACATCTATGCAATCATAGTGAATACCTACTTTTTGTTGAGCTGCTAATGCTTTTGCTTTTTTCATAGCTTCTTCACTGCTATCAAAAGCAAAGGTTTCCCATCCTATACTCGCTGCATAAACTCCATTTCTACCCTCACCATCTGCAGGCAAAAGAATCTTTCCCTTAGGGATTTCTTCTAGCTTTTCCTTTAGATAAACATTGGGTTTTTTACCATAAAAATACTCCTCACTAGCATAACGCTCATCCCATATATTACTCATAATTAGGTATTTTTAATCATTCTATTCACGGCTCTCCAAGAGCCTGCATTAACTACATTTTCAAAACCTTTTTGTTTTAAAATTTGCTCAGCTTGTCCACTTCTCGCTCCAGAAGCACAACACAAAACAATGTTCTTTTTATTTTTAAATTTATTTAACTGTGCATTTAGCTGATCTAAAGGAATATTTACTGTTCCTTTAGCATAAGCCATTGAATATTCTTTTTTAGAACGTACATCTACGATGTAAGCTCCTTCTTTAAGCATTGCTGCTATATTGTTGCGTTTACCACGTCCAAATAAGGCTGAAAAAAATCCCATTACTCAAGTTTTATTTAGTGTTAAATCATTTCCATTTGCAGTCCAACCGCTTACTCCTTCTAAATAGCTTTTCACATTCTCAAATCCATTTTTTCTCAAAATGGAATAAGCTGTTGAAGTGCGATCACCTGCTTGACAATAAACAATGGTTTCTTTGTGTTTATCCCATTGATTTATATTCTTCTCTAAAGTTCCTAAAAATGCATGTTCTGCATCTCCTATATACCCGCTTTGATACTCTGTAGCTGCCCGTACATCGAGAATTTGAACATTTTTATTTTTAAAGTTTGACTTAAGTACCTTTTCATCAATTAAATTAGCTTTTTTCAACTCAATATCAAGATTAGTTATATCTTCAACATAACCATAAACCTTATCCATACCAATACGCATAAGTTTTCTAGTTAAATCTTCCACTTCCTCCTCTTTAGCAATTAAAATAAATTGCTCTTGATAATCTAGCATCCAGCCCATCCAAGTAGAAAATGAATTTCCTCCTTTAATATTATAACTATTAGGAATATATCCCTTAGAGAACTCTAATTTATCTCTGGTATCAATGACTTTAATTCCTTTGTTATATGCAGCTAAAAACTCTTCTTTAGTTAATTTAGAATGCTTGGGTACTTCAACTAATAAAGGTCTATCTACTTTATTTAAATGTTTCATCATTGCAAAATACTTAGGAGCTTCTGGCTGACCTGCAAGAAGTACTTTAGTAAATTGCTCTTCATCTTCTCCAAATTGAAAAGCCCAATTTCTTATCTTTTCATAACCTACTGTAGAGCTGTGAACAGCTCCCAAAGCCTTACCACAAGCCGAACCAGCTCCATGCGCTGTCCACACTTGAACATAATCAGGAAGAGCGGCAAACTTTTTTAAGGATTGAAACATTTGTTTAGCCCCAAGCTCTTTGGTTCCAACTAAACCAGCGGCTTCTTCTAATAAATCTGGACGACCTATATCTCCAACAAAAACGAAATCGCCTGTAAATACCATTATTGGTTCATCTGTAGCAGGATGATCCCTCAATAAAAAACTAATACTTTCTGGCGTATGCCCAGGTGTATGCATTACTTCTAATGTAAGATTGCCCACTTTTATAATAGACCCATCTTTTAAACCTATATGTGGAAATTCATACTGCCAATCTTCCCCACCTTCATCCGACAAATACATCTTAGCTCCTGTTGCAGCAGCCAACTCTCTAGATCCACATAAAAAGTCGGCATGGATATGCGTCTCGGTAATATGAGTAATATTTAAATTGTTTTGCTCAGCTATTTCTAAATAAACATCAATATCTCTTTGTGCGTCAATTACTATAGCTTCTGATGTTTGTTGACAGCCAATAACATAACTACCTTGCGAAAGGCTTTTATCATAAACGTGTTGAAAAAACATAATTCTCTTTTAGGTGATTATTAATACGACAAAGTTCTGGTTAATCTTTATTTTATACAGCTACTTTTGTTACAGAAGAAAGTGAAGAAAAATTAATTACTTAATAATAGGATACTCTATAGGGCAACTAACACATAAAACTTTATCATCTAAAAACAGTTTCTGCCAAAATAATATAAACTCCCATAGTTAAAACAAACCAACCAAAAGCAGATTTCAGCTTAGAGCCATCAATCTTTTTAGATAGTGCAATACCTATTATAATTCCAACAATTGCAAAAGAAGTAACAATCAATAAAAATTTCCAATCAATTACAACCTCCATACTTTCACCTATAAAGCCAATCAGAGATTTAGCAGCAATTATTAAAAGAGAGGTTCCAATCGCTTCTTTCATAGGCAATTTACTAAACAATACCAAAGCAGGAATTATCAAAAACCCTCCACCAGCTCCAACTAATCCTGTTAAAACACCTACAATTAGTCCTTCTATAACAATCAATGGGTAATTAAATTCTAATTTTTGTTCAATTTCTTCTTTATCGCTAAGCTTTTTTGGTTTAATCATACTAACCGAAGCAAAAATCATCAGAATGGAAAAAATTAACATTAATAAAAGTGATTTACTTAAAGTAAAACTTCCAAACTCAAAAATAAGGTCAGGTATAGCTGGGATAATAGTAGTCCTCGTGAAGAACACAGCTATAATTGAGGGTATTCCAAAAACAATTGCCGCTTTTAAGTTCACTAATTGTTTTTTTAGGTAAGAATAAGCTCCTATTAAACTTGTTGCACCAACAATAAAGAGCGAGTATCCAGTAGCAAGTACTGCATCAATACTAAAAAGATAAACTAAAACCGGTATGGTAAGCGTGCTACCTCCCCCACCTATTAAGCCTAGGGTAATTCCTATAAATATACAAGCCAAGTAAGCAATAATATCCATACAGTCTATAATGAAGGCGACAAAAATACACTAAATCTATAGGCATTTATGTTACTTAGAAGACATAAGCTTTATTTTATTCCTTCCAAGCTGTACTTTCCCGTTTTCTTCCAATTGTTTTAATAAACGAGACACCACAACTCTAGCTGTACCCAGGTCATTGGCAAGTTGCTCATGCGTTATGATTAGGGTATTTGAGTTTGCTAATTCTGATTTCTTTTCTAACAAAGTTAGCAATCGCTCATCTACTTTCTTAAAGGCAATAGCATTAACGATTTCCAACAGTTCTTCAAAACGCTTATGGTATAATTTAAAAATATAATCCAACCATTGGGGATAATCTTTAATAAATAGAGAAACCTTATTCATAGGTAAAAAAAGGATTTCTGCATCTTCCTCTACTTCAGCTCTTACTTTAGATTGTTCATTATGTAATCCACCTAAAAAGGACATGATACAACTTTCACCTGCTTTAATATAATACAAAAGGATTTCTCTACCGTCTTCTTCTGTACGAATCACCTTAAGTATACCACGAGTAACTATTGGTATAGAACGAATCTGTGAGTTTTCATTTAAAATCAAACTCCCAGATTCATATTCTTTACGTATGCTGTGCTGATAAAGTTTATCAATTAATTCGGGTGAGCTTTTAAACTCTTCTATTTGCCCTAATTCTTCCATGATATCATTAATAGTTAACTTTATAAAACCAGCTTTAAGAACTCGTTTAATTCCATAAAAACCATGGTATTAAGTAGGTTATTATAATAAAGGATAAAGTATAAAATACCAATGTCCTAGCATATTTCTTTTTATCGGAATAGTTGACATTCTTTGTAGCTCTATAACCAATAGTAATTAGCACGGCGGTTAACAACATACCTATAGGATGTTCGACTATATAGAATCTAGATATTTTATGCCCCATAGACTCACCTGAAAAATTCTCTAAGCCAAGGGGTGAAATAAAGTAAAGTACGAGCCCTAATAATATTTGTAGGTGTACTATTGCCATGCCAACAAGTGCGGCTGTTTTTACAAAACCTTTAAAAGGCTTTTTCAGTAAAAACATGGTGAATAAATAGAGGATTACTAATAATAAAAGGGATAGAATTAACATCCCAATTCCGTTGTGTGAAGCTTTTAAAATATTATACATACTATAAATTTATTTTATTTTACTTTAAATTTCCCTTTCATAATAGAATAATGCCCAGGGAAAGAACAAAGGAAATCATAAGTTCCTTTTACTGGAGCTTGAAAAATTATAACATCACTTTCACCACCTCCTATTAAAGCAGTATGAGCAATTACCTCTTCACTGTTTTGAGGTATGTATTCATGATCCTTAGCTTTAAGAGCCTTTCTTGAAAAGTTTGATACAGAAGTACCCTCTGTTAATAATACAAAATTATGTCCCATAGAACTAACAGGCATAGTACCAGTGTGATTAAGAGTTAGATTTACAACTTGACCTTCGTAAACCATAATTTCATCTTTATCAAATTGCATTTTATCATTGGAATTTAAAACAACATATATGGTATCATTTCCGGATTGATCAATTTCCTCTTCAATATTAGTATTATTACTTGACTCACTCCCCCCACAGGATAGTAAGCTAAAAGAGCAGATAAATAGTGCTGTTAGAATAAGTGTAAATTTTATTTTTTCCATTTTATTTTTCGATAAAGTTAAGTATTTAGCAGACTTTATTAGAGTAATTTAATAAGAATATAACGCAAGCTCTAAGTAATTATAAATAGGATGTTTAATTGTTTTTAGTTCAATAATCCACGAAAAAATAATGCATCATAAAGAACTATGATGCATTACTAAATAAGTTTATATTAAAGTAAAGTGTTCTATCTTCTTAAAATTTTGAACTCTACTCTTCTATTATAAGCTCTATTTTCTTCGCTATCGTTAGGAACAACTGGTTCAGTTTTACCATAACCAACAGCCTTTAATCTATTAGAGCTAATTTTCTTAGATAATAAATAATTTACAACTGATTTAGCTCTTTGTTCAGAAAGTTTTTGATTATATACCTCATTACCAACATCATCAGTATGCCCTGAAATTTGAATTTCAAGCGATGGGTATTCTTTTAAAAGATTATATAATCGATCTAACTCGTTATAAGACTCCGGCAATAAGTTGGCTCTATCAAAGTCAAAGAAAACGTTATTTAGTCGAACTACCCTACCCTTTTCCAGCGGTAATAAAAACAGGTCTCTTTCATATTCACTATATTCTCCCATACCTCTTAAGTCTAAGTTTTCACTTATAGGGAAGAAACCGTCCTGATCAGCTACAAAGCTATAACGCCTATCTGTAGGTAAAACAATTTTATACTCCCCAGTAACAGGGTCAGAAGTTGCTCTTCCTAACTCTTTATTGGTACTTAAGTCGTAATATCTAATCATAGTTCCAATCGGTTGATTTGTTTTTCTGTTGTATGCTACCCCAGAAACTAAAGTAGCAGGCCCAATTTTTTCAACGTTATCAATAATGTAAATATCTCCTTTCGAAGCTAGATAAGCCGTTTCTCCTTTAGCATCTAGAAAATAGTTTAAATCATTTTCATCTGTATTAATCTTTGGTCCTAAGTTTTTGGGTTCAGACCAATCCGTCCAGCTTTCACCAATTCTTTTAGTAACAAAGATATCGTGTTTACCATAACCTGAATGACCTGTAGAAGCAAAATACATGGTTTTATTATCAGCTGCCACAAATGGGTTACCTTCATCTCTAATGGTATTGATTACATTCCCCATGTGTAATGGTTCTGTCCAGCTGTCATCATCATTTAAAAAACTTACATAAAAGTCTCTTTCTCCCATGCTATCATCTCTTTCAAGACTCATAATTAAGGTTTTGTTATCATTACATAAAAAGAAGGACACAAACTCATGATCGTTATAATAGTTTTTAATATCTACTGTTTGTGGTACTTGCCAACCTTTACCATCTTCTGTTTTGTACGTAATAGATAAACCTTGACCAATTGTTTTTCCTCCAGGACCATAGATGTTCCCAACAACAAGTGAGTTATTATCTGGAGAAGCAGATACAACAAAATTATAATCTTTATTATTTAAAGGCTTACCTATGTTTTCAAGTTCACCCCACTCTCCATTTTCATCTAACTTAGAAACCCAAATATCTTGATCGTTGTCTGCAGGACCATAATTCTCAGGATGATTATTTCGAATCACATAAAGGGTTTTACCATCAGCTGTAATCACTGGTAGTAATTCATCGTACTCAGAATTAATTTGTTTACCCAATTTCACTTTATCAGCAACGGTATCTGCTCCTTGAACAATATTTATATGCCTTTCTGACTTACTTACTTTAACTTTAGAAACTTCAACTTCTATTTTACCATCTAAATAGAGCCCAAGGTAAGGATAGTAGTATTTATCACTTTCTCCTACATGAACCAATTCATTATTTAAATAATAAAAAATTGAATTAGAAATTTTTTCTACTCTGAAAGTGTTAATGTTATTTAATCCATTGATATTGGGATTGATATCCAAATCATAAATTACCGAATCTTCATCATTTATGTTTTGAATGATGCTGTTATAACCACTTGAAGTAATGGTAAATAATATTTCGTTCTTTCCAGTTTTATCTGCTGAAAAAACTAAACCGAAATATTTATTTCTTTTTTTATCTAATTGTTTAAAATCAGCTTCTATTACAAAATTATCTTCTGCTTTAAAAGATTCTATTTCATGATATACAACTTTACTTGTATTAGTATGAGTACTTAGAATATAAGCTCCATCTTTCACTTCAGCAGAAAAGTCTCCTTTGGTTGATGTTAACCAAGAATTAGAATTGTCTTTAAAGTTTTCATCTAAAACTATTGTACTTTGCCCCCTTAGTGTAA
>CAZKFN010000062.1:0-14443 GCA_964552035.1 uncultured Flavobacteriales bacterium
TAATGAAAATGCTTCCTGGAATGACTGTTATCAATCCCTGTGATTACAATCAAACCAAGGCAGCTACTATTGCCATAGCTGATTATGAAGGACCTGTATATTTGCGTTTTGGTAGACCTAAATGGCCGGTATTTACTCCTGAAAATCAAAAATTTGAAATTGGTAAAGCTCTTACCTTTCAAGAAGGAAATGAGGTAACCTTAATTGCAACTGGGCATTGTGTTTGGGAAAGCTTAAAAGCAGCTGAAGCATTAGAAGAAAGTGGTTATAGTGTTGAAGTTATTAATATTCACACCATTAAACCTTTAGATGAAGAGGCAATTTTAAAGTCTGCTCAAAAAACAAGGTGTATTGTGACTGCCGAAGAGCATCAAATGAATGGAGGTTTGGGAGATAGTGTTGCCCAATTGTTAGCCAGAAAACTTCCTACTCCAATGGAAATGGTGGCTGTAAATGATCAGTTTGGTGAGAGTGGTAAACCGGAAGAGCTTTTCCGAAAATACGGACTAGGCTCTAAAAATATTATCGAAGCTGCTAAAAAAGTGATGGGCAGAAAGCAAGGAGGATAAAATAGTCGTTTGTTAAGATTTATAGTAAGCCGCTTTTAAAATTATACTGAATTCAGCATTGTTAGAGATTATAAAGGATGATATCATCATATCTTTTTATAAAATTCATTTGTAGGATGGATGTTATATTGTCTTCTTTTATAGAGTGGGTTGGCAATAAAAAAAAATGAAAATACATCCGGATATACCAAACCGATTAAGGTTTATCAGTCAAATGGCAAATAAAACATTTAAACACAGGTAATTTTATCTAAAATCGGCAATTAAGGAAAGTTAATTGACAAGCCTATAAATTCTAATATTCTAAAAGTCAGTCAAAAAGATAAAATTGACTCAGCTATAGTTTATGTTTCATTTATAGTAGAAAAAACTGGAGAAATTAAGCACGCAAAAGTTGAAAAAATTAAATGTGATAAATGTAAACTAAGGTTTAAGAAAAACATAAAGTCTGAAGCTCTTCGAGTTATTAGGCATAAATCTGATATAGAACCAAGAGAAGAGAGAACTAAATTTATTCAACCCCTTAAGTTTAAAATTGATAATGAATAAGGAAGCTTATTTGGGAAAAACAAATTGCTAGTGTATTTACAAAACTAAAAGTACGCTTCTCCTACATCCTATCCGGCAGCTCCACCCCCAAAAGTCCCATAGCATTTTGTAGCACCTTACCCACCAACTCACACAAGCACAATCTAAAGTTTTTTAACTCTTCATTCTCTTCCTTCACAATGGGCGTTGTATTTTGATAAAAGAAGTTGAATTGCTTCACCAAATCATAAGCATAATTAGCAATCAGTGCCGGACTAGTTGATTTTCCAGCCTCTGCAAGAACCAAAGGAAACTGATTTAACATTCTCAGTAAAATCAAATCTGCCTTCTCCAAAGTCGTATTATCAGAGTATTTGCTGCTATCTCCTTTACCTAACTTCCTTATAATAGATTGAATTCTAGCATGAGCATATTGAATAAAAGGCCCAGTATTTCCATTAAAATCTACAGAAGCAGAAGGGTCAAAAAGCATCCCTTTTTTAGGATCTACTTTTAAAATAAAATACTTTAAAGCACCCATTCCAATAATTCCGAACAACTTATCTTTCTCAGTTTCACTTAAAGCATCAACTTTTCCTAATTCCTCAGAAATTTCAGCAGCAGTTTGTTTCATCTCATGCATCAAATCATCGGCATCTACCACAGTTCCTTCACGAGACTTCATTTTTCCTGAAGGTAAATCCACCATTCCATAAGATAGGTGTGCTATGCCCGAAGCCCAGGAATATCCCATCTTTTGCAAGATTATCTTTAAAACCTTAAAATGATAATCCTGCTCATTGCCCACTACATAATAGTATTTTTCACAAGAAAACTCCTCATTTCTAATAATGGCTGTCCCAATATCTTGAGTCATATAGACTGAAGTTCCATCCCCTCTTAACAGCAATTTATCATCTATTTTTTCAGAAGATAAATCCATCCAAAGGGAATTGTCTTCCTTGCGATAAACAAGTTCATTATTTTCATGCTCCAGAACCTTTTCTCTACCCAAAATAAAGGTATCTGATTCGTAATACAGCTTATCAAATTCCACGCCCATGGTTTGATAGGTTTTTTCAAACCCATCGTACACCCATTGGTTCATCATTTCCCAAAGTTTTCTTACCTCTTGATCCCCTTCCTCCCACTTTTTAAGCATTTCTTGAGCTTCTTTTATAATTGGAGCTTCTTTTTTGGCTAAACCTTCCTCCATTCCTTGGTTCATAAGAGTATCAATTTCTCCCTTATATTCAGTATCAAAGCGTACATAATACTTCCCCACCAAATGGTCTCCTTTCATTCCGCTACTTTCAGGGGTTTCTCCCTTTCCAAACTTTTGCCAAGCCAACATAGACTTACAAATGTGTATTCCTCTATCGTTAATAATCTGAACCTTAATTACCTGATGTCCACAAGCCTCTAGGATTTTAGAAACAGAATGTCCTAAAAAATTATTTCTTAAATGCCCCAAATGCAAGGGCTTATTTGTGTTTGGAGAAGAATATTCCACCATTAGAGGAGCTTTTGAATTTGCCTTTTCAAATCCAAACTTTTCTTCAAGAGAAGCTGATTTCAAAAAATCTATCCAAAAAGAATTTTTAATTTCTAAGTTTAGAAATCCTTTAATGACATTGTAATTTTGAACAATATCCAGACTTTTTAGCAAGTATTCTCCAATTTCTTTAGCCGTATTTTCAGGTGTTTTTTTGGATGCCCTTAACAAAGGAAAAGCCACCAAAGTAATATCTCCTTCAAACTCACTTCTGGTTTGTTGCAATTGAATTTGTTGTTCTTCTACTGTAGCACCATAAAGTGCTTTCACGGCATCTAATGATGCCTTTAACATGATCTGATCTAATTTACTCATCTTCTATCCCAAATACTTCTCTATGTGTTCTGAGGTTTTTATTAAAATATCAAAAGCAGTTTCTGCCATTTTATTTCCTGCACTATCTAAAATTGGATTAATCTCTACCATTTCAAAGCATACTACTTTTTTGCTGCTAAAAGTAGTTTCGATAATTTGATTTACTTCTTCTGGTAAAAATCCGTTTGGAACGGGAGTACCTGTGCCGTCGGATACTTTTTCACTGTCCATACTGTCTACATCAAAAGAGATGTAAATTAAATCACATTGACTTAATTGTTCTAGTGCCAACTTTGTACTTTCTACAAAACCATTTTGTCTACATGAATCTACAGTAAAATTTTTAATTTTATTTTTTTCCATTAGGGCTTGTTCTGCATCCTCTATATCTCTTACCCCAAAATAAACTACATCTTCTGGTTTAACTTTAGGAGCTATTCCGCCCATATTTTTTAGTGAATCCCAATATTGTATAGCTTTCTCCTCTACCTCTCGAATTTTATTTTCTTTATTATCTTCATTTATAGCAGTAGCAACAGGCATACCGTGAACATTCCCACTGGGGGAAGTATAAGGTGAGTGAATATCGCTATGTGCATCAATCCATATTAGACCTAGTCTCTTTTCGGGATACTGCATTTTAATACCGGCAATAGTTCCCCCAGCAGTGGCATGATCAGCAGCTAAAACCAATGGAAATCCCCCCTCTTCTAGGCAGTCTTTAATCTTTTTAGATTGAGCTTGATATACTTTATACATCCCTTCAATATATCTTGCTGAAGGAGTATCTGTTTCTTCTAGTAATAAGTGATTTTGATCTTCAACATTTTCTATAGAATAGCGCTTAAAAAAGTCATTCTTCAATTTATATGAAACAACTCTAAGTGCATCAAAACCAAGACTTGAACCTCTAGTTCCAGCACCTATTTCTGATATTATTTTAATTATTTTTATTGACCTCATATTCTATTCCATTCAAAACGCAAAAGTAATCAGAATAGCATATACATTTTGCATCTAAAGCTATATTATAAACTTTTATAACTGCATTTTTTAGAAATGTAAGAAAAACAAATAAATTTCTTAGTTTCGTAAATTAAAGATTATAGTTTTCTATAATTTTTAAACATAAACTTAACCCAATAGCTTATAATGACTTTAATTAAAAAAATGTCACTACGCTTACTTTTAGCGACTTACAGCTTACTCCTACTTTTCTCCTACAGTTGCACTACAGCCACCAATTCTTCTCAAGACGAAGGCAAGATTACCTATAGCATTACTTATCCCGGTATAAATACAGAAGAATTTTTAATTAATCTTTTGCCAGAAAAAATGGAAATGTACTTTTCCAATGATGGTTTTAGTTCAGAAATAGAAGCAGGAGCAGGAATGTTTAAGACTTCTCTTATTTTAAATAAAAAAACTGATAAATTAACGCATTGCCTCAAGCTCTTAAGTAAGAAGGTTGCTTGTGACTTAACTGAAAACAATAGATCAGAAATTGCAACGGAACAAAATAACATCAGCTTTCAATCCACAAAAAATACAAAAGAAATAGCAGGTTACTTATGCAAAGAAGTCATTGCCAGTATCCCCTCAGCTGATAGTAGTATTTCGTTTAAAATTTATTATACTGATGAAATTAACTTAGAGAATCCCAATCAACTAACTATTTTTGAAGGCATTAAAGGGGTGCTAATGGAATATGAATCTTTTAATTATGATGTACATATGAAATTTACTGCAGAAGAGGTCCAGCACATAAAAGTTGATAAAAGTAAGTTTGAACTTGAGTCGGGTTATAAAAAAACAAGCCCGGACATCTTATATAATGAAATACAAGAACTCTTTAAAATGATTCAATAGGAAATCAAAGTTATAAGAGCTCTAGCAATTATAGATTAACAGTTTTTTGCAGATTTATTCTTATTTTTTTCGGAATTTTACGTATAATGAGAACTATAGATTGGACCCTCCATCAAAGTTATAAATTGGGTAGTAAAAAATTTATGCAAGAAGAAATCTTCGAATTTGCACAGAAAAATGATCCTTTAGATTTTCATTTAGATTTAGAAGCAGCCCAAAAAAGTATCTTTAAAGGGTTAGTTTGTAGTGGAGGACAAGCATTTTATCATTTCTATGCTCAGCATTGGGTGCCTCTTTTTGGAAAAACTGTACTTGCGGGTATGGGATTAAACGAATGGAAATTTCACGCCCCAATCTATGTAGAGCAAATGGTACATGCAGAATGTATGATTAAAAATATTATCAAAAGAGAAAACAAGGAAGAAGTTATCCTCGTTTGGTATTTTGAATTTTACGATAACACTAAAAATTTATTACAGGATTTAAACTTATCTGTTTTACATAAAAGTATAAAATGAAAAAAATTATATTATTCTTATTGATTGGTACTTTTGCTTTTGGTTTAAGGGCACAAAGTGAAGATGGCGCACAAAGTGCCGAAATTAAATGGATGAGTTTTGAAGAAGCTGTTGAAGCTAGTAAAAGTCAAAGTAAGAAATTCTTTATTGATGTATATACCGACTGGTGTGGTTGGTGTAAAAGAATGGATAAGGACACCTATACTCACCCTATTATTGTAGAACTTATTAATGAGTATTATTGGCCGGTTAAACTCGATGCGGAAATGAAGGAAACGGTTAAGGTTTTTGGTCAAGAATTTGTCAATGAATTCCCAGATAAAAGAAGAAACCCCCACCAACTTGCCATTGCTTTATTGAATGGAAAAATGTCATATCCTTCTGTTGTTTATTTAGATGAAAAAGGGAATATGATTAAAGCTATCCCAGGTTATCAAAAACCCGATGGCATGGAACCAATTCTTAACTTTTTTGCTGAGGATGCCCATTTAAAAGAAGGTGCAGATTTGAATACTTATCAAAAAAAATTCGTCAGTAAACTCAAATAAACCCCAATAAAATAGGGAAATTGTCTAAATAAAATTCTTTTTTCATATTTTTTTTATGAAAACATCTAGTATTCTCATTTTTATTACTTTCTTTGCTGAATAATTATTACTTTATATCATGAACATTTACGTAGGAAACATTTCATACAAATCAACTGAAGACGACTTAGGAAACATTTTTTCAGAGTTCGGAGACGTTATTTCAGTTAAAATTATCAAAGACAAATACACTGGTCGTTCTAAAGGCTTCGGATTTATCGAAATGGAAGAAGAAGCAGGTAAAAAAGCCATTGAAGCTCTTGACGGATTCGAGCATCTGGAAAGGAATCTTAGGGTGAGTCAAGCCAATTCTAAAGAAGAGTAAAAGGCTAAAAAATTACTGTTTTAATACAATAATTTTTCATAAAATTAATAGGTATTTTTAAAATGAATGTGTAAAAACTCGTGCTGAGTTTATCAAAGCCTAAAGTGCTAATTAATTAGCGGAAGGGAGTTTATTTATGTAAATAACTAACTTTAATTTCCATACTAATTCTTTCGTCTTGAGTTTATACGATTATCGCGTTTTGCTATTTCGTGAAATACCTATTTTTTTTAGCTATTCTTACTATTTCCCTTTTGCAGCTAGAATCGTATTCTTTAATAAAGAGACAATTGTCATTGGGCCCACTCCACCAGGAACGGGTGTGATGTAAGAAGCTTTTTTAGAGACTTCATCAAACTTCACATCCCCATATAATTTATAACCAGACTTTTTTGTGTTGTCGGCTACTCTTGTAATGCCCACATCAATTACAACGACTCCCTCTTTCACCATATCTGCAGTTATAAATTCTGCTTTCCCTAAGGCAACCACTAAAATATCTGCCGTACGACAGATTTCTTTTAAATTAGTTGTTCTACTGTGTGTAAGAGTTACGGTACAGTTTCCAGGATACGCATTACGTGCCATTAAATTGGAAATGGGCATACCTACAATGTTGCTTCTTCCAATCACCACACAGTGTTTTCCTTCAGTTTGGATTTGGTTGCGCTCTAGCAGCTGTAGAATTCCATAAGGAGTAGCAGGTAAAAATGCAGGAAGGTTTAACATCATTTTCCCTACATTTTCAGGATGGAAACCATCGACATCTTTAGAAGACCAAATGGCTTCTATTACTTTCTTTTCATCGATTTGCTTAGGCAAAGGCAATTGAACAATAAATCCATCCACATCTGCATTGTGGTTTAGCTTTTCCACCTCAGCCAACACCTCTTCCTCTGTTACCGTTCCGCTCAACCTCACCAAAGTAGATTTTATACCTACCTTCTCACAAGCGGCAACTTTTGCATTAACATAAGTAATGCTCGCGCCGTCATCTCCAACTAATATTGCAGCTAAGTGAGGGATTTTAGATCCTTTGAGTTTTAATGCTTTTACTTCTTCGGCAATTTCTTCTTTAATTGCTTTTGAAGTTTCTTTTCCGTCTAGTATTTTCATTTATCCTCTTATTCCACCAGGCATATTTCTCATCATCCTAGCCATATTTTTCTTATTCCCCATAAGTTTCATCATCTTAGAAATTTGATCAAATTGTTTAATCAACTTGTTTAATTCCTGTACAGAAGTTCCACTACCTCTAGAGATTCTCTTTTTTCTTGATCCATTCAATAGTTTTGGATTTTTTCGCTCTTCTTCTGTCATCGATTGAATTAAAGCTTCTATATGTTTAAAAGCATCATCGTCAATATCTACATCCCTCATTGCTTTTCCAACACCTGGAATCATTCCCATAAGGTCTTTGATATTTCCCATCTTTTTAATCTGTTCAATCTGATCTAAAAAGTCGTTAAAGTCAAATTGATTTTTTGCAATACGCTTTTGAAGGCGTCTTGCTTTCTCCTCATCATATTGTTCCTGCGCTCTTTCTACCAAAGAAACCACGTCTCCCATTCCCAAAATACGATCGGCCATTCGTTTGGGATAAAATACGTCTAGGGCGTCCATTTTTTCTCCCGTACCGATAAATTTAATCGGTTTGTTAACAATGGTACGAATGGATAAAGCCGCTCCACCTCGAGTATCTCCATCTAATTTTGTAAGCACTACCCCATCAAAGTCAATTTGATCGTTAAACGCTTTGGCCGTGTTAACCGCATCTTGCCCTGTCATGGAGTCAACAACAAATAAAGTTTCTGAAGGATTAATGTTCTTTTTTACGGCACTTATTTCCTCCATCATTTTCTCATCCACCGCCAAACGTCCAGCTGTATCGACAATCACTACATCATAGCCTTCTGACTTGGCATTCTTTATTGCATTTTGAGCAATCTCAACAGGATTTTTATTTTCTCGATCTGAAAATACTTCTACTCCGATTTGCTCACCAATAACATGCAATTGATCAATAGCCGCAGGTCGATAAACGTCCCCAGCAACTAACAAAGGTTTTTTTCCTTTTTTATTTTTTAAATGATTCGCTAGTTTTCCTGAGAAAGTAGTCTTACCAGAACCTTGAAGTCCTGCAATTAAAATTACAGCAGGATTTCCCTTTAATTGAATTTCTACTTCTTCTTCACCCATAAGCTTGGTCAGCTCATCGTGGGTAATTTTTGTGAAAAGTTGTCCCGGAGAAACCGCCGTCAAAACATCCTGACCTATAGCTTTTTCCTTTACCGTATCGGCAAATTTTTTGGCCATACTATAGTTGACATCAGCATCTAATAAAGCTCTTCGAATTTCTTTGGCCGTTTCTGCAACGTTTACTTCAGAAATCTGCCCTTGTCCTTTTAATAACTTCAGCGCCCGGTCTAACTTATCCGATAAATTTTCTAACATAACTATTTAAATTTTAGGATGGCAAAGGTAAGTAATAAAGAGAATTTTATATAACCCATTTTAGAATATCTCTACTTTTAGTGAAGTGGAACTATAGACGAGAAAAATTAATTACTACTGCTCCTAGCATTCTCTATAAATTAACGAATTTAGCTTTCTATTTATAAATCATTTGAATGAAAGTAATCATAGTAGGCCCTGCATATCCATATAGGGGTGGAATTGCCGACACCAACCAATCCTTTGCACAAAGTTTCCAAGAATTAGGACATCAGGCCTTACTGTATACTTTTACACTTCAATATCCTTCTTTCCTATTTCCTGGGAAAAGTCAATATTCTGAAGATCCAGCACCCAAAAATTTAAAAATAAAAAGAAGTATTAACAGCATTAACCCACTGAACTGGAGAAAAGCAGCCAAGGAGTTATTAAAAGAAAATGCAGATTTAATTATCTTTAGATATTGGACCCCAATCATGGCACCTGCATTTGGGAACATTGCAAAAAGATTAAAAGGAAAAGTAAGATGCCTAGCACTTTGTGATAATGTAATCCCTCATGAAAGGAAGTTTTATGATCGTTTCTTAACTTCTTTTTTTACCAAACACTTTGATGGATTTATCACTTTTTCAGAAAAGGTCAAAGGGGAACTTTTGGAATTTACTCAACGACCAGTTATGGTGCGTCCTCATCCAGTCAACTTCAATTTAGGAGAAGCCGTAGACAAAAAAGAAGCTAAGGAAAAGCTCGGTTTACAAGAAAATACCCATTATCTTTTGTTTTTTGGATTGGTCAGAAAATACAAAGGTTTAGACCTTCTTTTAGATGCCATGGCAGAAAATGAAATTAAAACAAGGAATCTTCAACTTATTGTCGCTGGAGAATTTTATGATAATCCAGAAATTTATACCCAACAAATTAAAAAGCTAGGCATTGAGGAAAAAGTCATTATTCACAATAAATTTATTCCTACAGAAGATGTTAAACTGTATTTTTCTGCTGCTGATTTAATCACCCAAACCTATCATACTGCCAGTCAAAGTGGAATTACACAAATGGCCTTAAACTTTCACAAGTCTGTTTTAGTTACTAATGTGGGGGGATTATCTGAAATTGTCCATCACAATAAAGACGGTTATGTTGTAGATAAAAATCCAAGAGCTATTGCAGCAGCTATTTCTGACTTTTATGACAATCAACGTGAAGAGGTTTTTACAGCTGAGTTAAAAGATAAAAAAGAAAACTTTAGCTGGGTTAATTTTAGCCAAGAGGTAATAAATTATAGCCAAGAGTTTTAAATCTCTTTTTCTATACTGTATTTATTCCTATTGGGGGAGTTTCTAGAAACTAATTCTGCTAAAAATCCAGCCAAAAACAATTGAGCTCCAATAACCATGGCTATCAAAGAAATATAAAACTGAGGAATTTCAGTCACCAAACGAGCTGGCATTCCCAGCTTAAGGTAATAAAGTTTTTCAGCGCCTATATATGCCGCCATAAGAAAACCAATAATAAAAACCAAGGTTCCAAATGCTCCAAATAAGTGCATGGGCCTTTTCCCAAACTTTCCTACAAAAGTAATGGACATTAGATCCAGAAAGCCATTAATAAAACGTTCCATCCCAAACTTAGTAACTCCGTGTTTACGCTCTTGGTGAGTAACTACTTTTTCCGTGATTTTAGAAAATCCAGCCCATTTGGCTATGGCGGGAATATATCGGTGCATTTCACCATATACCTCAATATTTTTTACTACCCTGCTGTGATAAGATTTTAAACCACAATTGAAATCGTTTAAATGAATTCCCGTCATTTTCCTTGTAGCAAAATTAAAAAGCTTGGTAGGTATCGTTTTAGATAGTGGATCGTAGCGTTTCTTTTTCCAGCCCGAAACTATGTCGTAATCCTCTATTTTAATCATGTCATAAAGTTCGGGTATTTCATCGGGGCTATCCTGTAAATCGGCATCCATAGTAATAACTACTTCACCCTTAGAAGCTCTAAACCCCGTATTTAGAGCAGCAGATTTCCCATAGTTTCTACGAAACTTTATTCCTCTAACTTCGGGATTTTTTTGGGCTAAGTCTTCAATCACCAACCAAGAATTATCGTTGCTCCCATCATCTACAAATATCACTTCATAATTGTATTGATGAACAGTAGCGACTTTTTTTATCCAGTCAAAGAGTTCGACAAGCGAGTCCTCCTCATTAAAAAGTGGTACAACTATAGATAAATCTTTTTCCAATATTAAATACGTTTAGTTGTAATTCTCAAAGTTAATGTTTTCCTTTTTAAGAAAAAATGCAGTTACAAGAGAAGTTAACAGCCCCATTATTAAATAGCCCAATACAGTTGTAAAAGCCAACATTGCTGGACCCATAAAATTTTGAGTAATTTTTATCATGGCCTCAATTTCATCCCCTTCCATTCCAGCATTATAATAAGCTTCCTTTTGAGTTTCAATTACATATTCAATAAAAGAACCATCGACAAATTCAAGATAGATGTACATGGTAAAAGCAACAATTATGGAAGCAAAAAGAGCTAGAAGGGTACCATACCCCACTCCTTCTCCAAAAGTAATATTGCCACCCAACTCATAGTCTCTTCTTCTTTTAATGCCAAGAATAATTCCAGCAATAAAAACTGTATTGGTCAATATCGAAAAAATGGTATTTAAACTGGAGGAATTATAGGCCTCTAAGAGGTAAATTAATATCGTTAGGACGCCCAAAGCAAGCCCTATAATAGCGGCAAAATTTAGTGCTGAAGAAACTTTTGTAGGAGGATATTCTCCCTCGGGATTTTGTCCTTGCGGTTGAGTAAATTTGTCTATCTCCATAATGGTATATTTTATAAGTCAACAAATATAAATAAAGCCCACTGCAAATTCATGAGAAAGTAGCACATAAATACTTATTTGTGTATTTACCTATCTATTCCATTGTTAATTAACATATTGAATTCTAATGTTGAATGGATTTTATCCGGGGAGGTAAGTTCTAATATATGTGAAATTATAATTTGAGTAATTGTTTTATTTACACCTTATTACAAAAAAAAAAGGCTATCCTATCTCAATAAGGCAGCCTTTCTTCTTTTATGTATCGATACTACTCCACCATTATTTTTCCACTTCCCGTTCTACCCTCTTTATCAATAATTCTATAGACATACATTCCAGAGACCAAATCAGCAACATTGATTTGCTGATGACTTTCCGACCATTTTACAGCTTTTACCAAACGACCAAAAGTATCGTACAACTCCAAGTCATAAGGCTCAAATTGGTTGATTTTTAATAAGTTTAATTTATCCTTAGCTGGATTGGGATAGACTTTGTAATACTTGGAATCAAGAAGTGATTTATTTTTGAGGTTGGCTATCCCCGTAACTAAATTACCAAGAGAATCTACTTTCATAATAAAGCCATTAAGACCTCCGGAATTCCCATATTGGTCATAGTTTGAACCCACGATTACCAAACCTTTATCATAAGTAGACTTAATAGAATTGATTCTAACGTAATTCCCTACATCATAATTCCAGGTATTCATTAAATTTCCTTGAAAATCAAATTGATTTATTCGCACCTTATTGTTTATGTCTCTATAATAATCACTTGCCGTCCATTGCGTAACCCCTGCAATGTAAAAGTATTTATCATCATAAGCTATGTTTCGAGTAGCTGGATAATCTCCAGTATCTACCGAACCTATAACCTCATGTTGAATATACCTTAAGTAGTTATCATAAACAATTATCCCATAATCATCCCCAGAATTTGGATTTTGAGGAACATAAGTTTGTGGATTTTGTACTCTTCCTGATAAAACCACATTTTGATTAGGCAACTCCCTTAACGCAATGCCGTCATATATTTTTAAGCTATCCGAAATTGAATTATATACCGGCATTATTGGGGAGCCTTTCCCTATTTTATCTCCCGCCCTGTCAATTAAGAAAACATAATCTTTAAATTCTTTAGTCATTTGACGGTAATCAACATTTAATTGATAGACGATGGATTCATCTCGACTATTTACCATACCAGCTATTGCTGCATAAGAAATAGTATCATAAACCAGCGTATCGATTATTTGAAAATTGGAATCTAATTTTAAAATAGACGAATAGAAAATACCTCTTAGCGTATCACTTTCCGTTACAGGAATTATAATTTCTCCACGACTATTGACATCAATTTGAACTGTTAATACCGGAAAATGGCTTGTTATTTTCATAGAATCCAACACCTTTAATTGATAGTCTAAAGCATAAATAGCCATTCCTTCATGCATTCCATTTACTGAAAAATAGCCATATACCAAAAAGGAATTTGATCTTTTGATTAATTCTATAGGATAAAAGTCATTTAATGTATTTGACTTTTTAACTTTACCTATGGAATCTAACAATAAAAAGGAAGAGTGAAGATATTTAGGAAAGAAATCATCCATACTATCGCCAACTGCAAGATTTAGCACATATTCATGCGTGGCTGGTAAGACAATTACATCTGTAATTTCCTCTTCATTACCTAAATCTATTTCATTTATAAATGATTGGGCTGAAAGATTCAGCCCAATACAGGATACAAAGCATGTGAAAATTAACTTTTTCATTTTATTTATTTTTCATTAATAGTATAGCCAAACTGGAAAGTCAGCTTAAGCTTTGGATGTCTTGATTTCGTAAAAAGAGTATGAGAGAAAGAGCTTCTTCGTACAAACACTAATGCCTTAACAATAAAAATAGGCTTACTATTTTTTATTGTATTGCTTTTGTAAGGTGAGTATATCGGAAGATATAATATCATATTTTAAAAACTTTCAAGTACTAAGAAATGAAAAGTTTTGTTAATTATGATTTATTAGGATAGTTTTTTGTTAAAAACAACAAAGAAACTTATTTATCTAGAATTATTTTAAGGGCGACATTGGTTAAAAAAACATCCTTACTGGTAGAAATTTTATAAATCAAAGTAAGCTACTAGCCCCTCTTGCTTTTATGATATTTTTTTATTATTTTCGCAATCATAATGAAACACAGCCGCACCATAGCATTTCACACCTTAGGATGTAAACTCAACTTCTCTGAAACATCTGCTATATCAAGGATTTTCGAAGATGCAGGCTATGCAAGAGTTGATTTTAAAGAAGGTGCTGACATTGTTGTCATCAACACCTGTTCGGTGACCGACCATGCCGACAAAAAGTGTAGGCAAATTGTCAATCAAGCTAGAAATTTATCCGAGGATTCTTTTATTGCTGTTATTGGTTGTTATGCCCAGCTTAAACCAGAAGAAATTGCTCAAATTCATGGAGTAAATATTGTGTTGGGCGCATCTGAGAAGTTTAACTTATTGGAACATGTAGAAAAGTGGGATAAAGAAGAATCTGCCACAAAGGTTCTTGCTGATCATATTAAACATGTCAAAGAATTTGTTCCCTCCTATTCCTATGGAGATCGAACGCGTTCATTTCTAAAAGTACAAGACGGTTGTGATTATTTCTGTTCTTTTTGTACCATTCCATTAGCTCGGGGAAGAAGTAGAAGCAACAGCATTGAAAAAACATTAACAGCTGCTAGAGAAATTGCCGCCAAAGGAATTAAAGAAATTGTGCTTACAGGAGTAAATATTGGGGATTACGGAAAAGGCACCGACGAAACCTTTTTTGACTTGGTAAAAGCTTTAGATGAAGTTGAAGGAATTGAGC
>CAZKFN010000063.1:0-14402 GCA_964552035.1 uncultured Flavobacteriales bacterium
CCTTCCAAAAATTTAGGATGTTATGGAGATGGAGGTGCGATTTTCACCAATGATGATGCTTTAGCAGAAAAGGCTAGAATGATAGTTAATCATGGAATGAAAGTTCGTTATTATCACGATGAAGTAGGAGTGAATTCTAGACTGGATAGTATTCAAGCAGTTGTTCTAAGAATTAAGCTAAAGCATTTAGATAATTATAATAAAGCTAGAAATGCTGCAGCTAAATACTACACTTCTGCTTTTGCTAAGACAGATTCTATTCAAACACCTCATCAGGTTGAAAATAGTAGCCATGTTTTTCATCAATACACCTTGAGAATTAAGAATGGAAATAGAAATGAATTACAGCAGAAGTTAAAAGAAGCTGGAATTCCTGCAATGATCTATTATCCTGTACCCTTGCATCAGCAAAAAGCATATAGAGATGAGCGATATCAAGATGGAGCTTTCCCTATTGCAGAGCAATTGTCTCAAGAAGTGTTAAGTTTGCCAATGCACACGGAACTAAGTGAGGAGCAATTGAAGTATATAACAGAGAAAATATTGGAATTTGTAAAATAGAAAAAAATGAGAATAGCAATAGTAGGAACGGGCTATGTTGGGTTGGTTACGGGTACTTGTTTAGCAGAGACTGGGAACGATGTGATTTGTGTAGATATAGATGAAGCTAAAGTTCAAAAATTAAGAAATGGAGTAGTGCCAATTTATGAACCACAATTAGATATTCTATTAGAGAGAAATATTAAGCAAAAGCGTTTGTCATTTACTACTGATTTAGAAAAAGCAGTTAAACAATCGGATATTATATTTTTGGCATTGCCAACACCGCCAGGAGAAGATGGTTCAGCCGACTTATCCTATGTTTTAGGAGTGGCAGATGAGTTGGGTAAAATGATTGATGATTATAAAATAATTATTGATAAAAGTACAGTTCCTGTTGGGACTGCAGATTTGGTGAGAGAGACTGTTGCAAAAAATGCAAAGGTAGAATTTGATGTAGTTTCTAATCCTGAATTTTTGAGAGAAGGGTATGCTGTTGAAGATTTCCTTAAACCCGATAGAGTTATTATAGGTACTCGTTCAGAAAAGGCAAGAAAAATATTAGAGGAATTATATAACCCTTACGTTCGTCAAGGTAATCCAATTATATTTATGGATGAGCGTTCAGCTGAGTTGACAAAATATGCTTCCAATGCTTTTTTAGCTACGAAGATTACGTTCATGAATGAGATTGCAAATTTTTGTGAGTTAGTAGGAGCTAATGTGGATGATGTAAGAGTGGGTATGGGCTCGGATACTAGAATTGGGAAGCGTTTTCTTTTTCCAGGTATAGGATTCGGGGGGAGTTGCTTTCCTAAAGATGTTCAGGCCTTAGCTAGATCTGGAAGAGAATATAATTATGATTTTAAAATATTAAACTCAGTGATGAGCATCAACCAAAAGCAAAAAGTATCTATCGTCGAAAAGATAAAAAAGTATTTTAAAGGAGACATTAAAGGGAAAAAGGTAGCGCTTTGGGGTTTAGCTTTTAAGCCAAATACGGACGATATTCGAGAAGCACCTTCCTTAT
Organism: uncultured Flavobacteriales bacterium; assembly: GCA_964552035.1. Lineage (GTDB taxonomy): Bacteria > Bacteroidota > Bacteroidia > Flavobacteriales_E > Vicingaceae > CAZKFN01. Next base: position 1,571 of record CAZKFN010000063.1, read on the forward strand.
ATATTATTGAGGAATTATTAAAAGAAGGCGTACATATTGCTGCTTATGATCCTGAAGCCATGACCAATGTCCAGAAGGTATTAGGCGATAAGATTCGATATGCTCTTAGCTTGTATGATGCTTGTGACAATGCTGATTTTCTTGTTATTGCTACAGAATGGACGGTTTTTAGAAACCCTAATTTTGAGGAAATTAAAAGCAAATTAAAAAATCATATAATTTTTGATGGGAGAAACCTCTATGATTTGGAGCAAATGAGGAATGCTGGCTTTGATTATATTAGTGTTGGAAGAAGCGAAGTAATACAAGAAAAGTAATGAAAAGAATATTAATTACAGGAGCAGCTGGCTTTTTAGGATCACACCTTTGTGATAAATTTATAAATGAAGGATATGAAGTAATAGGTATGGACAACCTCATTACGGGAAGTATTCGAAATTTAGAGCATTTGTTTCCCTTAGAAGAATTTAAGTTTTATCATCATGATGTTTCTAACTTTGTACATGTCGAAGGGAATATAGATTATATTTTACACTTTGCATCGCCTGCAAGCCCTATAGATTATTTAAAAATTCCCATTCAAACCCTAAAAGTTAGTTCTTTAGGTACCCATAACCTATTGGGGCTAGCAAAAGCAAAGGGGGCTAAAATATTAGTAGCCTCCACCTCTGAAGTATATGGGGATCCATTAGTTCATCCACAAAAAGAAAGCTATTGGGGTAATGTAAATCCAATTGGACCAAGAGGAGTTTACGATGAAGCCAAACGATTTCAAGAAGCATTGACTATGGCTTACCATACTTTTCACAATTTGGACATAGCTATCGTTAGGATTTTTAATACTTATGGGCCTAGGATGAGGTTAAATGATGGAAGAGCATTGCCTGCTTTCATCGGTCAAGCGTTGAGAGGTGAAAATATAACGGTCTTTGGAGAAGGTAAACAAACACGCTCTTTTTGTTTTATAGATGATCTTGTAGATGGAATTTATAAATTATTATTAAGCGATTACCCTCAACCAGTTAATCTTGGAAATCCTGATGAAATAACGATTCTAGATTTTGCCAAAGAAATAGTGAAGTTAACGGGTAGTGATCAGAAGATTGTATTTAAAGACTTGCCGGAAGACGACCCCAAACAAAGAAGACCCGATATTTCTAAAGCAAAAGAACTATTAGGCTGGCAACCAAAAGTGGATAGAGCAGAAGGGTTAAAAATAACTTATGATTATTTTAAATCCTTAAAAAAAGAAGAATTATATAAAGAGGCACATAACGATTTTTCAAAATACATTAGAAGATAAAATGGACTATTTTGCACATGAAACAGCAGTAATCGATGAAAATTGTGAAATAGGTCAAGGAACTAAAATATGGCACTTTTCACATATAATGTCTAATTCAATAATTGGAGAAAACTGTAATATTGGTCAAAATTGTGTGATTTCTCCTGATGTTGTTTTAGGCAATCAAGTGAAAGTTCAAAATAATGTTTCCATTTATACCGGAGTGATTTGCGAAGATGATGTTTTCTTAGGGCCTTCTATGGTATTTACAAATGTTACTAATCCCCGTTCTGCAATAAATCGCAGAGGGCAGTATGAAAAAACTTTGGTAAAAAAGGGAGCTACTATAGGAGCAAATGCAACGATAGTTTGTGGAAATGATTTAGGAAGGTATTGTTTTATAGGAGCTGGAGCTGTAATAACAAAAGCTGTAAAAGATTATGCACTGATGGTCGGTAATCCAGCTAAGCAAATTGGGTGGATGAGTGAGTATGGACATCGATTGCATTTTGATGAGAATGGTCAAGCAACCTGCCCAGAGTCAAATGAAAAATATAGCCTTAAAGAAGGCGAAGTAAAGAAAGTAAACAACTAAAATAAATAGAAGAAAAAAACAAATGAGTATTTATCAAGATATTGTCGATAAGGAAAAAACTATTTCAGTTATAGGACTAGGGTATGTTGGTTTGCCTATTGCTTTAGCTTTTGCAAAAAAGGTAAAGGTAATAGGATTTGATATAAGTGAAAGCAGAATCGCTCAAATGAAAAATAAAATCGATCCTAGTAATGAACTACCAACTGAAGCTTTTGAAAATTCAGATATTGAGTTTACAGCTAATCCAACGGATTTAAAAAAAGCCGATTTCCATATTGTAGCTGTTCCCACTCCAATTGATTCGCAAAAAATGCCGGATCTAAAACCTTTGTTGGCTGCTTCTAAAACTGTAGGAGAAAATATTAAGAAAGGAGATTATGTGGTTTATGAGTCAACTGTATATCCAGGCTGTACAGAAGAAGATTGTGTACCAGTAATCGAAAAAATAAGTGGATTAAAATCTCAAACAGACTTTTCAGTTGGCTATTCACCTGAAAGAATTAATCCAGGTGATACTAAGCATACCCTAGAAAATGTAGTGAAAGTAGTTTCAGGAGACACTCCTGAATCAGCTGAAGAAATTGCTAAAGTATATGAACTGGTTGTTAAGGCAGGTGTGCATAAAGCAGAAAGTATAAAAGTGGCTGAAGCTGCTAAGATAATTGAAAATACGCAAAGGGATGTTAACATTGCCTTAATCAATGAACTGTCTATCATTTTTGAAAAAATGAAGATAAATACATACGATGTTTTGCGAGCAGCTGGTACTAAATGGAACTTTTTGCCATTTAGCCCAGGTTTGGTAGGTGGACATTGCATTGGTGTTGACCCTTATTATTTGACATATAAAGCGAAGGAGTATGGATATCATGCGCAAATTATTACTTCAGGTCGTGCTGTAAATGATGGTATGGGCACTAACATAGCCGATAGAATTGTTAAAGAATTAATATCAAGAACTCAAAAGAGCGATGGAGCAAAAGTCCTAATTATGGGAACCACCTTTAAAGAAAATGTTAGTGATATTAGAAATTCAAAAGTTGTTGATGTATATAAAGAACTTACGCTTTTTGGATTAAATGTGGAAGTTAGCGACCCTTATGCTTCAAAAGAAGAAGTCAAAGAGCTTTATGGATACTCTTTAATTGATGAAATCTCAGATGATTATGATGCAGTTATAATGGCTGTGAATCACAAAGAATATTTAGAGAAAGATGAAGCATATTTCAAAAGAATCATGAAAAAAGATGGTTTTATTTTTGATGTTAAAGGAGCATTGAAAGATAAAATTAAAGAAACAAGATATCTAAGTTTATAATGAGTAAAAATGTTTTAATAACAGGGGGAGCTGGTTTTATAGGTTCACATGTAGTAAGGTTATTTGTAAAAAAATATCCTCATATAAAAGTGATTAATTATGATAAGCTTACTTATGCTGGGAACCTTGAAAATTTAAAAGATATTGCTTCTTCTGAAAATTATATTTTTGTAAGAGGAGATATTGTTGACGAACAAAAGCTTGAGGAGACTTTTAAAAAATATGAAGTGGATGCAGTTATTCATCTGGCTGCAGAATCTCATGTTGACCGTTCAATTACTGATCCAAATGCTTTTATTCAAACCAATGTAATAGGAACTACTACCTTGATGAATGTAGCAAAAAAATATTGGGCTGAAAAGTACGAAGACAAACTATTTTATCATGTTTCAACCGATGAGGTGTATGGCTCTTTAGGCGACACAGGTTATTTCACGGAAACAACCTCTTATGATCCTAGAAGTCCATATTCTGCTTCTAAAGCTTCATCAGACCACTTGGTTAGAGCTTATTTTCACACCTATAATTTTCCAGTAGTCATTTCCAATTGTTCAAATAACTACGGAGCAAATCAGTTTCCAGAAAAATTGATTCCTTTATTTATAAACAACATCAAGAAAAATAAACCCTTACCAGTTTATGGTAAAGGTGATAATGTGAGAGATTGGCTGTGGGTAAATGATCATGCCGATGCTATTGACGTCATTTTTCATAAAGGCAAATTAGGGGAAACATACAATATCGGTGGAAATAATGAATGGACTAACATTGATTTGATTAAAACCCTATGCCGAATTATGGATGAAAAGCTTGGGAGAACTGAAGGGAGCTCAGAAAAATTAATCACCTATGTTAAAGATAGGTTAGGGCACGATCATCGCTACGCTATTGACTCCACTAAATTAAAAGTAGAATTGGGCTGGGAGCCATCTATTGAATTTGAAGAAGGTCTTGACAAAACTGTAAATTGGTATTTAAATAATGAGGAATGGCTAGAAAATGTAACTTCTGGAGCTTATCAAGAATACTATCAAAATCAATACAATAATAGACCCTAAAGCCAAAACTAAATCAACAATAAATTATATGTACGAGTCGAAATATCACAAGGAAGATTTATCAAACTATGTTTTTCTAATTACTGGAGGGGCAGGTTTTATAGGGTCGAATATTGTAGAATATCTTCTGAAAAATGATGCTAAAGAAGTTCGTGTTTTCGATAATTTAGCAACTGGATTCAAAAAAAATATAGCACCTTTTTTAGGTTTAGATAATTTTAAATTTATAGAAGGAGATATAACGGATTATCAACAATGCCTTGAAGCAACAAAAGGAGTGGACTACATTAGTCATCAAGCCGCTTTGGGATCTGTTCCTAGAAGTATTAAAAAACCTTTGGGTACAAATCTTGCCAATGTTAATGGTTTTATTAATATGGCAACAGCTGCTAGAGAAAATAAGATAAAGAGAATGGTATATGCAAGTTCTTCTTCAGTTTATGGCGATAGCCCAGAATTACCTAAAGTTGAAAATAGAATAGGAAAACCTTTATCTCCCTACGCTGTAACTAAATATGTAAATGAACTTTATGCTGATGTTTTTCATAAAAACTATAAGCAAGAAATTATAGGTTTACGTTATTTTAATGTGTTTGGTCCCAACCAAAGTCCTCAAGGAGAATATGCTGCGGTTATTCCTTTATTTATTGATGCCTTAAGGAATAATAAGTCGCCTATGATTAACGGAGATGGAACACAAAGTAGGGATTTTACCTTTGTAGAAAATGCTGTTCAAGCTAACATTAGAGCGTTGTTTACCAAAGAAGAAGATGCTTTAGGAGAAGTTTTTAATGTTGCCTATGGAGAAAAGTATGACTTACTTCAATTGGTAAGTTTTTTACAAGATATTATTGGCTCAGATACACCAGCCAAACATAGGGAAGAAAGACAAGGAGATATTAAAAAATCTTGGGCAGATATTTCTAAAGCTAGAAAACTATTAGGCTATGATCCACTATTTCAGTTTAAAGATGGATTAAAGATTACGGTAGATTGGTTTTTAAATAAAGAGCAAGACTAATTAGTATTACTTGCTCATTTCTGATTTCATTATCCTAGAATAGAGTACCTTTATCCTTGAAAAGGGAATTACTATGAATTGGTTTAGGAGGTTATTTACTCAAGAGGAAACTCTACCAGCTATTGACTTGGGAGAAGTTCAGGTTGATATGCATTCTCATTTACTTCCTGGTATAGACGACGGGGCAAAAACACTTGAAGAAAGTATAACATTAATTCGTGGCTTTAAAGAACTAGGTTATCGTAAAGTTATTACCACCCCTCATGTTATGTCCGATTTTTATAAAAACACACCTGATATTATTCTATCTGCTAAAAAAAAGGTAAAAGGTACATTAGCAACACAAAGAGTTAATATAGAGGTAGAAGCATCCGCTGAATATTATTTAGATGAGTTCCTTATTCATAAAATTGAATCCAAAGAATTATTACCTTTTGGAGATAATTATATTTTATTTGAACTTCCCTTTATTGGAGAGCCGCCCAATTTAGCAACTTTTGTATTTGAACTTCAAACCAATGGATATACCCCAATATTAGCACATCCTGAACGCTACACTTATTGGCATGATAATTTTGATAAATACCATGAAATGAAAGATAGAGGAGTACACCTTCAATTAAATATGTTTTCATTAATTGGGTATTATTCCCCTCAAATAAAAAAGATTGCAGAACGAATGATAGATGAAGGCTTAGTGAGTTTTTTGGGCTCTGACTGTCATAATGAACAGCACTTGGCTATGATGGATGCAGTAAGAACTAGGCCTTATTTACATCAATTGGTAGAAAGTGGAAAACTATTAAATAAAACACTTTAAAAAAAGATTAAATTACATTAACCTCTCGTTCTAACAAGATTCCGAAACGCTTGTGAATAGACTGCAATATCCTTTCGGATAGTTCGTAAATATCTTTTCCCTTTGAACCACCATAATTAACTAATACCAATGCTTGGTTTTTATGCACTCCATAGCTTCCTTCCGTGTACCCCTTCCAACCGGCTTTTTCTATTAACCAACCTGCAGGAATTTTATATTGGTCATTCTCTAATTTATAAGAAGGTATATCCTTAAATCTTAGTTTCAAGAATTTATATTGCATTTCATCCACTACAGGATTTTTAAAAAAGCTTCCAGAATTTCCTATTTCTTTTGGATCGGGAAGTTTGCTTTGTCGTATTTGTATAACTGCATCTGATATGGCTTTTATGCTGAGGTTTTTTTCAGAAATTCCATTTTCTTTTAATTGATTTTGAATGGCACCATAAGAAATGTTGAATTGGGGTTCTTTGAAAAGTTTATAATTAACAGCAGTAATAAAATATTGATTTTTATGCGAAGTTTTAAAAATGCTTGTTCTATATCCAAACTGACATTCTTCATTGGTGAAAATTTCCTTTTCACCATCTGCAATTCGAATGGCTTCAACTGTGGTAATAACTTCTTTAACTTCTATTCCATAAGCTCCTATATTCTGCATTGGGCTAGCTCCAACTTTCCCAGGTATTAAAGAAAGATTTTCTATTCCAGCGTATCCCTTTTCAATACAATGACAAACAAATTGATGCCAGTTTTCGCCAGCTCCAACTTTCAAAAAGACATGATTCTCATCTTCTCCAATCTTTTCTATTCCTAATACATTGTTGTTGATTACTGTTCCTTCAAAATCTTGTGTTAAAAGAATATTGCTCCCGCCTCCAAGAATTAAAATAGGCTCCATGTATTTATTTTGCTTGAAAAACTTCTGAGCCTCAGCAAAGGAATTGATTTGTACAAACTCTTTGGCAAAAGCTGAGATGCTAAAAGTATTGTAATTTTGAAGATCTTTATTGGTTTCTATTTTCATTTAGGGCAAAGATAGATTTTGTTTTTTTGTTTTAAAATGAAATAAATACTCAATCATGAAAAAATGTTGACTTTTGAATTCTATGTCTGTAAAAAAGAGGGTTATTCTTTCAGTTACTAATGATTTGACCACAGATCAAAGATTGCATAAAGTTTGTACAAGCTTGATGAATTCTAATTTTGAAGTTCTATTGGTGGGTAGAAAATTAAGAAACTCAAAAAAAATTAAAAGATTGTATAAAACAAAAAGGATGAGTTTGCTCTTTACTAGTGGACCTTTATTTTATGCAACTTATAATTTGAAACTATTCTTTTTCTTACTTTTTAGTAGAGTTGATTATATTGTTTCAAATGATTTAGATACTTTATTGGCATCCTATTATGCTGCAAAATTAAAAGGTAAAGCTCTAATTTATGACAGTCATGAATTGTTTACAGAAGTTCCTGAATTAATAGATAGACCTAGAGTACAAAGTTTATGGCTTAGAATAGAGCAAAAGATTTTACCTAAGGTACAATACTCTTATACAGTGAGTCAGTCTATTGTCGATTATTATCATTTTAAATATGGAGTTAAAATGCAATTGATTCGAAACTTTCCTACATCAATAAAAGAAATTGATGTAGTCAAAGAAAATTATTTAATTTATCAAGGAGTATTAAATGTAAATAGAGGATTAGAAGAATTAATTTCAGCAATGAAGTATGTAGAAGGATATGTTTTATTAATCGCTGGAGGAGGGGATGTTGAAGAAAAATTAAAAAAGCAAGTAGCCAATTTACAACTAAAGACTAAAGTAAAGTTTTTAGGAAGACTTCCAGCCGATCAATTAATAGCATACACAAAAAAGGCAAAACTTGGGTTTTCTCTAGAGAAAAAGAAAGGCTTAAACTATGAATATGCCCTACCCAACAAGGTGTTCGACTATTTGAATGCCAATGTTCCAGTATTGTATTCTGATTTAAAAGAAGTTAAAGCAACTTTGTCGGGGATAGAAATAGGAGAAGAGTTAAAATCTTATGATCCTCAATTAATGGCTAAGCAAATTATGGAAATACTTCATAGTCCGAAATATGAACAATGGATAGAAAACTGCAAATTTGCTTCATCACAATTTAATTGGGAAGGCGAAGAGAAAAAATTGATTCAATTGTATAAATCCATTACAACGGATAAACTTTAAACTGGGATGGTTCTTTCGGGTTCTTTTATCGTTTCATCTTCAAATTGTAGAATTCTACCAGGGAACTTCCTGGTAAATTCATAATCGTGGGTAGCAATAATAACCGCTTTGCCATTTTGACTGATGTTTACTAGGAGATTCATGATTTCTAAAGCTGTTTCTGGGTCGAGATTTCCAGTAGGTTCGTCAGCTAGAATTATTTCAGGGTCGTTGAGTAACGCTCTTGCAATTGAAACCCTTTGTTGTTCTCCTCCCGAAAGCTCATGAGGCATTTTATAGCTTTTTTTATCCAGGCCTACTTTTTCTAACACATTTTGTATGCCTTCTTCAATATCTTTTTTCTTTTTCCAACCCGTAGCACGCATCACAAACTTCAAATTGTTTTTAACAGTTCTATCAGAAAGTAGTTGAAAGTCTTGAAAAACAATTCCTATTTTACGTCTTAAATAGGGAATCCTTTTTCTTTTAATGCTGTGGAGTTCAAAACCAGCAACTTTCCCTTCTCCATCTTTTAAAGCCAGTTCTGCATATAAGGTTTTTAAAAAACTACTTTTTCCACTTCCGTTTTTACCGATAAGATAAACGAGCTCACCTTTTTCTATTCTTAATCCAATGTTAGAAAGAACAAGGTGTTTTTTTTGAAAAACATTAACGCTATTGAGTTCAATGATTGAAGATCCAGGCATAATAAAAATATATTTATAACAAAGATATAAAAAAGCAATTCAGTATTTGTTCAAAATTGAGTCCTAACTAATAAATTGCTTGAATATCTTGATAATTCTATCAACAAAAATACGTTGAAAACTTCAATAATAAAGAGATACAATGTCAGGGTATAGCATTAATTTTAATGCTAATTATTATAGTTACAGAATTACGGTAAATCAAGTGGGGAATAAAAGTTATTTCTATAAAAAAGAAATATTTATTTACGGTTTGTGTTTGTTGGGGATGCTCTTCACTTCGCAGTTAGAGGCACAACAAAGTATATATTTTCAGGAACGCAATCCAAACTTTAGAGAAGCAACAGAGCTTTTTATGAAGGAAAAATATTATGCAGCTCAAGAATATTTTGAGAAGGCGATAGCAGATATAGATGATAAGGAGTCTGAAATGAGAATTGATGCTGAGTATTATCGAGCTATTTGTGCAATAGAACTTTTTCATGATAATGCATCAGTATTACTACGAACTTTTATTGAGGATCATCCAGAGAGCGCGCACATTACTTTAGCTTATTTTAATTTAGCGAAGTTTCAATTTAGGAAAAAGTCATATGAAGATGTGGCACTTTACCTTTCGGCCATTGACCCTAACGATCTGGATGAAGAAGACCAATCGGAATATTACTTTAAAAAGGGATATGCACTTTTTCAATTAGAAGAATTCGACTTAGCTGCTAATGAATTTGTAGAAATAAAGGATAAAGAGGGAGAATATGCTTCAGCAGCCACCTACTATTATGCTCATGTAGCTTATCAAAATAAAAACTACCAGACTGCAGCGAAGCACTTTATAAGCATTGAAGAGGATCCGCAGTTTGGCTCTTTAGTACCTTACTACTTAACTCAAATTTACTACCTACAAGGGAAATATGAAACACTCTTAGAATATGCACCTGCAGTTTTGAAAAATGCCCCTCCTAAAAGAGCGGATGAAATTAAAAAGCTTATTGGAGATGCCTATTATGAGACAATCCAATATGAGAAAGCAATACCCTATTTAGAAGAGTATCTAACTAATCATATAGGGTCTGATAAAGATTATTATCAGTTGGGTTATGCCAATTATGCAATTAAAAATTATGCCCTAGCTATCGATGCTTTTCAGAAATCAATAAAAGAAAATGATACTTTATCTCAGTCTGCCTATTATTTTATTGGAGAGTCCAGTATGCATATCGATAGAAAACCCGCAGCTAGAACAGCTTTTAAAAATGCCCATAAGTTAGGAGTAGATGAGTTCTTAACGCAAGATGCTTTATTTAATTATGCTAAGGTAGCTTATGAATTATCGAATCACCCCTACGATGATGCCATACTTGCATTTGAAGAATATATTAATGAATATCCCGACTCCAAAAGGTTAAGCGAAGCCTATGAGTATTTAGTTGGCGTATACTTTACAACCAAAAACTATAAAAGAGCATTAAGCTCTATAGATAGAATAAAGACTCAAGACATACAATTTTTGCAAGCTAAGCAGCGACTGGCATTTTATTATGGAGTAGAACTTTATAATGAAGGGAAATTTACAGATGCAATAGGAATGTTTGAGTTGTCCCTTGCAAATAATTATGATCCAAAACTAAAATCTCAAGCTGAATATTGGCTAGGAGAAAGTTATTATCATACGGCTAAATATGATTCAGCAGCTGAAAGGTATAAGGCTTTCTTAGCTTCATCCGGCGCTCGGTCTTTGGATGTTTTTGAAAGAGGTTACTATAATTTAGGATATGTTTATTACAAAAAGAAAGAATATAGAACTGCTACTTTTTGGTTTAGAGAATATTTAGAAAGAGCTCAAAAGAAAAATAAAGGTTTAATCAACGATACTTATTTGCGTTTAGGAGACAGTTACTTTATCAATAAGGAGTATGGTAAAGCGGTAGAATATTATAATGAATCAGCAAAGATGGACATGAGAAATTCAGATTACGCCATTTTGCAATCTGCTATATCCAATGGAGTGTTGGGGAATTATAAAGCAAAAACCGCTTCATTAACTTCATTGGTAAATAATAAACCCAACTCAAATTATCTGGATGATGCTTTATCTGAACTCGGAAAAACACATTTAACACTTAACGAAGATGAAGACGCTTTGGCTTATTACAATCGGTTGATTGACCAATTCCCTAAAAGTAATTATTTGTCTGATGCTTATTTAAAAGTAGGATTAATTCACTATAACAGAAATGAAGATGATTTGGCTTTAAATGCATTAGATAAAGTGGTTAAAACTTTTCCTTCTTCTATAGAAGCTAAGGAAGCTCTGGATAAAATTAGAATGATTTATATTGATAAAGGCAATGTTCAAGCTTATGAAGATTATATTGCAGGAGTAAGTTTTGCAAACGTTAGTGAAGCGCAATTGGACTCGACTTCTTATGCTGTAGCCGAAAATAATTTCTTAAAAGGAGATTGCGAAAAAGCCCAAAGAGATTTCATCAACTACATGACTAGATATCCCAATGGAATTTTTAAGCTGAATGCAAATTATTACTATGCTTATTGCTCTATGATGGCAAAGGATGAAATTCAGGCCATTAAGCATTTTGAAGAAGTAGTTGAAAAAGCGCCTAATAAATTTTATGAAAAAGCTTTGCAATATTTAGCACCAATGTATAGAAATTCAGCTCAAACCGATAAGGCAATTGCTACCTATAAAGAATTGATTTCTATAGTTGAACGCCAAGATGTTATTGAAGAAGCTTATGTAACTTTAATGGAAATCTATTTAGAAAAAGGAGAAAGTGAAAATGCTTCTATTTATGCTGAAAAAATATTAGAAGGAGAATTGATAGATGCAAACTTGTGGCAAAAAGCTCAAATGACCATGGCAAAAACTCGTTTGGAGAAAGGTAACCTAAATTCAGCAAAAATATACTTGGATACTTTATCTAGATTAAGCACGAAATATGGAGCTGAAGCTAAATATATTTTAGCAGAAAGCTATTCTAATCATCAAATGTACGAGTCTTCTGATTCTATAATTTATCTCATCTTGAATCAATCTCCTTCTCAACCCTATTGGATTGCAAAAGGATTTATATTATTAGCCGATAACTTTCTTACCAAAGAGGATACTTACAATGCAAAATTAACTCTTGAATCGGTGATAGAGAATGCAGATGATGAAGAGTTAATAGAAGTTGCAAGAAAAAAGTTGGAAATTATAAATGCTGAAGAAGAATTAAAAGATAAGGAAGAAAAGCCAGACCCAATTGAAATAGATATGTATCAATATAAAGATGATGACGGCAAGAAAGAAACCGAAAATGAAGGAGGTAACCAATGAAAATAAGAAAGATAAATATTGGACTATTACTTCTTCTTATTAGCACCTCACTATTTGCTCAGGAAGAATGGGTGCCGAGAGATACTTTTAGGGTGGTTAAATCTTATGAACCTACTTTAATTGATGTTAATAAAATAAGCATACAACCAGAAATTGACGATACATTTAAACTAGACACCAAATTAGACTATCAATTTTTTGGAAAAAAACTACCCGTATCCTTTGAAGTAAGCCCCATCGCTCCTGCTAGAATTAAAGGAGAGCCTTTAGTAAAGTTATACAATGGATATGCAAGATTAGCAGTAGGAAATGCTTTAATACCTTTAGCTGAGGTATATTATACAAATACACGATCTAAGGATTATGCCCTTGGCGTTCATTTGAAATTTGAGCGATTAAAAGAATTAGAGCAAATACAAGCAAGCAACATGAACAAATCTCATTTTGAGGTTTTTGGCAAAAAATTCTGGAGAAATAATACTTTGGCAGGCAAGTTGGCTTA